>JBPCIT010000242.1:0-27668 GCA_051006015.1 Longimicrobiaceae bacterium
CCAGGGGGGCAGAGCAGTGGGAGCCGCGGGGGCGGTCGGTTCATTCCTAAACAAGTAGACCATGTGGGCCCGCGGGGGGGGCGCCCCCGCGAAACGATCACCGCTGCGTGTTCGCCAGCTCCCTGAGGGTCTCGGCGAGCAACCGCACGCGGCGCGCATCCACGGAGGCGCCGCTGGTGCCCCCTTCCCCATCGATGCCCGCTGCCGTGGTCCCGCTGGCGAGCTGAGCGACGGTCGAGGCGAGCTGCGTCAGCGCGGCCTGCTCGGCGGACCCCTGCAGCCGCTCGGCGCGCTCGAGCTCGCTCGCGATCTGTGACACCCGGTCGGCGGGGATGCCGTTGCCGCGCCGGAGCTGATCGAGGTAGGCGCCGGCCACCGCGAAGCTCGCCGGCCAGACGAAGCGCGACTGCGTCTGCGGGTTGAACTCCGCCATGCGCACCTGGTTCGCCGCGTCGATCTCGTTCTGCGTCAGGTGCTCGCCGGGCGTCAGCCGGAAGACGTCGAGCCCGCGCCCGATCTCCGAACCGTAGACGTAGCCGTTGTACCAGTAGGCCGACCAGAAGCCTCCCAGCAGCAGCTCCGTAGGGCTCAGCGGGCCGCGGTCGAAGTAGGCGATCTCGAACGGTTTCTCCGAGTCGGTGAAGTCGAACACCGAGATGCCGCCCTGGTACCAGGCCTGCACCATGATGTCGCGCCCCGGCACCGGGATCAGCGAGCCATTGTGCGCCACGCAGTTCTCCGTCGGCGTCTGCGGCGCCGGCAGCTTGTAATAGCTCCGATGCCGCAGCTCGCGACGATTCACCAGGTCGAAGATCGCGTTCGCACCCCACTCGGGCCGGTCCGTCTCCCGGCAGCGCGCTTCCATCCCGCCTCCCCACTCGTCGGTGAAGATGATCTTGGTGCCGTCGTTGTTGAAGGGAGCCGAGTGCCAGTAGGCGAAGTTGGGATCGGTCGCCTCAGCGACCCGCCGCGGGTTCGCGCGATCGGCGATATCCAGCAGGATCCCGTTGCCCGAGCAGGCGCCTGCGGCCAGCCCGATCTCCGGAAAGGCGGTGATGTCGTGGCACTGGTCGGTCGTGGCCGTGGTCTGGGTGCCCGGGCCGTGCGCGCCTCCACGCCAGAGCCCCGCGATGTCGCCGGTCTCCGCGCTGGCGAAGATGCGCGGCGCGTTGACGATCTGCGCGTTCTGCGGCGCGGCCACCGGCACGCGGATCACCTCGATGCGGAAGTACGCGGTGTTGGGATCCTGCTCCGGCGGCAGCCCCGAGCACCCCTCGAGCTCCGCCGCCGGCCGCACCATGCTGGTGCCGGATACATAGACGTACACGTGCGTGGCGTCGTTCGGGTCCGTCACCAGCGTGTGGGTGTGCGAGCCGCGGCAGGTCTGCACGCCTCCGACCTGCCGGGGTCGGTTAATGTCGCTGACGTCGAAGATGCGCACGCCGCTGAAGCGGTCGGGGCTGGCGGTCTCCGAGAATTCGCCCTCGGTCCCGCAGTCGATACGGCCGTTGGGCATCTCCACCGACATGAAGAGGAGGTTGCCGTGGATCGACATGTCGCCCTGGCCGCCGGGGCAGACGACGGCGGTACGCAGCCTCGGATTGGCCGGGTCGGCGATGTCGTAGATCTGGAAGCCGTGGAAGCTCCCCATGAAGAGCAGGTTGCCCCGGAAGGCCATATCGGAGTTGGCGAACAGGATGTCGCCCAGGTCGTCCGCATTGACGAAGCCCTCCGGCCGCGGGCGGCTCGCCACCAGCTCCATACCGCGGATGGCGCTGCCGGCATCCTGCCAGCCCGGCCGCAGCCCGATCCGCGGGTCCACCTGGCCGTTGCCCGCCTGGCTGCTACGCGGCGCGGGGCCTTCGGCGGCAGGCGGGGGAGCGGTCGCGCAGGCGGTGAGGGACGACAGCACCCCTGCGACGAACAGGAGCCG
This sequence comes from Longimicrobiaceae bacterium, assembly GCA_051006015.1. Classification (GTDB taxonomy): domain Bacteria; phylum Gemmatimonadota; class Gemmatimonadetes; order Longimicrobiales; family Longimicrobiaceae; genus JBPCIT01. Next base: position 1,934 of record JBPCIT010000242.1, read on the forward strand.
GGCGAGTGTGGGAACGTTTGCTTCGGGTCTCATTCTGAACCTCGTTGAAGTAGAGCGTCCTGCATTCTGCGCATGCGCGCGATCTCGGTGCGCTGGTCGGCATCGACGTGAGAGGCGAGCTGAAAGAGCTCCGGCTCCCTTCCGGCACCCTCGGTGGCGAAGAGCTGCTCCACCATGACCAGCGCGCCCTCATGGTGCCGGATCATGAACTCCAGAAGGAGCCGGTCGAACTCGGCGCCCCTCGCCGCGGCCAGCCGGGCCAGCTCCTCTTCGCTGAGCATCCCAGGCATCTGCGCGTGATGGCCTCCCGCCCCATGGTGCGCGTGCTGTTCATCCGCGCTAGGGACCTCCTCTCCGCGAGCCTCGAGCCAGCGCCGCATCCGCGCCATCTCGTCCTGCTGCGAGACGTCGATCCGCTGCGTGAGCAGACGGATCTCCTCGCGGTCGCTGCGGGTGGGCACGAGGCTGGTCATCGCCATCGCCTGCGCGTGGTGGACGAGCATGTGCTGCATGAAGCGCACGTCCGCCTCCGTGTAACGGCGCCGCGCTGTGTCGGCCCTGACCTCGGCCGCGGCTACCCGGCCCGCCTCCCCCGGTGCGCCCGGCCGGACGACCTGCGGTCCCGGCTCCCGGCTCGTGGTGCCGCACGCGGCGAGGACGAGGAGCCCGAGCAGCCCTGCCACACCCGGCCCTGTAGACAATCTCTTCATACGGTTCGCTCTCCCGGCGGCTCGAGCGGAGCTGTGCCTGCGTGATGACTCGACAGGCGGATCCACGGGCGCGCCTCGATCTGGCGCGCGCGGAAGCTATCGTCTGCCGCGCCGGTTGGAAAGCCACCACGACGGGGGATCCAGAGCTGCGACCGAACGTGCCGGAGTGAGGGCACGATGCTGCTGGTGAAGGTGCCGCACCGCTGCACGGCCAGCGAATGAATTCGCCTTGGGTCCCGCGGCCGGGCCACCCTCATTGCCCTGGCTGGTAGAGCCGCGTCGTGCGCCCCTGCAGCTGCGAGGGATAGAAGTAGACCTCTCGCAGATCCCCGGTGCTGTAGCGCAGCGCCTGATCGTTGAAGTGCGGCGAACTCGGGTCCCCACTCTGCCCGCCCGCTGAGATTGCCCGCGCCCGCACGCTGTCACCGAACTCCACCACCGCCACGAAGCTGTTTCCGCTGGTGCCGTAATACCGCTTCGTCCCCGGGTATGGGCGCGCGCCGAAGGAGGCGAGCGACCCCCACTGCGCCGAGGTGAAGCCCACGGGGAGGCTCGGAGCCTGATCGCTGAACGGCTGCACGAGGTCGCCGGTGAGCCGCTGGAAGCGATCGATCTCGCCCCAGGGCGTCCGCCAGCTCCCGAAGTCGGCCTCGAGCCGGTCGGAGGCGGTGGCGAGCGCCTGAAGCATCTGCTCCGCCGTGGCGCGCGTGGCCGCGAAGTCGTAGATCGAGACGCCCGCTCGCCGCGCCTCGGGACCGATCCGTCCGAAGAGCTCCTCTCCCCAGAAGACGGCGAGCGAGGTCGGCACCGAGCCGGCCGCCCAGCGGTAGTCCCACCCGCGCAGGAGCGCGATCTGCTCCGCCAGCTTCCCCTTCAGCGGGTCGCTCGCGGGGAGCCGCTCGTACGCCTGGATGAGCGGTGGGATCATCTGCGCGAACGCGGCCAGGTACGGGTCGTACGCGGCGTCGCGCAGCAACTGCAGCGTGAAGTCCTTTCGCTCCTGCAGCACCCGGATCGCGTTGATCCCGCGATGATTCTCCCCGGCGGTATCCATGTAACGCGGATAGTTCTCGCGCCTCGGGCTGTAGCGCCCGGCCGCCGAGTACGGCCAGTTGTTGGTGTTCTGGATCCAGCCGGTGGGCGGGTTCAGCAGGTGCGGAATCTCGTCCAGGGTGTGCAGCCCCTGCCAGTCGGTCGCCGGATCGCTGCCGTCCACCGGGCGGGTGTAGTCGAAGCGGTCGTCGCGCTTCGGGATGAACTGTGGATGGAAGTAGGCGATGTTGCCCTCGGCATCGGCGAAGATCGTGTTGTTCGACGAGTTGGCGCGTAGCTCCGAGACCTCGCGGAACTCCTGGTAGTTCCGTGCCTTGGTGCGTAGAAACGACTGGCTCAGCGCCTCGACCGGTTTGTTCATCAGCGCGATGCTCACCCATCTCCCCTCGGCTTCGCGGATGATCGGGCCGCGATGCGTCTTGTAGACGGTGAACGTCCGCGTCGCCATCGCCCCGTTCGCCGTGCGGTAGGGCACGGTGACGGTGGAGGTGGCCAGGGGGCGTTCCTCGCTGCCGTAGCGGTAGTAGAGACGCCCCTCCCTCTCGACCACCGTCTCCAGGAACTCGTCGATCACGTCCACTCCGCTCGAGGTGTGCATCCACCCGGCGCGCTCGTTGAAGCCCTGGTAGATGAAGAACTGCCCCCAGGTCACCGCTCCGTAGGCGTTCAGCCCCTCCTCGCTGGTCATCTGCACCTCCGCCCGGAAGAAGAAGGAGGTGTGCGGGTTGATCAGCAGCAGCGCGTTACCATTCGCGGTGTTCGACGGGGCGATGGCGAACCCGTTCGATCCGGAGGGCTCCGTAAAGCGGGCGCCGCTCTCGTCCTGCACCGCGGCCACGGTTCGGCCGCCGTAGAACGCCTCGAGCTCGCTCAGCGACACCCGCTCGATGTCCCCGCCGATGCTCCCCTCGCTGAAGGAGAGCGCCATCCACGGCTCGAAGCGCGTGATAACCCGCGGCGTGACCTGCGGATGCGTATCGAGGAAGGCGTTCAACCCGTCCGCCCAGGCGTTCATCAGCGCCTTCAGCCACGCCGGGCTCTCTTCGTAAAGCGCCTTCATGGTGTCCGGATCGATGAAGAGCTTCATCCGCAGGTCGCGATAGATCGCGGACTCTCCCTCGGCCTCCGCCAGGCGGCCCATCGCGTCGATCAGGTTCGTCTCCACGCGGTTGAAGTCGTCCTCGGCCTGGGCGTACATGATCCCGAATACCACATCGGCATCGGTCTTCCCGCGGACGTGAGGGATCCCCCAATCGTCCCGGACGATGGTGACGCTCTGCGCCTGCCGCTGCCAGCTCGCGCGCTCGCCCTCCGCGCCGCTCGATGAGAGGGAGGGGGCGCAGGCGGTCAGGACCAGGAGGGTGACCGCGGTCGTGGTGTGCTTCGTCAGGGTGCGGATCATCGGTAAATCGGTGCGTGGGAGTGACTGGAACCACCGCCGCTGCGGCGCCACACGGGGCGCCGAATCTAGAGCGGTGTGCACGCTGGTTTAGAGCTTGCATGGGGCAAGCGTGGAAGCCCTCGTTGTTCTTGTACTTGCCGGCGGTAGTTCATGCCAGGCCCTTCCTCTTCGGATCTGCGCGAGCGCGTGCTTGCGGCGTGTGAAGTGGGCACGCAGAAGCGAGGTGAGATCGCAGATCTCTTCCAGATCAGCAAACCCACGCTGTACAACGGACAGAAGCAGGCCGAAAAGGACGGACGCACCACGTCCAAACCGCAATCGGCTGGAAGAGAAGGATCTCCTACGCGAGATGGTCCAGGAGGTCAATGATCTGACCCTGGTCGAGTACCAGGCGAACCGTCGTGAGTCCTCGGCGGGCGAGCAGAGGCTATGGGTACGCCAGACCGCGAACACCCTCTGCCCGCTCCCATCGCGTCCGGAAGAGCGGGCAGAGGGAGTGGGCGCCGGAGCGCTCCTGTCTGGCATCCCAGCGGAAAGCGCTCTAGCGGTTGGAGTCGGTTACCGGACTACTGGCCGAGCGCTCGTAACCATGGCGCGCGTAGTCGCGCATAACATTCCAGTCCCCGCCATGCTCGGCCGACCAGCCGCGCTCGATGTCGGGCTCGACCTCCTCGAATCTCCGCCCCCCGTAGTCCGGGTTGCGACCCGCGATGTGACCCACGGCGTACCCGGTGCGCGCGCGGTCGTAGGTCAGGTTGGCCGGGCGGTCCGTTTGCGATTCATAGTGCGCGCGGTAATGGCTGTCGTCGTCCTCTGTGTAGTGGGCGGCCGCCTCGGAGATCGAGCGCCCCGCCCACCATCCGCCGGTGGCGCCCGCGATCCCACCGATGATGGTGCCGATGGGTCCGCCCAGCGATCCCAGGGCGGCTCCGGCAAGCACGCCGCTGATTCCGCCCGCCGCCTCGCCGACCAGATCGCCGGCGCTCGGCTCGTCCGAGTGGTGGTCACGAGTGACCGGGGAATGATCGTGGCGATGATGCTCCATTTCTTACCTCCTAACGCTGATGTTTGTATTGGTTCCATGAACGACATAGAGAAAAGTTGCACGATCCGAGCCACCTACGAGCATGGCGAGAAAGGCAGAGTGGCAGGTCACTCGTGCTCGCCTGTGCCATCGTGCAAAACGGGGCGATCCACGGCGGGCTCCAAACCACGGCGGGCGAGCGAGGTCCAGGTCCACCACGCTGATGGGCAATCCGCTGTGTAGCGAGACCACGTTGCAGGCGTCCACCGCCAGGTTGATGGAGTCCAGCGTCCCCTCCCCGGCAGCGCGGACGAGGTACTCCGAGGCGGGCTTGCCCCTGCCGGTCGGCTTGTAGCCGCCCCAGCGCAGCAGGTCGCGCACGGCCGTGCGCACCGACTCCTCGCGCTGGAGTGGTGCCGGAGCATCCGCGTCGAGCAGCCGCTGGATCTCCGCCGGTGTGGGCAGGTCGCCGAGCGGGGCCGGGAAGTGGGTGGTGAACGCGGCAGGCCGCAGGAGCGGGTGCTCCTCGACTTCGATGCGCAGGGGTGGATTGCTGGTCATTCTCGAGCTCGACATAGGATGCAACGATGGTCAGGGGCGCAAGTGGCTGGAGCACTCTCCGGAGAGCCGGCTGCTTACCGCAGACGGTTGGCCTGGCGCGCGTGTGCAAACTCACGAGGTAGCCCCGGCCAGCATGTGAGGGTTGCACTGTCCGCTTGCAGGACTGACAAGTCCCGGAACCGGGCACTCTCGCATGTGTCGTCCGCCGGGCAGGCCGCGCATAAACGACCAAGCGGTAACGAGATGTGCCACCCCACGACACCGGCACGGGGGGTGCCTCACGGTTCGCCAGTGTCCCAGCGGCCGACGCGTCCGGGACGCGTCCCGACTTGCGCATAGAACGAACTACTTCGCCGTAGAGGCCTCATGAGCGCTGGCATCTCCTGGCTGGACGTCAAGCTCGGCGTTCGGATGCTGATCAAGCACCGGGGACTCACGCTGATCGGCGGCTTCGCGATAGCGGTTGCCATCGCCGTCGGCGCTATCGCTTTCGAGGCCATCTCGGAGGTGCTCGACCCCGCCGTTCCGCTCCAAGAAGGCGAGCGCTTGGTCTCGCTCCAGTACGCGACGGACACCCCCGGAAATCCGGAGCGCAGGGTTCTGCACGACTTCGTCGCCTGGCGCGAGGAGCTCGTGTCGGTGGAGCACCTGGGCGCGTTTCGTACCGTTGAACACAATCTGGTGTCAGGGGAGGGCCCCCCTGAGCCGATCAAGGTGGCCGAGATCACCGCCTCGGGGTTCCGCGTTGCACGAGCCGCCCCGCTGCTGGGGCGCTACCTGATTCCGGACGACGAGCGCGACGGGGCTCAGCCCGTGGTGGTGATCGGCCACGAGGCCTGGCAGTCGCGCTTTTCCGGTGACCCGGACATCGTGGGCCGGACGATCCAGCTCGGCGCGGCACCCCACATCGTGGTGGGCGTGATGCCGGAAGGATTCCAGTTCCCCGTGAGCCACCAGTTCTGGGTCCCGCTGCGGGCCGATCCGTCGGCTTACGAGCGGCTGCAGGGGCCAGCGCTCTACGTGTTCGGCAGGCTGGCGCCGGGGGTCACCCTCGAGGAAGCACAGGCGGAGATCACGACGATCGGACGGCGTGCAGCGGCAGCATATCCCGAGACACACGAGCGACTCCGGCTGCGGGTCCTCCCCTACACGCGCGAGCACCTCGATCTCGAACACCCCCTTGTCAGGGTGGCCCTGCGAATCCTTCAGCTCCTCGTCAGCGGGCTTCTGGTCGTCGTAGCCGTCAACCTCGCCGTCCTGCAGTACGCCCGCACGGTGGCGCGACTCGGCGAGATCGCGGTGCGCAGCGCGCTGGGAGCGAGCCGGCGACGCATCCTCGCGCAGCTCTTCGTGGAATCCTTAGTGCTGCCGTTCGCAAATGCGCTGGCGTATTGGATTACGCCGCACGCGCCAGCAGCGGTGCCCCAGATTGGACCGGCTGCGCCGGCTCCTCTGGAGGCGCAGCCACACGGTTCAGCTTCTCCAGCCACTCGGCAAGGTCTTGGCGCGTGAACGTCCACCGGAACGGTTTGGCCACCGCCTCATAGCGGCGCTCAACGTCCAGCAGGCGGCTCTCGACCTCCGCCAAACGGGCGAAGTCATTCGGTGTCAGCACCTGGCGCTGTACGATCGAGAAGTAGATCTCGATCTGGTTCAGCCAACTCGCATGCACCGGCAGATGCACCAGAGCCAGATTCGGCCACCGCGCCTGCAGACGCTCGACGCTGGCACGCCCTCGATGCGAGCTGCCGTTGTCGACGATGAGGAAAACCCGCTCCGCCGAGCAGTACGGCGCCTGGCTCATCACCTGCTCCACCAGAGGATCAAAGGGCACAATCCCCGTCTTGGTCTCACAGCGCCCGAAGAGCTTCGCCCGGTGCACATCCCAGGCAGCCAGATAGACCAGGCTTCCGCCCCTCTCATACTCATGCTCGACGCGCATCGGCTCTCCCGGAGCGGGCGGCGCGCTCGGATGCAGGCGCACTCTCGCTTGGATGCTTGTCTTCTCATCGGCGCTGAGCACGTACTCCTTCGGCCCCAGCGGCACGCCTTCCCAGCGTCCTTCATACAGATCCAGCACCCGTGCGGCCTTGCTCTCGAAGGTGGGATCTCGCGGGAAGATCCAGCTGCGGTAGCGCCAGGGCCGCAGCGCATCCTGCCGCAGCCAGCGACCTGCCGTGGCCGCACTGATTGCACCCACCACCGCCCAGAGCACGACCTGCCGGGCCAGCCCTCTGAGGCTGAAGCGCGAGAGCGGCACGCCCGAGCGCGCCGGCAGCTCACAGGCCAGCGCCTTGACGGCGGCGACCTGCTGAGGGGGAAAAAGCGGGGGGGCGCTCGCTGCGAGGCGCGTCCCGCAAGCCCTCCAGGCGCTGCGCATGGAAGTGACTTCTCCACTTGCTCACCGTGGCGCGCCTCACGTCCAGACGCTGGGCAATCTCCTCGTTCTCCAGCCCCTCGGCGACCAGCAGGATCATCTTGGCGCGGATCACCTGGCGGTAGGGCGCCTTCTGCTGACGCGCCTGCGCTTCCAGGACGCGTCGTTCCTCCGGGCTCAGCACAACCTCGTAGGGACTCTGTCGTGGCATTCTCCACCTGCGCGGCACTCTTGCGTCCCTTCGTCACACCCGCCGAAGGTTGCAACACCGCCGTGCAGATGACAAGTCCCGATACGTACGTGAACTTGCGAACGGCAGCACTAAGCGAGCCGGAGAGGGGGCCCGGAGGGCGGCTGCCAAAGCGTCGCACGCGTGGTTTGACGCGGCACTAGCTCGTCCCGCCGGACGCGACAGCGGGCTCGAGCAGCTCCAGCGTCCGGGCGCTCGCGTCCAGCCGCGCGCGCACGCCGAGCGGCAGCGTCCAGCTCTCGGGGATGTGGCCGAAGGGGAGGCCGGCCGCGACGGGAATCCTCAGGCCGGCGAGACGGTCGCGCAGCACCTCGAGCGGCGAGGGCATTCCCGCCGTCCGCATGTCGGTGCAGTCGGTGAAGGCGCCCAGCGCGATGCCCGCGACGGAGCGCAGCACCCCGGCAAGGTGGAGCTGAGAGAGGAGGCGGTCCAGCCGGTACGCCGCCTCGCCGATCTCCTCGAGGCAGAGCATCGCGCCCTCGGACTGGATCTGGTACGGCGTGCCGCGGGTGGCGGCGATCAGCGAGAGGTTGCCGCCGACGAGCGGACCCGCCGCGCTCCCGCTTACGATCGTCTCCGGGCGGGGCCAGCCGGCGGGGAAGGGGAGTGCCCCGGCGGGCTCGGGACGAGTGAGCGCCGCCAGCAACGCCGCCTCCGCGAAGGGCGGGAACTCCGCGGCGGCGGGGTGCGGCCCGTGGAAGGAGACCACACCGTGCCGGTGGATCGCCAGGTGCAGCGCGGTGTTGTCGCTGAAGCCGATCAGCGGGCGCGGGCGCCGCACCAGCGCCTCCCACTCCACCCGCTCCAGGAGGCGCATCGTGCCGTAGCCGCCGCGCAGGCACCAGATCGCGTCGTTGTCGGTGGAGCGGAGCGCCTCGTTCAGGTCCTCCAGCCGCTCGGCATCGGTGCCGGAGAGGTAGCCGTGCCGGCCGCGCGCATGGCGGCCGAGCGCCGGCTCCCAATCCAGGGCGCGTACCCGTTCGACCGCGTCATCGACCGCCTCGGCAGGCACCGGCCCGGCGGGCGCCACCAGGGCGACCCGCGCACCGGCACGGAGAGCGGGCGGGCGGATCATCGTGGTTGCGCTGTGCAGCAGTTCAGGCACGTTCGTTTCACTTCCGGGTGCGGGTGGGACTCGGATCCGGCAAGATAGCCCCGCGGCGGCAGCTCTTCAACGACGGCCGTCGGGTCGGCCGAAACCCGCGGCGGGCAAGCACTTTCCGCGGCTCCTGGCATGCGCTGTGCACGTCCGGCGGGTGATACCTCACTTCTTTCCACGAAACCGGAGTAGGTGCAATGGATGCTGCTTCCGATACCGCCGCGTCGCTCCACGATCAGGCGAACGACCTGTACTGGAACAGCAGTGAGACCGTGGATCAGCTTGCCGCGCGCCTGGGGATGAGCCGCAACGCTCTTTACGCATCGGTGAAGCCGATCCCAGCGGGCGGGACCTGCCCGCACTGCAACGAGGCGCTGGTCTTCACCAACCGCAGCAGCCGGAGTGCGGGGAAGGCGACCTGCCCGGGCTGCGAGGCGGAGGTTCAGCTCGAGAGCGAGGCCCCAGCGGGCGAGGCAACTGCAGCCGCGTCCGAGGCCGCTGCGCCGCCGCTCGGCGGGATCGATCTCCACGAAGTTCCGCCCCCCGAAAGCGGCGGGCGGCTGGACCAGCTCAAGGAGAGCCTCGCCGGCGTCGAGCCGGAGCGCGCCGCGATGATCGGCGGCGCGGCAGCGCTGGGAGTGGCGGTAGGAGCCGCCGCCATCAAGGTGATCCGGCGCAAGTCGTAGGCACCTCAACGGGCGACGCGGGCGAGCAGGATGGACACCGGACCCGGCGGGCAGGCGACGTCGCGCATCGAGGCGCTGCAGCGGCTGGCCGCCACACGCCCCGACGATCCCCGCGCCCGCTTCGGCCTCGCGCTGGAGTACGAGAAGGTGGGGCGCTGGGAGGAGATGGTCGGCGAGCTGCGGCGCTACCTCGAGCTGGCCGACGACGAGGGGAACGCGTACGGCCGCCTCGGCCACGCGCTGCGTGAGCTGGGGCGCGAGGAGGAGGCGCGCGCCGCCTACCGGCATGGCATCGAGGCGGCGCAGCGCCACGGCCACCCCACCATGGCGATGGAGTTCGAGGAGGTCCTGGAAGAGTTGTAGGCCGATGACTGAAGGCGCAGGCCAGACGGGACTGCCTGCGCCCGGCTCCTACTCTACCTCGTGGATCCCGCGCGTACGCACCAGCTGCTCGATCTCGAAGGCGATCTGCTCGACGCTGCGGGTGTTCGTCGGCACGCCCACGTCAGCCAGCCGGTAGAGCGGCTCGCGCTCCGCCTGCATCGCGGCGATGCGCTCCGTCGGATCGGCAAGCTCCTTGAACGGCCGATCCACCGTGTCATTCTTCAGCCTGCGGGCGACCTCCGCCGGATCCACGCGCAGCCAGACGGAGAGCGTGCCCGACCGGATGGCCTCGAGCAGCTCCGGACGCGTGATCCACCCGCCGCCGGGGGCCAGCACCACGTTGCGCACCGTCGCCAGCTCCTCGGTGAGCGCCGCCTCCAGCTCCCGGAAGAATCCCTCCCCCTCTTCCTCGATGAGCTGCTGCACGGTGCGGCCGTCGCGCCGCTCGATCTCCACATCGAAGTCCACGAATTGCCATTCAATGCGCCGCGCGAGCGCTTCGCCCACGGTGCTCTTGCCCGAGGCCATGTAGCCCAGGAGCACCACGCGCTCGACCTTGCGGAGCGGGAGGTAATCGCTGCGCCGCTCCAGCGGGCCGACGTACTGAGGGGAGGTTGCCAAGGTTGCTCCTGATAGCGAAGTGTTTGTTTGCCAGTTGGTCCGGCCCCGGACGCAGAGGCATCTGTTCCTGCTGCTCCCGGTCCCCGCGGCCGATGCAGATTGCAGGCCCGAGCGGGCAAACCGAAAATCTCCCGAACCCACCCTCCGCTGCGGGGTACCACCAAGGGTACGAAGCGGGAGTGGCACGCGCTTTTCTCGCTCGTCCTTCGTACCCTCGCAACTCTTGAGATCGAGAGCAACATGGCCGTGGCCAAGCATCGCGACCGCATCGTTCCCCGTCTGATCGACGACGAGCTCAAGCAGTCGTTCCTCGATTACTCGATGAGCGTGATCGTGCAGCGGGCGCTGCCGGACGTACGCGACGGGCTCAAGCCCGTGCACCGGCGCATCCTCTATGCGATGCACGAGAGCGGCCTTGCGCCCAACCGTCCCTTCAAGAAGAGCGCAACGGTGGTCGGTGACGTGCTGGGGCGCTACCACCCGCACGGCGACAGCGCTGTGTACGACGCGCTCGTGCGCATGGTGCAGGACTTCAGCTTGAGGTATCCGCTGATCCAGGGGCAGGGCAACTTCGGCAGCGTCGATGGCGACAGTGCAGCCGCCTATCGCTACACGGAGGCGCGGCTGGCGCAGATCGCCACCGAGATGCTGGGCGACATCGACAAGGAGACGGTGGACTTCGCCCCCAACTTCGATGATCGGCTGCTGGAGCCCACGGTGCTGCCGGCCAAGGTGCCCAACCTGCTCGTCAACGGCTCCAGCGGCATCGCCGTCGGGATGGCGACCAACATCCCGCCGCACAACCTGCGCGAGGTGGTGGATGCCTGCGTGCACCTGATCGACAACCCGGAGTGCACCGTCGAGGATCTGCGGCAGTTCGTCAAGGGACCGGACTTCCCGACCGGCGGGCTGATCTTCGGCCGCGAGGGGATCCGCGAGGCGTACGAGACCGGCCGGGGGCGCATCGTCATGCGTGCGCGCGCGGAGATCGAGGAGGAGGGTGGCCGCGAGAAGATCATCGTCACCGAGATCCCCTTCATGGTCAACAAGTCGCGCCTCATCGAGCAGATCGCCGAGCTGGTGCGCGACCGCAAGATCGAGGGGGTCTCCGACATGCGCGACGAGTCGGACCGCGACGGCATGCGGATCGTCATCGAGCTGCGGCGCGACGCCATCCCCTACATCGTCCTCAACCAGCTCTATAAGCACACGCAGATGCAGAGCACCTTCGGGGTGATCATGCTCGCGCTGGTGGGGGGCGTGCCGCGGGTGCTCAGCCTGCGGGAGATGATCGCGCACTTCGTCGACCATCGCCACGTGGTGGTGGTGCGCCGCACGGAGTTCGAGCTGCGCAAGGCGACGGACCGCGAGCACATCCTCGAGGGGCTCAAGATCGCCGTCGACAACATCGACGAGGTGATCGCCATCATTCGCGGGTCGGAGACGAGCGCCGAGGCGGGCGAGCGGCTGCGCGAGCGCTTCGCCCTCTCCGAGCGCCAGTCGGATGCGATCCTGAACATGCGCCTCGCCAAGCTCACGGGGCTGGAGATCGAGCAGCTCGAGGCAGAGCTGGCGGAAGTGCGCGCCACCATCGCCGACCTGCGCGACATCCTCGGGAGCCGTGAGCGGCGGATGACGATCATCAAGGAGGAGCTGCGTGAGGTCGCCGATCGCTACGGCGACGAGCGGCGCTCCGACATCCTCGGCGACACCACCCTGCTCTCGATCGAGGATCTGATCGCCGACGAGGAGATGGTCATCACCGTCTCGCACCACGGCTACATCAAGCGGGTGCCGGTGGACACCTACCGCCGGCAGGGGCGGGGTGGCCGGGGGATCAGCGGGATGGGGACCAAGGAAGAGGACTGGGTCGAGCAGATCTTCCTGGCGAGCACGCACGACTACCTGATGTTCTTCACCCGCTGCGGGCAGTGCTACTGGCTCAAGGTGCACCAGATCCCTCAGAGCGCGCGCGCGAGCCGCGGCAAGCCGATCGTCAACCTGCTCAACATCCAGGCGGACCAGAAGATCGCCTCGCTCGTGCCGGTGCGGGAGTTCTCGGAGGATCGCAACCTGATCTTCGCCACCCGTAAGGGCGTGGTGAAGAAGACGGTGCTCTCCGCCTTCGGCAACCCGCGCGCGGTGGGGATCAACGCGATCAACATCCTGGAGGGCGACGAGCTGATCGACGTCCAGCTCACCGACGGCAGCTGCGACGTGGTGCTCGCCACGCGTGAGGGGATGGCGATCCGCTTCCAGGAGCGGGACGTGCGGGAGATGGGCCGCGCGACCACCGGCGTGCGCGGCATCAGCCTCGAGGCCGACGACGTGGTGATCGGGATGGTGGTGGTGAGTAGTAGTCCGGTCCTGGGGACGCTGTCCGGTGAGGACGGCAGCTCCGCAGCGCCAGCCCTGCAGCGCCAGCCGGGCACCACCCTGCTGGTGATCACCGAGAAGGGGATGGGCAAGCGCAGCGAGATCCACGCTTACCGCCTGCAGCGCAGGGGCGGCAAGGGGGTGATCAACGTCCGCACCACCGCAAAGACCGGCCGGGTGGTGGCGATCAAGGAGGTTCACCCGGGCGACGAGCTGATGGTGATCACCCGCGCGGGGATCGTCAACCGTCAGGCGATCGACGGCATCCGCGTGATCGGCCGCAACACGCAGGGCGTGCGGCTGGTCAACCTCGACAATGGCGACAGCGTTATGGACGTCGCGCGCGTGGTGAGCGAGGAGGGGGCGTCCGCTGTGGCCGCGGAGCCGGTGGAAGAACCCGTGGCGGGGTGATCCTCTCGATCGCACCTGGCCGCCTGCACCGGGGCACGTCGGTGACGGCACGGGAGATCCCATCGTGGATCTCCCTTCGTACTTCCAGCATCTGCCGGGTCGTGGTACGGTCGTAGGTCCGGTTGGTCAGCAGCACCACGAAGAGGTCGCGGGCCGGATCGATCCAGATGGAGGTACCCGTGTAGCCGGTGTGCCCGAAGGAGCGGGCGGAGAAGTAGCTCCCGGCGGAGCTTTCCGGGCCGGGCGTATCCCACCCCAGCGCGCGCTCCCCGGCGCCCGGCTGACGGCTCGTGAAGGTGGCGACGGTGGGGGGCGCGAATAGGCGCACACCTCCGTAGGCGCCGCGGTTCAGCAGCATCTGCGCGAAGACAGCCAGGTCGCGCGCGGTCGAGAAGAGCCCCGCGTGCCCCGCCACCCCCCCGAGGCGGAAGGCGTTCCCATCGTGCACGACTCCGCGCAGCACGAAGTCCCGCTCGGAGGTGAGTGCGCTCGGCGGCGTCTGCGTCCACAGGTTGAGCGGGGGAAGAAACATCGTCGTGGACATCCCCAGCGGGGCGAAGATCCGCCACGCCAGGAAGCGATCCACCGGCTCACCCGCCGCGCGCCGCACCACCTCCCCCAGCAGAATCATCCCCAGGTCGCTGTAGAGCGCCACCTCGCCAGGCCGCAGCACCAGGCGGCTCTCGAACACCTGCCGCAACGCATCCTCTGGCGAGGTCGCCCTGCCGTAGAGGTTCAGCCCCGCCGGCAGCCCCGAAGTGTGGGCGAGGAGATGCCGGACGGTGACGCTGTCCTTGCCGTCTCCTGCGAACTCCGGCACATAGCTGCGCACCGGCGCGTCCAGCTCGATCCTCCCCGCCTCGACCAATGCCATCACAGCTGCCGTGGTGCCGACTACCTTGGTGAGGGAGGCCAGGTCGTAGATGGTTTCCTCGGCATCCACCATCCGGGCGTCGGGCTCCCGCCCTAGCCGGCCGTAGCCGCGTAGCCGCACGAGACCTCCACGCCGCCCGACCGCCAGCGCGGTGCCAGGGAAGTGCCCCGCCTCGATCGCGCCCCTGATCGCGGCGTCCACTCGGGCGAGCGCCGCCTCGCTCATCCCGACCTCCTCCGCCGGAAGCTGGCGGAGGACGGATGCGGATGCCGGCGGCGCCAGCACCGGCGCCTGCGGCGCCAGGCCGGTGGCGTGAAGCGATGCGGCCGAGCCAGGCACCGTGCCGCTCCGGGAGGAGCGGATACGCTCCTTGGCTGCCAGCACGCGTCGCGCCGCCGCCTCCACCCGCGCGCGCGGTATCCGTCCGCCCTCCACCGCCAGCGTGATCGCGCTGATCGTGGTAGCGGGATCGGTGACGCCCACGAGCAGGTCCACCCCCGCCGCCACTGCGGCTACCGCTGTCTCTCCCCTGTCCCGTCCGCGCGCGAGCGCCTGGAGGTCGGCGATCACCAGCCCCTCCCACGCAAGGTCACGCCGCAGCAGGCCAGAGACGGCAGCGGGCGAGAGAGGCAGGGGAAGCGTATCTCCCGTGATGGCCGGGATGGCGACAGAGCCGAGCAGAACAGCGTCGGGGCCCGCCGCGATCGCACGCCGCAGGTTTCGGAGCTCGATCGCCTCCAGACGGGCAAGATCCCAGCGGAGGACGCGCGACGAATCCGCCGCCCCGTCCGCAAAGATCGCGATACCTGCCAGCATCCCCTCCGCTCGCGCCGCGTGCAGGTACGCGGCCACTCCCTCTCCACTACGCACCTCGTCGAGAAGGGGAAGGGAGGTGGGCTCCCCCTGGTTCAGCGAGGGTACATCCACCAGCACGAGGCTCGCACCCGCCGCACGTGCTTCCCGCGCCGCGAGCCACGCGGCGGCCCCTGCTTCCGCAGCTCCGGTGGCGCGGTGGTTCAGATTGGCCATCACCAGCAGCGGGAGGGACGCCGCGGCCTGGAGGCTATCTCGCAGCTGCGAGACCTCCATGCCGCTTCCCGCCGCGACCGTGACTCCGCCGATTCCTTCCGCATCCACCCAGCCCCGCATCTCCCCCACGGACGAGGCGAGCGATTCCGCACCGAGGGGAACGAAGATCATCTGCGCCACCTGCTGACGCAGGGAGAGCTCGCGCAGGCGCGCCTCGGCCCAGTCCCGCCGATCTGCCTGGCCAATGCACCCGGTCATCGCCACAAGGTAAAGGAGCAGCCCACAAAGCAGGCACAGCACCCGTAGCGATGAAAGCAGTAGCGGTCGATGTGGCTGGAAGCTCAAGGGCAATCTTGCAAGGGGACGCCGGCCGCGCTGCACCGCGGGTCAGCGGCTGCGGGACGGGCGCGAGTTTCGCGCCACCCGGAGAGACGCTTTGTGAGCCGGCCGTTCTGGGACATGAGTGGTGCAGTTATGTGTCTGGCGCGTCCCACGACTCGTCACGCTGACTCGTGAGGCGTAGCAATGGCGCCGAATTCTCCAGGGCCGTAGCTGGTCTTGAACTTGCCAGAATATGGGCTCGGTCCGGTCGCCCATGGGCCAATGTTAGTCAGAACGGATTCCCTCGGGCACCGCCGCCACGATCCGGCGGAAAGCCGCCCTCACCACTCTCGCCATTTCCCTGTTCATCCATATGACGATTGTCACCTGCAGTAGAATCGTCTCTTGCGCCGGAGGCGGAGTCGAGCGGCGCTCGGTTCCAGAATGAACACCGGCGCCAACGTTTTTGTTGCGGACGACAACTCCGTTCTGCTGCAGGGGCTGGAGCGCGCGCTGAGCAGCAACGACTATCGGGTCCGGACCGCCTCCACCGGAGGGCAGATGATCGAGCTGCTCGAGAACGAGCGCACACCGCCCGACCTGCTCCTGCTCGACGTGATGATGCCCGAGATGACCGGTCTGGAGGTCCTGCAGCACGTTCACGCCGATTCCCGCTGGTCCGATCTTCCGGTCATGCTGATCACCGCCTCCGAGGACGAGGTCCTCCCGATCGTCGCGCTGCAGGGCGGGGCAGTGGACTTTCTCAGCAAGCCCTTCCGGCTCGGAGAGCTGCTCGCCCGCGTCGAGTCGCACATCGGCCGCTCCCGGCAACTCGTGGCGGCGCGCAGGGAGGCCGGGCTGCGCCGGCGGATGAGCGAGGTGGTGCGTGATCTGAATCGGGCGATCACCGCCAAGGAGATGTTCGATCTGGTCACCGACCGGCTCGCCGAGATCTGGCAGGTGCGCCGCTGCAGCGTGGTGGTGTACGATAGCGAGGAGCGAGGGCGGGTGGTCTCATCCTCGGACGTGCAGCAGACGGCGGGTCTGGTGCTGGAGCTGCGCAGCTATCCCGAGATCCGCGCCGCGCTCGACGCCGGCGCCCCGCTGCTGGTACAGGACGTCTCCACCTCAGCGCTCTTCGAGGAGCTGCACGCCGAATGGGCGCGGGAGCAGCTTTCGCCGCCGCTCACCTCCGTGGTCGTAGTGCCGCTCTGCATCGCGGAGGCGACACGCGGCGCCCTGGTGCTGCGCTCGGCCGACGGCGAGCCGCCCCTGCATGAGGAGGCCATGTCGGGCGCCGCTCAGGTCGTCGAGGGGATGATCCACGCCGTCGGTCGCGCGCAGATGTACGAGATCTTGCTCGAGGAACGGCATCGCCTCGATGCCCTCGCCCACACCGATGAGCTGACGGGATGCGCGACACGGCGCGCTGTCTTCCGCATGCTCGAGGAAGAACTGCTGCTGGCGCGCCGCCACGAGAACCCGTTGTGCGTGGTGCTCCTGGACCTCGATCACCTCAAGCAGATCAACGATTCCTACGGCCACCAGGCGGGTGATGCGGTGCTCCGACGCGTCGGCCAGTGGCTGCATGGAGAGGGCGGATTGCGCTCACGCGACTACGCAGGGCGCTATGGCGGAGATGAGTTCATGGTGGTGCTGCCACAGACCGACGCGGCGGGGGCGCTCGCCTTTGCCGAGCGAGCGCGACGTAACTTCGCCTCTATCGTATCCCCGCTCAACGGATCTTCTCGACCCCCGAGCTTCAGCATCGGCATCGCCTGTATAGCCGCTGGCGATGGAGAGTCGACTTCCCCCGCCGAGCTGATCGCCCGCGCGGATGCCGCTCTATACGAGGCCAAGCAGGCCGGCCGCGCCGCGATCCGCATCGCGTCCCATGCCGCAGAGATTCCGGTGCCCACACCCACGGGTTGAACGGAACATTCCAACGCGGTTCACCACATCCTCCCGCTACCGATGATCCGGCTGCTGCGCCCTCTTCTCTGGGGTAGCGCGCTGGCGCTACTCGCCTGCGCCCGAAACGCCGGAGGGACGGCGGACCCGCCGCTGCCCCGCATGGATCTCACCCCTGAAGATCGTGCCGCCTGGTACCAGCTCCTCGCCTGGCCCGAGGAGTGCGAGCGGAGCTTCGTGCCGACGAACGAAGCAGACGGCGGACTCACCTTCTACCCGCTGGCGGAGGGTCGCTCCCTGGTCGAGGTCGTCTGCCTCGTCGCCGCCTACCAGCGCAGCCACCTCTACCTGATGTACGACGAGCGCACCACGCCTCCGCAGGCACGGCTGCTCCGTTTCCCCACCTACGTGCTGCAGCCGGGACAAAGCTGGGCTCCCCACCAAAGCGCCGAGCTGACCGGCATCCCCGAGTTCGACGCGGCGGGCGACGAGCTGACAGTGCTGACGAGATTCCGCGGGGTTGGCGACTGTGGGAGCGTCGCACGGTACGGGTTCGAGGGTGGCCAGCCGGTTCTGCTCGATTTCCGCGGCAAGGTGGAGTGCGACGGCCGTGCCGAGGGGTGGGAGCGCATCGGGCCATAGCAGGTGCGCGCCGTTACCGCTGCAGTACGCCGGTGCAGATCCTGCAGCAATTCAGCGGAATCCAACTTCCGAGTCCGCTTGCCGGAGGAGATGCGTGCGACCTCTGATTGCCGTCACGACACCGATCTACACCGGGGAAAATTACCGGCAGCCGCAGATCATGCTGGGTGCCCCCTACATCGCCGCGATCGAGGACCCGGGTGCCACTGCCATCCTGCTCACGCCCGCCCACGAAGCGGAGTCCATCGCCAGGATCCTCGACAGCGTGCAGGGGCTGGTCCTATCCGGCGGCGAGGACATCGAGCCGGCTCGCTACGGGCAGGAGCCGCACCCCAAGCTGGGCTCGACCAACCCGGCGCGCGACGAGATGGAGTTCGCGGCGCTGGAGGGCGCTCTCGCCCGGCGCCTGCCGGTACTGGCGATCTGCCGCGGGATGCAGCTTCTCAATGTCGCGCTGGGCGGTACGCTCTACCAGGACCTCCCCTCCCTACGCCCGAGTGAGGTGACGCACCAGCAGCGCGCTGCGATCAACCAGCGCTGGCACTCGGCGCGTGTCGACGAGCAGTCCGCGATGGCGGAGATCTTCGGCACCACCGAGCTGCAGATCAACTCCTTCCACCATCAGGGGATCGACCGATTGGCTCCGGGGCTGGAGGCGACGGTGTGGGCGGAGGACGGCTTGATCGAGGGGGTGGAGGCGCGGGAGTTTCCCTGGGTCTACGGGGTCCAGTGGCACCCGGAACGCGGGGAGGCGGAGACGCCGGGCGAGACACGGAACCCGGACCGGAGGCTCTTCTGGGCGTTTGTCACTGCGGTACGTGAGCACGTGAGTACGTGAGTTACAGCAAATCCCTTTCGTACTCACGTTCTGGGGTGCGGCGGTCGAAGGGAAGGGCCGTACTCACGTACTTCAGTTTATCACCTCCCACGCCTCGATCTCATCGAGGCGGAACTGCAGGTCGTCGCCCAGGGTGGTGGTCGCCGTCAGCACCTCGCTGCTCCCCTCAGTACCGACCGAGCGGGGGAGGAGCACGTACTCCGTGCCACGCCGCGTGATCCAGATGCGGCTTCCCTCGACGATCGCACGCTCCAGCCGCTCCATCTCCTCGGGGTTCCAGCTCAAAGCCGCCCTCCCGCCGCGCCTCCGTTCTCCTGCCCGCGCGTCAGACCCTCCGGTCGCACGGAGATGTAGAAGTCACGGATGTAGAGGGAATCGGTGCGCAGGAATTCCGCGCTGGGAGCCTGTCCGAAGCGCGTCGCCGGTGGAGGACGGGGGAGGGAGATGCGCAGCGAGTCCGCCCAGGTGCGGAACTCCGCCCGCGAGATGCTCTGCAGGTAGCCCTCCACGTCGATCCTGCCGCCCGACCGGATCCCGGACAGCGCCTGCTCGGGTGGCGGCGGCTCGAAGCGCACCATGATTCTTCTGCCGTCCGCCGCGCGCACCCACGTCGCGTTGGAGACCACCCGGCTCTCCACCGTCCCCGTAATCTGAACGAGTCTGCCGAGATCCCCCTGCTCCAGCGGCGTGAGGGAGGCGAACGCAGCGGGCTGCGGCGGCAGCACCGGCGCGCGATCCCCACCGAAGTTGGCGGCGGCGCCGATGCGCGTCTGCTCCGCGCGATCGGTCGGGTCGCCGAGAAAGGTGGCCGCCCCCCAGACCAGCAGGGCGATCAGAGCGAGAGCCCCCGTGAGCAGCCAGACGTACGAGCTGCTCCGGCGGACCATGCGGATATCTACCATGAGGTGACGCTCGTGGGTACGGGGAAAATCCAACCCGCCAGGTGCAAGGAGCGTTCCTCCACTGGCTTGCTGGAGGCAGGCGAATGCTGTTATTCTATGGGGAATCCCGTATCGCGACCGACCCCGCGGGGTCCTCACTTTCGATGGAGCGGATCCGTGCCTCGACGCCCGGACAACCCCGGCCGAAAGGGCCGTGCGCAGAAAGACACTTCGTTGACGGCCGTACGGCGGCGTTCGCCACTGACGCCCTTTTACGTCATCATCGGCGTCGTGGTGCTCGCCGGCGTCGGCGTGCTGCTCTACCAGATGCGCGGCGGCGCCGCGCCCGCGCTCGAGCCGGTGCCGGTGGTGATGGATCAGGCGGCGTTGGCACGCGTCCCCGGCATCCCCATCGGCCCGGAGAGCGCACCGGTGGTGATCTATGAGTTCGCCGACTTCCAGTGCCCCGGCTGCGCGCAGTATGCGACCTTCGTGATGCCGCTGGTGAAGCAGCGGCTGGTTGACGAGGGAACCGTCCGCTACGTCTACTACGACTTTCCGCTGACGAGCATCCACCAGCACGCCTTCCTCGCCTCGCGAGCGGGCCGCTGCGCGAACGAGCAGGGGCGCTTCTGGGAGTACCACGACATCCTCTACGGGCGGCAGCCCCGCTGGTCCGCCGCGCGTGACGCGACGCCGCTCTTCGTCCAGTACGCGGCGGATGTGGGGCTCGACCAGCGTGCCTTCGAGAGCTGCCTGCGCTCGGACCGCTACGCGGAGGAGGTTTCACAGAACATGCGCCTCGGCGAATCGCTCGGGGTGACCGGCACCCCCAGCATCTTCGTGAATGGCCGCAGGCTGCAGCAGATCCCGGCTTACTCGGACCTCGAGCGGATCGTGCGCGAGGAGGCGGGCACCAGCCCCGCCGCCGGCGCGCTGCCCGGCGCGCAGCCGGACATGACCAGCCCCGAACCCCCCTCGGGCGAATGAGCTCGACCGCTCACGAGGCGCTCACACCGCTGGCGCGGGAGGAGGCGGAGCCGGCTCCCCCCCTCTCGCGCATGCTGGTCGCGGTGCTCGCTCTGGTCGGCATCTTCGTTTCCGGATATCTGGCGCTCTACAAGCTCGGCTACCTCGGCGCGCTGCAGTGCGGCGCGTCGGGGGGGTGCGAGGTGGTGCAGGCCTCGGAGTACTCGCTGCTGCTCGGTCTGCCGGTGGCGTTCTGGGGAACGGGCGCGTATCTCCTGCTCTTCCTGCTCGCGCTGGTCGGCGTGCAGCCACGCTGGGTGGCGGAGCGGTGGGTGGCGCTCGCCCTCACCGGCCTCTCCGCCTTCGGCGTCGCCTTCTCCGCCTACCTGACCTACATCTCGGGGACGGTGATCGGCGCCTTCTGTCAGTGGTGTCTGGTCTCCGCCGTGCTGATCACGCTGGTCTTCCTCGCCTCGCTCCCCGGTCTGCGCTATGCCCGCTGACGATCGTCCTATCACCACCCCGGTTCGCCTCCTCTTCGCCGACCAGGGCACCTTCCACTCCGAGACGGTGCAGGTGCCGCTCGACAAGCTGGCGCAGCATGAGCGGCTGCTCGACCTGCTGCGCGAGGAGCCGAGCGTGACGCGGCAGATGTACCTCGACCTGAAGCGGCTGGTCGCGGCATGGGTGGAGGAGGCGGAGAGCGAGTAGGAGTGCGCTCACGCCGAGATCGAGCAGCAGATCATGCCCTTTGAGCTAGCTTCCCCCTTCCCCCCCCGAGGCGACCAGCCGGAGGCGATCCGCCAGCTCTCCGAGGGGCTCGCGCGGGGCGATCGCCACCAGACGCTGCTGGGTGCCACCGGTACGGGGAAAACGCTCACCATGGCGCACGTCATCGCGCAGCATGGGCGTCCGGCGCTGGTGATGAGCCACAACAAGACACTCGCCGCGCAGCTCTACGGCGAGCTGAAGGCGTTCTTCCCCAGGAATGCGGTCGAGTACTTCATCTCCTACTACGACTACTACCAGCCCGAGGCGTACGTCCCCTCGACCGACACCTACATCGAGAAGGACTCCTCGATCAACGAGGACATCGAGCGGCTGCGGCTGCGCGCCACCTCCTCGCTGATGGAGCGGGACGACGTGATCATCGTCTCCTCCTTCTCCTGCATCTACGGCCTGGGCGATCCGCAGGAGTACCGCGCGCTGATGCTCACCCTCGAGGTGGGGCAGCAGATCCGCCGCAAGGAGATCCTCGCCGGACTGGTCGCCATCCAGTACTCGCGCAACGACGCCGCCTTCGAGCGCGGCACCTTCCGCGTGCGCGGCGACACCGTCGAGGTCTACCCCGCCTACGACGAGCAGGGGGTGCGCATCGAGCTCTGGGGGGACGAGATCGAGCGCATCTCGCGCTTCGATCCGCTCACCGGCGACACCATCGCGGCGCTGCAGCGGGCCGCAATCTATCCCGCGAAGCACTTCGTCTCGCAGCGGCCGACCATCGAGCGGGCGGTGGCGCGCATCCGCGCCGAGCTGGACGAGCGGCTCAAGGAGCTGCTCGGCGAGGGGAAGCTGCTCGAGGCGCAGCGGCTCGAGTCCCGCACCAACTTCGACATCGAGATGATGCTCGAGATCGGCACCTGCGCTGGGATCGAGAACTACTCGCGCCACATCGCCGGCCGCGCCGAGGGGGAGCGCCCCGCCTGCCTGCTGGACTACTTCCCCGAGGACTACCTGGTGATCGTGGACGAGTCGCACGTCAGCGTGCCGCAGATCGGCGCGATGTACAATGGCGACCGCTCGCGCAAGATGACGCTCGTCGAGCACGGCTTCCGCCTCCCCTCCGCGCTGGACAACCGGCCGCTCAAGTTCGAGGAGTGGGAGCGGCTGGTGCCGAAGGTGACCTTCGTCTCCGCCACTCCCAGCGCGTACGAGCTGGCGCAGAGCGGCGGAGTGGTGGTCGAGCAGATCATCCGCCCCACCGGCCTGATCGACCCCGAGGTGGTGGTGCGCCCGGTTCGCGGCCAGGTGGACGACCTGCTCGCCGAGATCCGCGAGCGCGAGGCGAAGGGAGAGCGGGTGCTGGTGACGACTCTCACCAAGCGGATGTCCGAGGACCTGACCGACTTCCTGCAGCAGAACGGCGTACGGGTGCGCTACCTGCACTCCGACATCGACGCGCTCGAGCGGGTCGAGATCCTGCGCGACCTGCGCCTCGGCAAGTTCGACGTGCTGGTCGGGATCAACCTGCTGCGCGAGGGGCTGGATCTCCCCGAGGTCTCGCTGGTCGCGATTCTCGATGCCGACAAGGAGGGTTTCCTGCGCTCGGAGAGCTC
Source organism: Longimicrobiaceae bacterium (assembly GCA_051006015.1). GTDB lineage: Bacteria > Gemmatimonadota > Gemmatimonadetes > Longimicrobiales > Longimicrobiaceae > JBPCIT01. The sequence continues at coordinate 24,689 of JBPCIT010000242.1, forward strand.
GCTCATCCAGACGGTGGGCCGCGCCGCGCGCAACGTCTCCTGGAAGGCGATCCTCTACGCCGACCGCATCACCGGCTCGATGCGGCGGATGATGGAGGAGACCGAGCGCCGCCGCGTCCTGCAGCGCGCCTACAACGAGGAGCACGGCATCATCCCGCAGACGATCATCAAGTCGGTCGAGGATACGCTGCGCAGCACCCGCGTCGCCGATGCGCGCACTCCGCGCGAGAAGGAGAGCGCGCTGCAGCGGGTGGCCGAGACGCGCGCGAAGTACAGCGCCGCCTCCGAGCGCGACCCGCAGCAGTTGATGCGCGAGATCGAGCAGGAGATGCGCGACGCCGCCGCGCAGCTCGACTTCGAGCGCGCCGCGGTGCTGCGCGACCAGCTCCTGGAGCTGCGCGCCCAACTCGAAGGTGCCAAGGGGAATGGAGGCGGGCGCGCCTCGCCTTCCGTGCGCGCGCTGCGGGGATGACGCCTCCGTATGGAGTGTGGGCGGTTGCTCGCCGCGCCTACCGAGATCGTTTCCGTTCTCGAGCCTTGTCGTCCGTCAGGAGATAGTTGGTAAGCGCGATGCCGAAGAACGAGAGGAAGTATCGGCGGGCGTTCCGCTGCTCGAGTGCGCCCACCATCCACGGGAGCACCAGCAGCGCCGGCACGAATGGCGTCTCGAGCTGGCCGTGAACGCGCAGCGGGATCACGCGCTTCAGACCCAGCGGATGGTCCTTAAGGGCGTTGATGACACCTTGGAAGCCGGCGAAGGCGTAGCAAAGCCGTCGAGCTTTGCCTCCGAAGCCGAACAGCCTCGGTGCCAGAGTCTGGAGTGTCACGAAGCCGTAGTCGATCGCCCCGTGCGCGGTGGGTCCGATCGGTTTGCTGGTCATGGTCATCGTCCTTTCGAGAACAGCCTGCGGATGCGTGTCGAGCGGTGGAGGAGGTGCAAAAAATACTCCGGGTGGGGTGGCTATGCCGTGGCTGTCGATTCATGACGACCAGCGCGGATCTCACCGGGGCGGAGCTCGAGGCCTGGGGCGAGCGGATCGGGCGGGAGGTCGCGCTGCCGGTGGTGCTGGCGCTCAGCGGCGATCTCGGGGCGGGGAAGACCACGCTGGCGCGGGCGATCGCGCGCGGGGCGGGTGTCGCCGGCTCGGTGCCCTCGCCCACCTTCAACCTCGTCTTCGACTACGACACGCCACGCGGCCGCGTCCGGCACTTCGACCTCTACCGTCTCGATCAGCAGGACGATGTCTGGGAGCTGGGATGGGAGGAGCTGGGGGCGGAGGACGAACTGGTGCTCATCGAGTGGCCCGAGCACGCCGAGATGCTGCTGCCGCATCCCCGCTGGGATATCACGCTCGATGAGATGGAGGACACCGAGCGCCGACGGGTCGAACTCACCGCCATCGGCGGTCCCGCCCCACTCCCACCGCTCCCTTCTCGGACCCCGGAGGAGCGCTGAGGTATGTGCACCGGCACGGAGGATTCTCTCGCAAAGACGCAAAGCACGCAGAGGGAGATGACGGTCAAGCTGTTCTTGGCGTTCTTCGCGTCTTGGCGAGAGGGCCTCTTCCCCCTGTGCCTGTGACCGGTCCTGTTCTCGCTCTGGACAGCTCGACCGGCATCGGCTCGGTCGCCGTGGGAGAGGGCGAGCGGCTGCTGGCGGAGGTGGTGCTGCGGGTGGGGGCGGGACACTCGGAGGCGCTGCTTCCTGCGGTCGATTTCGCGCTGCGCTCCGCCGGCCTCGGACCTACCGACCTCACGGGGGTCGTGGTGGGCGGTGGGCCGGGCTCCTTTACCGGCCTGCGGGTCGGGGCGGCCACGGCCAAGGGGATCGTCCACGCGCTGGGGGTGCCGCTTTACGCCTACTCCGGGCTGCTCGCCACCGCGGCGGTGAGCTGGGGGATCGAGCGGCCGGTGTGCGCGCTCTTCGACGCGCGGCGGCGCGATGTCTACGCCGCCTGCTACCGGCTGGATGGAGGCGTGGAGGTGATCTTCCCTCCCGAGGCGCTCGCGCTCGATGCGCTGCTCGCGCGCTTCGCGGCCGGCGAGCCCCCGATCTTCGCCGGCGAGGGCGCGGTGCTCCACCGCGAGGAGATCGAGCGCACTCTCGGCGCAGCTGTCGCTCCGCTGCACCAGGGGCTGCCCCGCGCTTCCGCGCTCCTCTGGCTGCTGCAGGTCGCCCCGGAGCTCGGCCGCGTCGAGGATCCGGTGGCATGGGAGCCGCAATACATCCGTGCCTCGGGAGCCGAACGGATCGCGGCGCGAGTGCCGATGCAGAAAGAGGAGTAAGTGAGCGAGCAGCCCACCCCGCTGAAGACCGCCGTCGAGATTCGCTCCCTGACCGAGGACGACCTGGAGGACGTGCTGCAGATCGAGCGCGCCTCCTTTTCTACCCCCTGGTACGAGAGCACCTTTCGCGGCCTGCTGCGGCGCGCCGATACCGACATGGTGGCGGCCCTGGCGGAGGGGCGGCTCGTCGGCTACGCCGTCTGCTGGACGGTCGTCGATCAGGCGGAGCTCGGCAACCTGGCGGTGGCGGAGAGTGCGCGTGGCAGGAACGTGGGCCGCACCCTGCTCGCCGCCGCGATGGAGCGTCTGCGCAGGCGCGGTGCCCGCGAGTGCTTTCTCGAGGTGCGCGAGTCGAACCATCCTGCGCAGACGCTCTACCGGCAGCACGGCTTCGAAGTGGTCGGGCGCCGCCGCTCCTACTACAGCCGTCCCGTCGAGGACGCGCTGGTGATGCGGCTGGCGCTGCGGGACGCCGCCCGTTCTTGACAAGGCAGCTCTGCCGCCCGTAACTTGCTGGCCCGGTCCCGCCTCGGAGTACCACTCCCCCAACCCCGGAGGACGCCGTGTCCCGCAGTCTCAACAAAGCGATCATCATCGGCAATCTCGGCTCCGATCCGGAGATCCGCACCATCAGCAGCGGTACCCGGGTGGCGAACTTCAGCGTGGCGACCAGTCGGCGCTGGACCTCGTCCGC
>JBPCIT010000243.1:0-7561 GCA_051006015.1 Longimicrobiaceae bacterium
GGCGCGCGCGCGCGCCGGGCTCGATCAGGCGCGCCAGCAGGTCGAGCAGGCGGTACAGCGGGGAGACGTCGAGCAGATGGCCGCGGCCGACGCCCAGGTCACCCGCGAGATCGGCACCTTCATCAACGTCGCGGTCGAGGCGTATCCGCAGCTCCGCGCCACGCAGAACTTCACGATGCTGCAGGACCAGCTCGCCGAGAGTGAGAACCGCATCAGCGTCGCGCGCCGTGACTACAACGAGGCGGTGCGGGAGCACAACACGTACGTCCGCCAGTTCCCGCAGGCGATCACCGCGCGCGTCGTCGGTGCCGGGCGCAAGGAGCCCTACCAGGCGCCCGCCGGCGTGGAGCAGCCGCCGACCGTGGACTTCAGCCGGCCGTAACCGCAAACGAGAGAGTGCGAGGGGCGTGAGTGCCCGGAGCCGGACTCACGCCCCTCCGCGCTCTACATCGCGGCTCCCATGATCAGCGACTGCAGGAGGATGATCAGGACGAACGCGACGATCGGCGAGAGGTCGATTCCGCCGAAATCGGGCAGGATGGCCGAGATCGGCTGCAGGATCGGATCGGTGACGCGCCGCAGCAGCTCGGCCACCGGGTGCGCGCTGTGGGGCGAGACGAACCAGGACATCACCGCCCGGATGATCACCAGCCACTTGATGATCTCGAGCGTATAGTAGAGCAGTATCCAGCCCGTCATCTACCCCTCCTCTCCCGCGTCATCCACGAACGGCCCCAGCAGCACCAGCACCGGAGGGTTCAGCGAGCGCGCCGCCGCCCGCAGCCGCGCGGGGGTGAGCTCCTCCAGCTCCGGCAGCGTCTCCGCGGCGCCGCCCAGGTAGAGGTTGCGCGCTGCCTCGCGGGCGCGCGCCTCGGGGGTGCTCAGCTCCAACAGGCGTCGGCCCCGGTAGCTGCGCAGCAGAGCGCGGAACTCGTCCTCGGGGAGGGGTTGCGCCGCGAAGCGCGTGACCGCCTCGCGCACCCGCTGTGCCCACTGCTCGGCCTCTCCCGGTGGGACGGCAACCTGCAGGCGCAGCTCGCCGCCGCCGGCCCAGGGAGTCACCTGGGCGTGGGCATCGTACACCGAGCGCTGCCGCGGCCCGAAGGCGAGCGACTGTGCCGACAGATCCGCCAGCATCCGCAGCGCCTCGAGGTCCGCTCCGGCCGGCAGCCGATAGCTGGCGGCGATCCAGGTGGTGATCGAGTCGTAGCGCCGGCGCACCGGCGAGTCGAGCGGCTGCGCGGGGCGCACCTCCGGCCGCTCGCGCTCGGTATCCTCGAAGTAGGGGCGCAGGTGCTGCGTGGCGCTCTCCACATCCGCGGGTCCGACGACGCCGACCACCGTTCGCTCCGCGGTGAAGGCGGTACGAAGGAAGTTGTCCACCGCCGCCGCGGTGAGCTGCTGGATGCTGCTGGCGTATCCCACCTCGGAGCGGCCCCAGGGATGCTCCGGCCCGAAGACGGCGGCGTCGGCCTCGCGGGCGAGCACGTCCACCGGGTTCGCTTCGCGGCCGACCAGCTCGGCGTGGACCGCACGCCGCTGCCGCTCGACAGCGGCACCCTCGACAGGGTCGCGGAAGAGGGCGAGCATCAGGATCCGGGAGGCGACCTCCCAGGCGTCCGGCGCGGCGACCAGCGAGAAGGCGATCGCGTCCTTGCCGGGGCGCACGGTCAGCTCGGCGCCCAACGAATCCAGCCGCGGCAAGATCGGCTGGACCACGGAACGCGCCGCGAGATACGCCATCCCCGGCGGCCATTCCTCACCGTCGCTCCGTCCGGTGGCGATCAGCACCTCGGTTGCCACCACGGTCGTTCCCGGCTCGCTGAGAACCGCGATCGGCAGTTGCGCCGCCGCTGGCACCGCCGCGCCGAGCGCCAGGACGAGCGCAAGCAGGCACGCGAGTACCCGAGCCCGCGCCCACTCTTTCCTCTTTCCTCTTTCCTCTTTCCTGCCGTTCATGTCCGCCTCGCCGGTACCTGGGGCGGGATGTCCACCCGCGCCGGCGTGCGCGCGGTGAGCTGCTCGAGGACGCGCCGCACCTCCGCCACGCTCACCTGCTCGAGCTGCGCGTAGAAGCGTTGCGCCGCCTCCGCATCTCCGTCTCGATCGGCGAAGCTGCCCAGCACCTCCGCCATCCGATCGGGGGTGCGGGCGTAGAAGAGCATCTCGCGCCGCGCCGCGGTGGCCGCGGCGCGCACCCGCTCCTCGCTCAGGTTCTGCTGCAGGGTGGCGAGCGCGGTGCCCAGGGTGCGCCGCGCGGCAGGGAGGTTCGGCCCCGGCACGGCGAGCACGACCGCCAGCGCCTGTCCGTGATGCGTCCACCAGTGCTCAGCCTCGACGGAGGCGGTGGGGATGCCCTCGCGCAGCAGGTCACCCAGCAGGCGCGCGGCCACGCTGAGCGCGTGTGGGTCCATCTCGGCGGCCGAGTATCCCAGACCCAGCCAGCCGCGAGTCGCCTCGGCGGGCGCCAGCGGCACCGCCGGGACGGTATCCACCAGCTCCGTCTGCGGGCGGCGGGCGGGGAGGGGCGGCAGATCGGCGAACGCCTCCTGTACCAACCCCATCCGCACGTCGCCCACCGCGGTGACCATCACCCGCTCCGGGCGGTACATCTGCGACCACACCGTAGCGAGCGAAGCGGCGTCCAGACGCTCGACCGAGCCCTCCGTCCCCGCAGCGGAGAGGTCGTCGGGGAAGAGGCTCCCGCGTAGCGCGGCACGCACATGTCCGCGCGCGATCTCCCACTCCGCCAGCCGCGCCTCGCGCAGCGCGTGCCGCGCCCCGAGCAGCTCGCCCGCGCCCGCGCGGGGCGGCTCCAGCGCCGAGCGCAGCACCCGCGCGAGGTAGTACATCTCGGAGGCCGGCCCGACGATGGTGTAGACCATCGCGTCGGAGGTGCGCTGCATCTGAACCCGCCCGCCGACACGCCGCGCCTGATCGCGCAGCGAGGGATAGACCAGGTGCTGGATCAGCAGGCCGGCGCCCGCGTAGCCCGGGGGATCGGCGGTGAGCAGCGAGAGCCGCAGCGCCACGATCGGGAGCGCAGGCTGGCGGTGCACGATGACCGCGCCCGCGCGCGCGGCGGAGGCGGTTGTGGTGGAGGCGAAGCGCTCCTGCGCCGGCCCGGGCACCGTATCGGCCAGCGCCATCCCGGCGGCGAAGAGTAGGGGGAGCAACATCTCGGGTGAGGTCAGCGGTCAGGGTTCAGCGATCGGCCTACAGCGTACAGCCACGGGCGGCCGGAGTGCCCTGCCACTCCCGAGAGGGTGCGGTGGCTCCGGCCGCCCGTGGCTGAGGGGAGGCGCGATCAGTCCGGAACGGCGTCGGAGATGATGAAGTTCAGCGGATCGACCGGCTTGCCGTTGACCTCGACCTCGTAGTGGAGATGGGGACCGGAGACCAGCCCGGTCGCCCCGACCTCGGCGATGACCTGGCCACGCTCGACCCGCTGCCCGGTGCGGACCATGATGCGTGAGGCGTGCGCGAAGCGCGTGAGGTAGCCGTAGCCGTGGTCGATCTCGACGGTGTTGCCGTAACCGCCCGGCTGCATCCCCGCGAAGCGCACCACACCCTTCGCCGGCGCCAGGATCGGCTCACCGACCGGCGCGGAGATGTCGATCCCCTCGTGCGGGCGGGTGATCTGCAGCACCGGATGACGGCGGTTCCTGCTGAAGAGGCTCGAAAGGTGACCGCTCGAGGGCAGGATCGAGGGCGTCGCCTCCAGCCGCTCGGTGTGCGAGCTGAGCGTGGTGATCGCTTCCTCGACACTGCTGCGCAGCAGGTTGGCGCGGCGCTGCAGCGTCGTCAGATCGTAGGAGGCGGCGAACACCTGCTCGCCCACCTCGGGATTCGTCCTGTAGAGATCGCTCGACTCGAGTGCCGGTGTGCCGGGCCCGCCGATGCCGACCCGCTGCACCTCCGGATCGATCGCCGAGAGACCGGCGACGGCGCGGAACTTCTCGCTGCGGGCGGAGATCGCGTCGAGCGACTCGTTGAGCTGATCCACGGTCTGGCGCATCTGCTCGACCTCGGCGGCAAGGAGCAGGTTCTCCCGCTCGAGCTGCTGCGCGCCCAGATGTTGGCTTTGACGGGTGAGGAAGCCGATCGCGAAGGTGCCCAGGAGCAGGGCCGCAAGCAGCAGAAGGGAAAGGACGGCCCGAACTCCCGTGGTGCTCAGCTGCACGGATTTCACTTCCTGCTCGCCGTGCGGGATGAGCATCAGCGTCCATTTGAGTCGTGACATGACCTCGCCAGCTACTAGGGGAAAAATTCACCAGCCCGGGGCGCGCTCCGCAACCCGGGCTGTCAGAACTGTAGCATCACAAGGCAACAAGGATAACGGCGGCAGAGCCTAAGGTCAACCGCAGCGAGAGTTTGACCGCTTTTTTCCTGCACTCTTCCACGGTCGGCTAACGGCCGGTGAAATGCCTTCTTCAGCTTCTCCAGCTTCCGCTGGACGGTCAGCTTGCCTACTCCTCGAGATGCCAGTCCACTACGTCGCAGACCGGCTGATAGCCGATGCGCCGGTAGATCGAGTTGGAGGTCGGGTTGGCGAGATCCGTGTACAGGAAGCAGAACCGACGCCCGGCATCCAGCGCGCGCTGGCTCGCCTCCGCGACACCGGCCGAGGCGTACCCCCGGCCGCGCAGCTCGGGCGGAGTGTAGACGTACCCGATGCGCACGCCGTTCGGGCTCTGACCCGCCCAGCCCGCCATCGAGCATGGCTGGACGTCCTCCCAGAGGAAGATCGCGCGCTCCCGGATGCGCTCCTCCGCCATCCTGCCGATCCCATGCATGGGCGTACCGGCCTCGGCGCTGAAGGCCCGGATCCAGCGCTCGACCCGCTCCCGGTCCTCCGGCTCCGCCACCCGCAGCCTTCCCGTGGCTGGCCGCTCGGGCCAGATCACCCGCTCGAGCTGAAAGATCCGCTGGCGCATGCCGGGGTGGGCGCGGATTCCCTTTCTCTCCGCCCACAGCTCGGCAAATCTCCGCGCCTCCGGCTCCGGCCCGAGCACCGCGGGGAGGCTGGGATAGACCGCCGCGACATCGTCCACCAGCGCCGGCAGAGCCCCGGCGGGCATGCGCGTCAGCCCCAGCTTGAAGGGCGGTGTGCGGAAGGCGCAGCCGACGACGCCACCCGCATCCTCGACCGTCGCCAGGTAGAGTGGCGGCTCGTACCCCTCGGTGGACCCCTTCAGCCGATGCGCCAGCCCGAGCAGCAGGTTGTGCTCGGCCTCGGCGTGGAGCAGCCAGCTCTCGGCGCGGGCGAGAAACGCGTCGGCGGCCTCGAATCGGCAGATCCTGAAATCCATGCTCTCACAGGACGGGCGGCACATACAGAACGTGGCCTGGCTGTACGTCGATGATCGCCTGCCGCAGCACGGAAGCATGCGGCTGTAGATCCTCCAGCTTCGGGCTGCGCACCATCAGCACCACCACACCCATGCTGAGCTGGCTGAGGTTCCGCTGGTATGGCAACCCGCGATCGGCCGTGATGAACACGTCGAACTCAGCCTCTGCCCGGCGGAGGAGTTCGCCGTTCTGAACTCCTGCCCACCCGGCCGCGGCGACCGTCTGTACGTCGAACCCGGGGAGATCCCGCTGCAACAGACGCGGCAGATTTTCGTCCAGAAGCACCCGCTTCAAGCCACACGCGCCAGCAAAGCTTGGGTCGCCTGCTCCAGAAAGGCGTTTACCTGGTCGCGGCGCACGCTGGGAAAGCTGTCGAGGAACTCATCCACGCTGTAGCCGCCCTCGAGGTAGTCCACCAGCGTTTGCACCGGCACGCGGGTGCCCACGAACACCGGCACTCCGCTCATGATCTCGGGGTCGCTGTGCACGACGCTGCCATCAGGCAGGAAGGACGGTCGGGGATCAGGCATCATGCTCTGCCTCCGGGAAGAGGGGCTGCTGGCGAAGATACTACGGACGGACCGCCGGGTCCAGCACGGTAAACGAGGTAAGTGGCAGCGAAATCGCACGATCCTGATATGCTTCTTCCCACCATACGGCGCGATACCGCGGCTGGCTACGCATTTGCTGCGCACGGGCGCAGCGCAGCTCGAATGTTAGCGTATACCCTGACGCGGTGGACGGAGGAGCTACATGGGGGTGTGGGGTCTCGGTTTCGAGGTGCTGGTGATCGTGCTGCTGATCCTGGTGAACGGCGTCTTCGCCATGTCCGAGATCGCCATCATCGCCGCGCGCCAGCCGCGGCTGCAGCAGCGCGCCGAGGAGGGAGACTCCAGGGCGCGGGTGGCTCTCGATCTGGCCGAGCATCCCAACCGCTTTCTCGCGACCGCGCAGATCGGCATCACCCTGGTCGGCATCTTCGCCGGTGCGTACGGTGGAGCAACCGTGGCGGGGCATCTCAGTGACTTCCTTGCGCGCTTTCCCGCCCTGGCCCGCTTCAGCGAGGAGATCGCGCTGCTGGTGGTGGTGCTCGCCATCACCTACCTCTCGCTGGTCGTGGGCGAGCTGGTCCCCAAGCGCATCGCCCTCACCCATCCGGAGAGGATCGCCTCGCGAGTCGCAGGGCCGATGCACACGCTCTCGGTGCTGGCCGGACCGATAGTGAAGCTGCTGAGCGTTTCGACGGATGCGCTGCTGCGCGTGCTGAGGGTGCGCAAGCCGGCGGAGCCGCCGGTCACCGAAGCGGAGATCACTGCGCTGCTCCAGCAAGGGACCGCTGCCGGGGTCTTCGAGGAGGAGGAGCAGAAGCTGGTCGAGCGAGTCTTTCGGCTCGGCGACCTGCAGGTGGCGGCGCTGATGACGCCCCGGAAGCGCATCGTCTGGCTGGATGTCCGTGACCCGCCCGAGGCGAGCCGGCGGAAGATGATGCACCACCGCTTCCAGCGCTTCCTCGTGTGCGAGGGCACGCTGGACGGCCAGCTCGGCATGGTCGTGGTCACCGAGCTGTGGGCGCGCATGCTCGCCGGCGAGCGGCTCGACCTGCGGGCGTCGCTGCGCCAGCCGCTCTTCGTTCCGGAGACGATGCGGGCGCTTCGCCTGCTCGAGCTCTTCCGTGAGAGCGGCGTTCACCTGGCGATCATCCGCGACGAGCAGCAGCGCATCACGGGGCTGGTCACCCTATCGGACCTGCTGGAGGAGATCGCGGGCGACATCTTCTTCACCGCCCAGCCGGCCATCGTGCGCCGCGAGGACGGCTCCTGGCTGATGGACGCTTCAGTCACGATGACGCAGCTGCGGGAGGTGCTGGAGCTGGACGGCGGCTGGAGCGAGGCGGCGGACGAGTTCCCGACGCTCGGTGCCTATGTGGCGGCGCGGATCGGCCGCATCCCCACCGCGGGCGAGTACTTCGAGGCGTTCGGCCACCGCTTCGAGGTGGTGGACATGGACGGCGGCCGGGTGGACAAGGTGCTGCTGAGCCGCAGTGGGGGGTGACTCTTGCAGCTTTCTACGCCCCGTCTCACAGTCGAACGGCGCCCCCTCCCCCGACCCCTCCGGCCCTCACCCCCCGGCCCCCTCTCCCAATTCTGGGAGAGGGGGAGCACTGCAGATCCCGCTGTACCACGAGCATCGAGGTGTGGCAGGATAGAGT
>JBPCIT010000244.1:0-4683 GCA_051006015.1 Longimicrobiaceae bacterium
GACGTGCGGGTACCGAGCAGCACCGTGATCGGCTACGCCGAGCTGCTGCAGGAGGAGGCGGCGGAGCTGGGGCAGGAGCACCTGATCGAGGACCTGCAGAAGATCCACGCCGCGGGCAAGCGGCTGATCGAGCAGATCGGCACGATCGTCCGGCTCTCCGGCTCCCCGGGGGAGAGCGCCCCCACACTGGCGGCCGAGATCCCCCACCTGGTGCGGGACGCCCTCTCGGCCATCCGGCCGCTCGAGAGCGCGCACGCCGCGCCCGCCCGTGGCGAGCAGGGCGCGGTGCTGGTGGTGGACGACAGCCCCACCAACCGCGACCTCCTCTCCCGGCGCCTGGCGCGCGACGGCTACGCCGTCACGGTGGCGGAGAACGGGCGGGAGGCGCTCGAGCGGATCTCCGAGCGGGCCTTCGACCTGGTGCTGCTCGACCTGATGATGCCCGAGCTGAACGGCTTCGAGGTGCTCCGCCACATGAAGGGCGACGAGCGGCTGCGCCACATCCCGGTGATCATGATCTCCGCGCTGGACGAGATCGACAGCGTGGTACGCTGCATCGAGATGGGCGCGGAGGACTACCTGCCCAAGCCCTTCAACCCCACCCTGCTGCAGGCGCGCATCAGCTCGAGCATGGAGAGGAAGCGGCTGCGGGACCGCGAGCAGGCGTACCTCGAGCAGCTCGCGGTCGAGAGGGAACGCTCCGAGCGGCTGCTGCTCAACGTGCTGCCCCAGCCCATCGCGGAGCGGCTCAAGCGCGGGGAAACGGAGATCGCCGACAGCTTCGCGGAGGCGACGGTGCTCTTCTCCGACCTGGTCGGCTTCACCGAGATCGCCGCGCGGCTGGCGCCGACCGAGCTGGTGCGGCGGCTGAACGTCATCTTCTCCGCCTTCGACGAGCTCGCCGAACGGCACAAGCTCGAGAAGATCAAGACCATCGGAGACGCCTACCTCATCGTGGGTGGCCTCCCCGCCCTCCGCGCCGACCACGCCGAGGCGGTGGCCGAGATGGCGCTGGATATGCTGGCGGTGACCCATCGCCTCGCGGAGGAGTCCGGCGATTCCTTTCAGATCCGTGTTGGCATCCACACCGGGCCGGTGGTGGCGGGAGTGGTCGGCACCACGAAGTTCACCTACGACCTCTGGGGAGACACGGTGAACACCGCGAGCCGGATGGAGTCCTACGGCATACCGGGCACGATCCAGGTTTCCGAGGCGACCTACGTCCGGCTGCGGGAGCGCTTTCATTTCCAGGAACGCGGCCCCATCGAGGTGAAGGGGAAGGGACGGCTGCGCACCTATCTGCTGACGGGGCGTCAGGATGCGCCCTCCTCCACCGAGGGATGAGTGGTACCGCACACTTGCTGAGCGACCCTGCGCGCTGCATCTTCTCAAGGTGCCGGAGAGCAGACCCTCCAAGGCTCGTCCTATGCGCCGCTCCGGGATTCTCCATTGCGTGATTTCGTCTCCAGAGTAGCAGCTTTCTTCGACGAGCTGAAGCGCAGACGCGTCGTCCGCGTCGGCATCGTCTACATCCTGGTGTCGCTGGCGATCGTCGAAGCCGCGGGCAATGTCTTCCCCGCGCTGCACCTGCCTGACCTTGCACTCACCTTCATCGTCGTACTCCTCATCCTGGGGATGCCGGTCGCACTGGTGCTCGCCTGGGCGTACGACATCACACCGGAGGGGGTGCAGAGGACACCCTCCGCCGACGCCCCCGTCGAGCCGGATGAGCCTTCCGCGGAGGTGGCGTCGGCTCCGCGGACACCCGAGCCGCAGCGCCCGGCGCGAGCACGCGCGGCACGTCACTCGGTCGTGGCGCTCCCCTTCGTCAACATGAGCGGCGACGAAGAGAACGACTACCTGGCCGACGGGCTCACCGAGGAGCTGATCAACGCGCTGACCAAGATCGATGGCCTTCGGGTGGCGGCGCGCACCTCTTCCTTCGCCTTCAAGGGCAGGTCCGTGGGGATCGAGGAGATCGCCGAGCGGCTCGGTGTGGACATCGTGATCGAGGGGAGCCTGCGGCGGAGTGGGGATCGGCTGCGAATCGCGGTGCAGCTGATCGACGTCGAGGAGGGCTACCACCTCTGGTCCGACACCTTCAACCGTCAGCTCGAAGATGTCTTCCTCCTGCAGGAGGAGATCGCGCGCGCGGTGGCGACCTCGCTGCAGGTCACGCTGGCCGGCGAGGCGCAGGCGCCGCTGGTGAAGACCTCGACGGGCGACGTCGAGGCCTACACCCTCTACCTGAAGGGCCGCCACTTCTGGAACCGGCGCACGGGCGAGGGGTTGCGCACCGCCGTCGAGTACTTCACCCGCGCCATCGAGGCGGATCCGGGCTACGCGCTGGCCTACGCCGGCCTCGCCGATGCGTACGCGATCCTCCTGGACTACGGGATTCTCCCGCCCGAGCGGGCGCTCCCCGAGCTAAAGGCGGCGGCGCGGCGGGCGCTCGAGCTCGACGTGACGCTGGCGGAGGCGCATACCTCGCTGGCGATGGCGCACCAGTTCGAGTGGCAATGGGCCGCGGCCGAGCGCGAGTTCCGGCGAGCCCTCGCGCTGAACCCGAGCTACGCGGTGGCGCACCATCGCTACGCGCTCTTCCTCACCTCGATGGAGCGTCCCGCGGAGAGTCTGGGAGAGATCCGCAGAGCGCTCGAGCTCGAGCCGCTCTCGCTGATCATGCTCACCACCGTCGGCTGGGTGCACTACTACGCCCGCGACTACGAGAACGCGGTCGAGCAGTGTCTGCACACGCTCGAGATGGACCCCGACTTCATGAACGCCCACATCGCCCTGGGCCTCGCCTACGGGCAGCTCGGCCGCTACGAGGAGGCGATCGCCGCGCACCAGCAGGCGCTCCGCATCGCCGGGGAGGTGGCCTCGACGCAGGCGCTGGTGGGCTACATGTACGGCGCCTCGGGTGAGCGTGGCCAGGCGGAGGAGATTCTCGCGCGGCTGCGGGAGCAGGCGTCCCGGCAGTACACATCCGCCTACTATCTGGCGATCGCGGCGCTGGGCAGCGGCGATGTGGAGCAGGCATTCTCCTGGCTCGAACGCGCCTACGAGGAGCACGCGGCGCACCTGATCTATCTGCGGGTGGACCCTCTCTTCGACAGTCTGCGCGCCGATCCCCGCCTCGAGCGCCTGCTGGCGCGTCTCGAGATGGCCCCCGCCCAGCCAGCCGGTGTGCAGGGCGCGCGCGGATAGCCGCGGCAGGGTCGTGGCGCAGGGTGAAACCCCGCATTCACCCGCCGCTCTTGCCCCGCACCCGAAGGTGGTGCAACATTATGCCTGATTCGCAGGGCTGCGGAACGGCTGCTACAGGTCGGATTTTTCTTTCATCCACATGGAGGCGCTACCATGAGCTACGTCCTTAGAGGAAGACTACGCGGTTACGTTTCCCCCGATCTGCTCGAGCCGCTCTCGGATATGACGGTGAAGCTCTACCGCACCCGCGCGGACCAGGACGTCGAGACGCTCGCCAGCGCGGACCCGAAGCACACCTTTGCCGTCCTCAACGGGGACGAGGTGCGGGAGAAGGACTACGCGTTCTTCGCGCAGACGCGCACCAACGACGATGGTGAGTTCACCATCGACCTCAGCACCAAGACGATCTTCGGCCACCGGGGCGCGACGCACGGCTACGCGGGCGAGCCCTTCGAGGTGGACATCTACTGCAAAGCCTGCCGGGGCTACCGCCCCGAGACGGACAAGGAGCCGGTGCAGTTCACCATCACCGTGCTCCAGCCCGAATGGCAGCAGGAGGGGGAGGGTCAGGTCGCCTACTGGGAGTACGACATCTCGCAGCGCTTCTGGTGCGAGGTGCGCGCGGCGCTGGATTCCTGGGTGATCACCGGACGCGTGACGCGCTGCGGCAGCGACACGCCGCTCGAGGGTCTGCGTGTGCATGCCTTCGATGCCGACCTGGTGCAGGACGACGACCTGGGCTCCGCGGTGACCGACGCCGAAGGAAAGTTCCGGATCGACTTCTCGGGCAAGGACTTCCGCGACACGCCGGTGCGCGGCGTCGGCTATGAGGCGGGCGGACCGGACCTGTACTTCCGCATCGAGGGAGCGGACGGTAGGATGGTGCTCGACGAGAAGAAGGAGCGCGGCAGCCAGCCGGACCGCGAGAACGTGGGCAACTGCTTCCACGTCGATCTCTGCGTCGAGGGCGGGGGCTGATCCCGGACGTTCCGGAAAGCAGTTCGAAGGCCGGCTCACGCGCTCGTGAGCCGGCCTTTTGTCGTACCGGAGGGACCTCCCCCACTTCTACTGGTTACGGCATCGGGCGCAGCTCGATCAGCATCGCCGCGAGCGCCGTCTGGTAGCTGTGGCTGGTGAGCCAGGGCGCGGCGGCGATGAGGAAGATGCACGCCAGCGCGAGGGCCATCGCGATCGAATCGCCCGTTCCCCACTCTCCTACCCAGCTCCCCCAGCGCGGATGGCGTACGGCAGTGCTCTGCTTCGGCAGGGGGTGCGGAGCGTGCGGGGCAGTTGAAACCGCCCCTCCGGCCCGGCGGCGCCGCGCCGCCACCGCGCGCGCGATCTGCGCAGCGTCGTCCGCCGAGAGAAGCAGGCCACGGAGCGTCCGCTCCCACGCGCCCACGCGGGCCGCCGCGCGCGTGGCCACCTGGGTGGCAGCCCCCGCGCGCGAAGCGGCCTGCAGCCCGACGAGCC
>JBPCIT010000245.1:0-4849 GCA_051006015.1 Longimicrobiaceae bacterium
GGGCGGGCGTGGGGGGATGTGGCGCGGCTCACCGCCCGCGGCATCCCGGCGGTGGACTTCGGCCACGGCGAAACCGCGCAGGCGCACCAGGCGCGGGAGTGGTGCTCGATCGAGTCGCTCGAGCGGATCTACGGTGCGCTCTGGCGCTACTTCACGGCTTGATTAGCAACAGGCGCGGAGGGCATACCTCCGCGCCTGTTGCGGCGCTGCCAGGCTGCTGAGGCCGGCTATGTGCTCCGCCGCACCACCGGGATGCGCACGCGGGTGTTCTCCCACTCGAGGATAATGTGGGCCTGGTTCTGCCCGCCTGGCTCCGCACGAATGGTGAAGGTCTCCACGGGGGAGTCGGTGCGCTCGCTGCGCACCGTTCCGCGCCCGACCTCCTGCGCGCGCACCTGGTCGGTGTACTGCGATTCGTGCCCCCACTGTGAGGTCGAGCGGTTGAGGATCACCGTCCACTCCTGCTCGCCGGGCATGGTGTAGAGCGAGTACGAGCCGGGCTCAACCCGAACGCCGGCGATCTCCGCCGCGAAGGGGAGATGGATGATGGTTGGCTCGTTGGCGCCGGTGCGCCAGAGCTGGCCGTAGGGAACCGCCTCCCCGCCGAGCATCGTGCGCCCGCGTGCGGCCGGGCGGCCGTAGCAAACCTTGGCCTGCGCTCCACCCACTGTAACCATCGTCGAGTCGTACGGGCTGGTGCGGCCCTCGACCGGCATCCGCTCTGACGGGGTGCAGGCGAGCGCCGCCGTTTGCCCGGGAGTGGCCGCTCCCGGCTGGGTCTGTGCCGCCGGGGTCTGCTGCGTGGTGGGTGTTCCCTCCGGCGGCGGCATCTCGCGCGCGGGCGCACACGCCGCGGCCAGCGCAAGAGCCAAAAACAGCGAACCCGATCCTTTCCCGTACTTTCTCATCGCTTCTCTCCTCGGAATGAATGGTACTGCGCTCAGAAGCCGCCCCCGCCCCCGCCGCCCGAACCGCCCCCGACGCTGCCCCCTCCACCGCTGCCGGAGGAGCTGGGGCTCGAGCTCATCGTGCTCCCCGCCTGCGAGGTCATGCGGCTCAGGTCGCCGACGAAGACGGCGGTATGGAAGCCGCCGGCGTGATGGTGGCCATGATACCACTCCGGCGGCTCGGTGTAGAGACCCTCGAACGCGTTCGCCCAGCGCTTCTCGACCCCGAACGCCATCGCGAAGGGCAGGTAGCGCTCGAACATCTCCGGCGAGGTGATCATCCGGCGGAAGCGGTCGGTCTCCACCTTGTCGAGGAACTCGCGGAAGCCGAGCGCTGCCTCCTGCGCCCGCGCGCCCCGCTCGGTGCGCGCGGGCATGAAGAGCCCGAAGCCGATCACCCAGAGCGCCGAGAGCCCCAGCCCGACGGAGACGGCGATCGGGTGCAGACCCCCGAAGCCGGATTCGTTCACCCAGATCGCGCCGAAGAAGGCGCCCGCCCCCACCACGAGCCCGCCCACCACGTACATCATCTTCACCTGGTCGGGCCGCTTCAGGTAGTGACCCTTCCGCACGAGCTGCCGATAGATCTCGTCCCGGATCTTCGGAAGCTTCTTGTAGAACTTGTTCTTGAGCTCCGACAGCTCGACCGCTCCGTGCGAGGACCAGCTCGCCCCACCTCCGTTCCCGGCCACCAGGCTCGGCAGCGACGCCGTCTCGAAGAGGCCGTTCAGGAAGATGCGCTCGTGCGGCGCGAGCCCCTCCCACTCGCGCTCCGGCCGGCGCAGGTGGAAGGTGTACTCGCGCTCCTTGACCAGTCCGAGCAGCCGCCGCTCCTCCCGTTCCTCGATGGTAACGTAGCCCCGCACGGCGAGGTCCACCAGCGTCGAGGTGATGTCCCGCATGTCCGCGCTGTGGTCCACCAGGGTGCCGATCTCGGCCGGGGAGAGCTCGGCCGGCGGCTCGTACTGCACCGCGACGGAGCGCCGCTTCGGATCGCGACCATGGCGCTTCCAGTGGCCGAACATTCCCAGGAAGGCGAGCAGCGGCAGCACCAGCGGCCACCACTGCTGCACCATCGAGACCGCCTGGGCCGCCTCGCTCGGGCGCTGCACCACGCCCGCCGGCCAGCCGACGGCCACCGTGAGCCCCTCGCCGGGGTTCAGCGTGCGGCCAGCGGAGACGCGCACCATCTCGCCCTCGATCTGCAGGTCGCGCGGCTGCTCCGTCGAGCTGGCCGAACCCACGTAGGCCGCGGCCTGCTGCGCCGTCACCCCCTCCGGCAGGTAGACCCGAGCCGAGGCACTCCTGATCGGCATCTCCCACTCCGTGCCCGTCACCTGCCAGTACAGCTCGTCCAGCAGCCCCTCGGGCTGCTCCTGCTCGAAGAAGCGCAGCGCGTTCTCCACGCGGTACTCGACGACCACCGTCCTGGTGACGTTCTCCGCGTCCGGCACCCAGATCTTGAGCTTGTGCTGGCCACTCGCGCGCTCCGTCTCGTAGCGCAGGGGGTTGCCGGAGCCGTCGGTGACCTGGCGCACGGAGAGCCGCAGCCGCTCACGCTTGCCCCGGGCGTTGGTGTGGCCGAGCGAGATCGCACGGTAGACACCATTCCACGAGCCCTCGAAGCGGACCTGCAGCACCTCCTTGACGAGGATGCCGCCGTCGCGCTGGACGTGGATGTCCGCCTCGAAGCGCTCGAGGGTGAGCGAGCGGGAGAGCGGGGCGGCGAGCAGCCTGGAGGGCAGGGCCGCGCCCGCGAGCAGCATGAGGACGAGGAGAAGCGTGCGGCGCATCGGCACCTCCTGCGGCGAGGGAAGGGGAGAGGTCAGAAGCTGACGCGGGGAGCCTCGCGCTCCGCCGTGGCGATCTCGAAGAACTCGCGCGGCTGGAAGCCGAAGGCGCCCGCCACGACGTTCGAGGGGACGGTGTGGATGCGCGTGTTGTAGTCGCGCACCACCGCGTTGTAGTAGCGGCGGGCGTTCTGCACCGCCTCCTCGATGGAGCCGAGCGAGTCCTGCAGCGCGCGGAAGTTGCCCGCCGCCTGGAGCTGCGGGTAGCTCTCGGAGAGGGCGAAGAGCGACTTGAGCGCGCCGGCCAGCCCGGCCTCGGCCTCCGCGCGCGCCGCGGGGCCGGCGCCCTGCGCGTTGATCGCCCGGGAGCGGGCGTCGATCACCGCCTCCAGCGTGCCCTTCTCGTGTGCGGCGTAGCCCTTGACGGTCTCGACGAGGTTGGGGATGAGATCGTAGCGCCGCTTGAGCTGCACGTCGATGTCCGACCAGGCGTTGTCCGCCTGGACGCGCAGCCGCACCAGGCTGTTGTAGATGACGACGACACCGATGATGATGATCACTGCGACGATAAGGAGGACCCACATCATGGCTGCTTCTCCGTGTTGGGGGAGAGAGGGGGAACACGGGCGAGGGATTCGGATCGCCGTTTACAATACGCCGCGGGCGCGGCAATGTAAACCTCTTCACGATCCCGAGACCCCGCTGGTGCCGGCTACGAGGTGAGATCTCCTCCTCCCCCAGGAACTCCCGCCGCAGTATCTTACTGCGCATGCGCATCGCCACCCGCCTGATCCTGGTCCTGAGCCTGCTCCTTTTTGCCGTAATGGTCGTTTTCACGCTGCTCACCCAGGGGCCCCGTGAGGAACTGATCGGCAACGGCCTGATCCGCGAGACGGAGGTCCTCGCCCACACGCTGCAGGTCGTCACGAACGATGCGCTACGTGACCGGCGCTTCGCCGACCTCGACCGGGTGCTCGGGCTGCTCGCTGGGGACGCGGAGACCATTGTGGCGGCGGTGACCGATACCGAAGGGCAGGTGCTGGCCGGCGGCCGGGAGGGCGATCTGGCCTGCGTGCGTCGCTCCATCCTGGAGGCGGATCGGCACGCGGGACATCCCAGCGGCTGGGCGCACTGCGGCGGCGAACGGGTACGCTGGGTGGTGCTTCCCGTGCAAGAGCCGGCCTCGCTGCTGATCCTGGCGCGCTACGCGACAGTGATGGAGCACGATATCGCCCTTTCCCGCGAGCGCCAGTTTCTGCTGATGGTGCTGACGGCGCTGACCGGCACGCTGGCGGTCATGCTCGTGCTGAACCGCACGCTGCGCGCGCCGCTGGCGGAGATCATGCGTGGAGTGCGCTCGCTCAGCGGCGAGGGCGTGCCCGAGCCGATTCAGGTGAGCTCTGCAGCGGGAGAGCTGGCGTCGCTGGCCGTCGCCTTCAACGCGATGGCCGCGCAGCTCGAAGCCCGGCGACTCTCCCTGCTGCGTGAGGCCGAGGAGCGACTCGCCCTCGAGCGGCGTCTGCGCGGCGCGGAAAGGTACGCGCTGCTGGGGCGTCTCTCCGGCGGCCTGGCACACGAGCTGGGCTCGCCGCTCAACGTGATCGGAGTGCGTGCCGAGGCGATTCTCACGCACTCCGACGCGGCGCCGACCGTTCGGCTCCAGGGGGAGCAGATCCTCGCCGAGGTGGACCGCATCGCGCAGCTCGTGCGCGGGCTGCTCCACGTCGCGCGTCGGCATGGCATCGACGCCCGGCCGCTCGACCTGACGGCGTTGGTGCGCTCCGCATTCGCGCACGTCCAAAAGGATGCGGAGCCCGCGGGGGTGCAGCTCCAGCTCGAACTCCCGGCGGAGCCGGTGGTCATCCGCGGCGAGCACACACTCCTGCGGCACGCGCTGCTGAACCTGGCGCGAAACGCCGTCCAGGCGCTGGCGACGCACGCGGGGGAGCGGCGCCTGTGGATCGCGCTCGAGCCGGACACCGACAGGGTGCGGGTGGTGGTGCAGGACAGCGGCCCCGGCATCGCACCCGAGGACCGCGAGCAGGTCTTCGAGCCCTTCTTCACAACCAAGGACGTGGGGGAGGGAACGGGCCTCGGACTCTCGATCAGCCG
>JBPCIT010000246.1:0-4047 GCA_051006015.1 Longimicrobiaceae bacterium
GCAGGTAGATCATCCAGTCGTCGCGCGCCTCGAAGCCGCGGCCGAGCCACTCGAAGGCTGAGTCGTGCTCGGCCAGCGCGGCATAGATCCCGGCTACATAGACTGGCGAGATGTAGTGGCGGGTTCCTCATCCTGCAACGTCGCAAGGATCTGCCTGGCCTCGTCGCGCCGGCCCGCGGCGGCGTAGGAGTAGCCCAGGAAGGCGAGCGGCATGGGATGGTTGCCGGAGAGGCGGGTGGCCTCCTCCACCTCGTCGAGCGCCTCGCGCTGCAGCCCCTGCTGGAGGTGGGCGCTGCCGAGCTGCAAGAGCGCCGGCCAGAAGGCTGGCTCCATCTCGAGCGCCTTCCGGTACTGCGCGACGGCCTGGTCGTATTGACGGTCATAGTACAGGAGCGTGCCCGCGGCTGTCTGGATGGCTACGGAGAGCGGGTCCAGCTCGAGTGCCCGCCGCATCTGTGCTTGCGCGGCCTGGGGCTCCCCCCGGTAGGCAAGGAAGTTTGCGTACCAGTGACGCGCGGTCGGGTAGCCGGGGCTCAACGCGATGGCGCGGCGGAACTGCCGATCCGCCCCGCTCCAGTCCCTCTCGTAGTAGAGCTTGACGAGCGCTAGGGAGGCATGCGCTTCGGCGAGGGTCGAGTCGAGGGCGAGAGCCTGCTCCGCGGCGCCCTGCGCTCGCGGATACCCCTCCTGCGGTGAGAGCGCTCCGAAGGTGACGAGCAGCGCGTAGGAATCGGCGAGTCCTGCATAAGGAAGAGCGAAGGAAGGGTCCCGCTCCAGCGCCTCCTGGAAGAGCTCCATTCCCTTCGCGAGCCCGTCGGGGCTCCGCTTGTTCCAGAAAAACCGGCCCTGCAGATAGAGGCTGTACGCCTGCTGGTCAGTGGTGGCCCGGCGCACCAGCGGAGCGGCAGCTTCTCCCATCAGGTGGGGGTGTACGGTGCCCACGATCGCGCGCGCGATCTCGTCCTGCACCGCGAAGATGTCCTCCTCGAGGTCGAGCTGGTACGTCTCCGACCAGAGATGGTAGCCGCTCGCTACGTTGATGAGCCAAACGGTGATCCTCAGGCGGTTGCCGGCCTTGCGCACACTTCCACCGGCCAGGTGGCGGACTCCCAACCTCGTGCCGATCTCCCCAACGTCCGCGTCCTTGCCCTTGAAGACGAAGGCGGAGGTACGCGCGGCGACCCGCAGACCCTCGATCCGCGCGAGCGTGTTGATCAGCTCCTCGGTCATGCCATCGCTGAACCACTCGTGGTCACGCTGCGGGGTGAGGTCCACGAAGGGGAGCACGGCGACCGATCGCTCATCCACTGCAATGGTGGCTGGCAGCAGGACGTTCGGCACGAGGTCGCGCATCCCATCGAAGCGGAGCACCGCGACACCGGCGACAAGGAGGAGCAGGCCCGCCGTCGCGACGAGGAACGAGGGGCGTAGCGTCCGCCGCGGCGCTACCGATCCGCGGTGCGGTGGCTGCGGCGATCCGGGCGGCTCGCGCCGCTCGATCTCGGACGGAGCGGCCACAGCGGCGGTGGTCGGAACGAACTGGTCAGGCGCCTCGCCTGCCTCGGGAGCCTCCGATGGGGCCATCTCCGCTTCGTCCGCAGCGGCGGCAGGAGCAGCGGGCAGGGAGACGGAAGGCTCGCCTGCCCCGGCTCCGTACGCAGCCGCTCCGCGTACGCGGCGATCTCCGGATCCGGCTCCGCATCGAACTCCTCCCGCAGCAGCAGCGTGTGCACGCGCGCGTGCTGGAGAGCGCCCGCCCGGTCGCCCGTCGCCGCGAGCGCGCGCATGAACTGCAGAGCCACACGGGAGTTGTAGGGATCCGCCACCGCGAGCTGCCGCCAGGCCTCCGCGGCAGCGGAGAAGTCGTCCGCCGCCTCGTGTGCCTTTGCCTTGGTATCCAGTGCGCGCTCGTAGCAGCGGGCAAGGCGGGTACGCTCGCCCTCTGCCCAGCGCTCGAACTCCGCCGCCTCGCCGAGGAAGAAACCGTCCAGAAAGGGACCGCGGTAGAGGGAAACCGCGTGCTCGACCGCCCCGCGCTCCAGCGCCTCCTCGAACTCCGCTACGTCGGTCGCCACTACCTCCGGGTTGAGCCGCAGCTCGTCGCCCGCGGCGAGCACCGCGTCATCGCCTAGCGCCTTGCGTATGACATAGAGGGATTCCGAGAGGAGGTGCCGGGCGCGGTCGGTGTCGCTCTCCGGCCAGAGGTGGGCGATCAGCCGGTCGCGGGTGACGGCCCGTCCGCCGGAGACGGCGAGCAGCGCCAGCAGCGCCAGGCGTCGGCGCTGAGTGACGGGACCGCTGAGCGGCTGTTCCGAACTGCGGAGCGATGCCCCGCCGAAAAGGAGGAGCGAGAACACGTTACTGCACCTGGGAAGGATGTTGACGGACGGATGATAGGCGCGGGAGAGGCGCTTGATCTCCCTGGCGCAATATAGACCCGCGGCGGATCACGTGCAAGGAAAATCGACACGGCTCCGGACCGCGCGGCTCCATTCTCAGAGAGGAGGATTCCATGTACAAGCACCTCATCCCCATCCTGCTGCTGCTGTCGGCCGCCACGGCATGCACGCGCGACCTGCCGATGCAGCCCGAGCTGGCAGAGATCCTCTGGCCCCTGCAGACGATGGAAAGCGCCAAGCAGGTACCCTTCAAGGCGCGCCTCGAGGGAAGGACTGAGGGGATCTTCGGGCACGCGGGTTGTCCCCCCGTCCATTATGGTGTCAGCTTCACCGGCTCCGGGCAGGCAACGCACCTGGGACGAACCGAGGCGACGGGTTTCCTCTGCCTCGATGCTGCCACCTTCACCTTCACCGGTGGCACCATGACGCTCACCGGCGCCGATGGCAGCCAGCTCCACGGCACCCTCGACGGGCAGCTGGTGCCGCAGGAATGGCCGCTCTTCGAGGTGGCAGGCACCTATGCCATCACCGGGGGCAGCGGGCGCTTTGCGGGCGCCAGTGGCAGTGGCGTGCTGCGGGGCGAGGTGAACTGGGAGACTGACGAGGCGAGCTTCGAGCTCGAGGGGACCGTCTCCTCAGTGGGCTCACTGCGTAGCCGGCGGTAGACGCGGGAGCCCCAGCGCGAGCCCGCCGCGGGCGGGCTAGCGCCGGGCTGTTTTGCCCGCACGAGGTTCACAACCACGGAGGAAGCGATGGATATCCGATTCTCCCTGCACAAGCCCACTGCACCCGTCCTGGCAGGGTGGCTAGTCGTCGGCCTTACCCTGGGTTACTCCGGTACGGCACTCTCCGCCCAGGGGGAGGCGAGCGCCCAGATCGAGCACGATGCCACGCAGCGGGAGATCACTATCACCCTCGGCCCGATCCCCATGCATGCGGATGGTAACGATCACCATCACGCAGCGTCCCGATCGTTTGCGGTTCTCGTGCCCGTTACCGGGTGGCTGCGCGGCTACCAGGTCGAGCTGTCGGATCCTGCCGGCCGGCCGCTGCCGCGCACACTGCTGCACCACCTGAACTTGATCGCCCCGGGGGAGCGGGAGCTGTTCTCGCCCATCATGCGGCGCGTCGGAGCGGCAGGGCAGAAGACGGGGCGAGTCGCCGCGCCTCCTGGCATCGGATATCCCCTGCAGCGTGGAGACACGCTGCTGATCACCGTGATGCTCCACGACCCGACGGGGGTGAGGGTCGAGACCGCCGCCGCGCGGGTGCGCATGCGCTATGCGCCAGCCACGACTCGCGCGCCGATGCTCTCGGTATACCCGTTCTACATGGATGTGCTAATGCGGCCAGGGGCGCGCTCCTTCGATCTGCCTCCCGGGCGCACCGAGAAGAGCTGGGAAGGGCGCCCCGCCGTCGCGGGCCGCATCCTCGGTATGGGAGGGCACCTGCACAAGCACGCTGTGCTGCTGCGCTTCGAGGACGTCACCGCCGGGCGCGTGATCTGGGAGGCGCGTCCGCAGGTAGATGCGGAGGGCAACGTGGTCGCCATGCCGGTCAGGAACCTCGTCTGGCGGCTGGGCGTGCCGCTGCGAACCGAGCACGACTACAGGCTCACGGCGATCTACGACAATCCGACCGGCCACAC
>JBPCIT010000247.1:0-12190 GCA_051006015.1 Longimicrobiaceae bacterium
GCCGAAACTCTCCTCACCACCCTGCGCGGCCCGCCCCAACTCGTGCAGCCGGACACCACTGCTACCCCCCCATCCGACACGTTTCGCCATGAGCGGGCGTGCGCCGCGCACGCCCGCTATCGTTCCGGCGCTACATCCGCGGGCTCACCGCCGCACTGCGGTCGGGCGGGGCGCAGGCCGGCCACGACATCGGCTCACCCGTGCGCGGATTGGGCGGCAGCTCGGTGAGGCGGTCGCGCGGCACCCGCTGCGGATCCTCCGAGGCGAGATAGACGAGCATCGCCACCAGGGTGGCGTTGTTCCGCAGGTCGTCGAAGGAGATCTTGTCGTAGGTGTCGCGGTCGGTGTGCCAGGTGTAGGTGTAGTAGTCCCAGCTCAGCGCGCTGAGGTTGAATGCGGGGGCGCCCGCGCAGACGAAGGAGGCATGGTCGGTGCCTCCGGTAGCGGGCGTGCCTGGCGCCTCGAGGGTGATGTGGCGCGTGATCTCGGTGGGGATGCGGCCCAGCCAGCGGTTGAAGTGCTGGTCGGCCCGGGTTAAGCCCTGCATCGAGATGGTGACGATCCGGCCCGTGCCGTTGTCCTGATTGAAGAGCGCCTGCAGGTTGTTGACGATGCGCGGGTTGTCCGCCACGAAGGCGCGCGAGCCGTTCAGCCCCTGCTCCTCGCCACCCCAATGGCCGGCGAGAATGGTGCGCCTCGGGTTCGGGTAGACGGCGCGCAGGATGCGCATCGCCTCCATCATGATCACCGTGCCGGTGCCGTTGTCAGTCGCGCCGGAGGCGCCATCCCAGGAATCGAAGTGCGCGGAGAGCATCACGTACTCGTTCGGACGCTGCCGGCCGCGGACCTCGGCGACGGTATTGAGGGCTGGAACATCCCCCAGGAACTCGGCCTCGGCATTGACGCGCACCACCGGCCCCTGGTTGTTCTGCGCCAGGCGGAAGACCAGCCCGTAGTCCTCGCAGCTCAGATCCAGCGTGGGAACCTGCTGTGTGCGGGCGTTGAAGATCTTGTTCACCCCCCATCCTTGCGACCAGTTGGAGGTCAGGACCCCCAGCGCACCCGCCTCCTCCAGGCGGCGCGGCAGATCGCGCGGGGGAACCCCCGTACCCTGCAGACGCCGGTTCCAGGCCTCGAAGGCGGCGGTGCGCTCGGCGCGCATCCGCTCGAAGGTCTCGGGCGTCGCCCAGCGCTCCCAGTTGTCGTCGGGGCGGCAGGTGGGGTGCGGGAAGGAGACCATCACGAAGTTGCCACGCGCCTGCGGGAGCCACGCCTCGAACTCCGCGGCAGTCGCCACCTCCGGTACGATCACGACCGCGCCGCTCACCGGCCCCTGCGTCGCCGGGCTCCAGGCGAGGTTCATCCCCTCGAGCGTGCGTACGCGCGGCTCAAGCAGATCGATGTGCGTGACGCCGCGCCGCCACCCCAGCCAGGTACCGTACTGTTCGTTGCGCGCCTGGATCCCCCAGCCCTGGTAGGTGGCTACCGTCCAATCGTGCGCCGCCTTCTTCTGCGGCGTCCCCGTCAGCCGCGGCCCGATCGAGTCCAGCAGCGTCTGCGCGAGCCGCGGAAGCTGCGAGTTCTCCATCCCCTCGGCCCAGATCCGCCGCAGCACCGGGTCATCCGTCGCGGTCTGCGCCGGCAGCGGCGCCGCAGCCATCCCGAGCCCGGCACCGACAGCAACCACCAACAGCGTTCGCCTCATTCTTCTCTCCAAACCAAAGGTGAGTGGGTCACATCGCACGAGTGCGGGAGATCGGCGTTGGACCCACGGACCGGCGTGCGGGTTCCCACGCCCACTCGCGGCGAAGCAGCTCACCTGCCCTCCGCCAGCTCGATCAGCTCGGCGTCGATCTGCCCCTCCGCGAGCGTCGCCAGTGCCAGGGTGGGCGTCGTGCGGAAGCGCCGCGCTCCGGCGCTGCCCGGGTTGACCGCCAGCACGGAGCCGACCTGGCGGATCACCGCCTGATGCGAGTGGCCGAACACGACCAGTCCCGCCTCCGGGTACTTCGCAGCTACCTTCTCCGGCGTCGGCGAGCCGAGCTGATGCCCGTGCAGCACGACGATCCGCACCCCTGCCAACTCGAGCTGAGCCACCTCCGGGCAGCGCTGACGGATCTCCCATCCATCGGTGTTCCCCCAGACCGCCGTCACCGGCGCGATCGCCTCCAGCTCCACCAGTAGATCCGCCGGCCCGACGTCCCCCGCGTGCAGGACGTGCTCGACGCCCGCGAAGTGCTCGAACACCTCGGGGCGCAGCAGCCCATGTGTATCGGAGATGATGCCAAGCTTCACTCGTCCACCGCCCTCTGCACCTCGTCCGGAATGCCGCCGGCTCCCTGCTCGCCGCTGCGCCAGCGCCGGCCCAGCCGGTGCTCGACGCCGAGATGATCCAGGATGCGGGCGACGACGAAGTCGATGAGGTCCTCGATGGTGCGCGGCTGGTGGTAGAAACCCGGGGCAGCGGGGAGGATGGTGGCTCCCGCTCGCGTCAGCCGCGTCATGTTCTCGAGGTGGACGAGGGAGAGGGGAGTCTCGCGCGGCACCAGGATGAGGGGGCGCCGCTCCTTGAGGGCCACGTCGGCGGCGCGCTCGACCAGGTTGCGGGAGACGCCCGCCGCGATCGAGGCCAGGGTACCCATCGAGCAGGGGCAGACCACCATCCCACGGGAGGGGGCGGAGCCAGAGGCAGGGGTCGCGCCGCGGTCGCCGGCGTCGTAGATCTCGACCCGGGACCAGTCGCCGGTGGCGGCACGCAGCGCGTCGAGGTCGTCGATCCCCGCCTCCTCCGCCAGCAGACGCCAGCCGTAATTCGAGAGCAGCAGGCGCACCGCCGTGCCGGAGTCGTTCAGCGCCCGCAGCAGCCGAACCGCGTACGGCGCCCCGGAAGCGCCAGTGATCCCCAGCGTGACCGGCGCCGCGGGATCACTTCTCACGCCAGCAGCCGCTCCAGCAGCACGATGGCGAAGAAGACGATCGATACCGCGCCGTTGATGGTGAAGAAGGCGGCATCGATCCGAGACAGGTCGTCGGCGCGCACCAGGCTCTGCTCGGACGCCAGCATCCCAGCGATCAACGCGACCCCTGCGAAGTAGAGCACGCCCAGCTCCGGCACCAGCACGCCGAGCAGCAGGAAGAGACCCACGGAGAGGGCGTGCAGCAGCCGCGAGACCCGAATCGCCCCCGGAATCCCCAGTGCGGCAGGAACCGAGTGCAGCCCCTCGCGGCGGTCGAACTCGACGTCCTGCAGCGAGTAGAGGATGTCGAAGCCCGCCACCCAGCAGAGCACCGCCCCGGCGATCGCCAGCAGCACCCCCGGCGGATCACTCCACTGCCCGGAGATCGCCAGAAACGCTCCCACCGGCGCGATCGCCAGCGCGAATCCGAGCACCAGGTGCGCCCAGTGAGTAAAGCGCTTGGTGTACGAGTAGAAGAAGATCCACCCGAGCGCGAGCGGCGCCAGCGCCAGGCAGAGGGGGTTCAGCATCCCCGCGCTCAGCAGGAAGAGGGCGCTCGCCACCGCCA
This sequence comes from Longimicrobiaceae bacterium, assembly GCA_051006015.1. Lineage (GTDB taxonomy): Bacteria > Gemmatimonadota > Gemmatimonadetes > Longimicrobiales > Longimicrobiaceae > JBPCIT01. The sequence goes on from JBPCIT010000247.1 coordinate 3,526, forward strand.
CCGCCACCACCGCCTCGCGCACCGTCAGCTTTCCGGCGGGAATCTCCCGCATGCGGGTGCGCAGGTTCTTCGCGTCGATCGCGCGGTCCGCAATGCGGTTGAATCCCATCGCCGCGAAGCGCGCCGAGGTGAACGCAAGCAGGATCCAGAGCAGATCCGTGATGCGCACCGGGTAGCGATACGAGGCGAGCGTTGCCCCCACCAGTGCGAAGGGGAGCGCAAAGACGGTGTGCGGCAGCTTGACCAGATTCGCGTAGTCCACCATCCGGCCGCGCCCGCGCAGGGTCTGACCCTCCATCACGTGATCAGTCATTCAGATCGCCCTGTTCGAGGCGAATTATCCGCGTCGTTGCCAAGTCCCCTGCTCTTCATCCCTGCTCCTCCGGGGGAACGAGAGGCTCGAGTACACTGATCAGGCGCTCCACGTCTACGACCGCTACCTGCCAGACTCGGGCAATGTCGATCCGGAAGTACTGGTGCGCGAGTACAGTTCGCATGCCGACAATCTCGGTCCACGGAACCTCCGGGTGCTCCGCGCGCATCGCCGGCATCTGCTTGAGAAGCTGGCGGGCTGCCTCACCGATGGTTTCGATCGCCTTGGTTACGGCGTAGACGGCTTGCTCATCCTCAGCGAAGCTCTCCCACGTTCGATTCTCTACGAAGCGGCGCACGCGCCTCGCCTCGAGGAGCATGTCCAGCAACCACGCACGCTCATCGCGCATGGACGACCTGCGATGAACTCAGCACCTGCTTGCGCCGGATGTAATTCTCGCTCTTCTCGACGGCTGAGCGCTCGACCAGGTCAACCGGACGTCCAAACAGCTCCTCCAGCTCGTGCTGCATGCGCACGATGTCCAGCAAACTCCATGGCGCATCCGGCGCGAAGGTGACCAGCACATCGATGTCGCTCTCGGGGCCGAAGTCCTCTCGCAGTACCGAGCCGAAGAGCGCGAATTCGGTGATCTTCCACTTCTGGCAGAACTCAGCGATCGGCTCGCGTGGGATCTCGATCTTCATACCGGCGCCTCATCTACGTGGCGGAGGTGAGCCGCGCGACCACCAGCAGCGCGCCGAAGAGCAGATACGCCATACCTCCTACGGTGATCAGCCGCCGCGCCAGCCCGATCTGCCGGCGGCCGATCTCGTCGAAGTACCCGTCGGGGTTCCAGAGGGCGCGCACGGATACCGGCACGCCCTCGCGGGAGTGGCGGGACCAGGCGAGGATCTGGAGCACAGCGGAGACGACGCAGCAGAGGATGAAGGCGAATAAGAGAGCGGTCGAGAGCAGCGGAAGCAGCATCCCCTCACTCCCGCTCGCCCCAGTGCAGCGCCGCGATCCCGCCGGTCAGCCGCCGCCAGCCGACGCGCGCGAAGCCAGCGCGCTCCGTGCGCGCCGCCAGCTCGGGCGGCTCGGGGAAGTGCAGCACCGACTCCGGCAGGTAGCTGTACGCCGAGCCATGGCGGGAGACCAGCCGCCCCACCAGCGGCAGCACGCGCAGGAAGTAGAAGAAGTAGAGCGCGCGGAAGGGCTGCCAGTGCGGGGTGGTGAACTCGAGGATCACCAGCCGTGCGCCCGGCCTCAGCACCCGCGCCATCTCCTTCAACCCCGCGTCCAGATCCGCGAGGTTGCGCACCCCGAAGCCCACGGTGGCTCCCTCGAAGGAGGCGTCCGCGAAGGGGAGCGCCAGCGCGTCGGCGCAGAGCGGATCCACCGCCAGCCGCTCGACCTTATGCACGCCGCGCTCGAGCATGGCGAAGGTGAAGTCGCTGCCCACCACGCTCCCCCGGAAGCCTGGACGCTGCGCCAGCTCGACCGCCAGGTCCAGCGTACCCGCGCAGTTGTCGAGGTAGCTGCCCTCCGGCGCCCGCTCCCACCCCAGCCGGTCCACCGCGCGGCGCCGCCACCGACGGTCGATGTTCAGGGAGAGCAGGTGGTTGAGCAGGTCGTAGCGCGGCGCGATGGCGGAGAACATCCGCCGCACATGGGCGGCCTTATCCCCATGCGTCGGCAGCACGGAGGACGGGGCGGATGTGCTTGGCATCGCGAGTAGTTGCGTGTTAACGTGTGTTGAACGCGCCAAAGCTATCCCGGCTCCCCATCCGAAGCAAGCCGCGCCCGTGCGCCTGCCGCTGAAACTTCTGTGCGGCGCCCTCGTAATGGCAGAGGACCGACGGAGCCGACTTCTCGCGCAGGCCATTGGATCTTAAAGAAGCGACCGATCAGGATCTCGTCACTCGCGCCCGCGCCGGGAGCGAGCGGGCGTATCGTGAGCTGCTGGAGCGCTACCAGCGGCCGGTATTCTCGCTCATCTATCGGATGGTGCGCGACCGCGAGCAGGCCGAGGATCTGTCGCAGGAGACCTTCGTCAAGGTCTTCAACCATCTCGACAAGTACGATCCCAAGTACAAGTTCTCGAGCTGGATCTTCAAGATCTCGAGCAACCTCTCGATCGATGCGCTGCGCAAGAAGGAGCTGGCAACCGTCTCGCTGGATGGCTCGCGGCACGCGGTCACGGAGGAGCAGATCGAATCCAGCCGCATTACCGTCGAGTCGCGCACCGAGAATCCCGAGGAGTACCTCGAGGCGAAGGAGCTGGGAGAGGAGATCGAGCAAGCGATCGGCACCCTGCGTGCAGAGTACCGCACGGCCATCCTGCTGCGACACGTCGAGGGTCGGCCGTACGAGGAGATCGCCGAGGTCATGGGCGTGCCGTTAGGGACCGTGAAGACGTACATCCACCGCGCGCGGAACGAGTTGCGAGGATCGCTCGCGCACCTGCGCTGCTGAACGTGAAACCTGGCTGATCGCCGTCACGTAGAATGCGATGAAGGACACGCACTTTCCAGGGAGTGATTTTGTGATTCACCCGGCCGAACACCCGTCGGATTGGACACTCGAGCTGCTCGCCGAGGGGGAGCTACCCCCCGAGCAGCAGGCGGAGGTCGCCGCCCACGTGGAGGATTGTGCGCGCTGCGCCTCGGAGCTCGAGGGATACCGGGCGCTCTTCGTGGCACTCTCCGGGCTGCCGCGCTTCGAGCCCTCGATCGACTTCGGTGCGGCCGTCATGGCCCGGGTCAGGATCGCACCGGTGGCGGATCCGCTCTTCGCCCGCTTCGTTCGCTGGCTGCCCGCTACCAGACGAGGATGGATCCTGCTGCTGCTCGCCTGCATGGCGCCCGCGCTCCCGGTGATCGCGCTGGTGGCGTGGCTCGTCTCGCAGCCGCTCTTCGCGCCGAGCGCGCTGATCGAGTGGGGAGGGGTGTGGATGCGCGACACCGGATGGTCGCTGCTGACGCGGACGCTGGTGGCGGTGATGGAGAGCAGCGTCCTGGCCTGGGGCAACGCGCTCGTCGAGAGGCTGCTCGAGATGCCCGTGGAGATACTCGCAGGAGGAGCCCTGTTGTTGGCCGTCGGCATTCCGCTCTCGGCCTGGACCCTGTACCGTCTACTTCGCACCCCGGTGGGGGGGACTGTTTATGCGCACTGATTCACTGAGCTTCTCGCGAGGGTACGCCCTCCTCCTGACCTTGCTGGTAGCCGCGGGAGCGCTCGTCCCGGCGACCGCCCGGGCGCAGGTCGAGCGGGAGATCACCATCGAGGTTCCCGAAGCGCCCGAGCCACCGGAGGCGCCTGAGCCCATGGAGTTCGGCGACGATGAGGATCGCGTAAGCGTCCTCGGCGGCAACCGCACGATCGACGAGGGCGAGGTGGTGCGCGACGTACTCGTCATCGGCGGCAACTTGCGGGTGCGCGGGCAGGTCACGGGAGACGCGGTGGTCGTGGGCGGCAACCTCGTCCTCTACGAGAGCGGTCAGATCAATGGCGACGTGGTGGTGGCGGGCGGCCGCTTCCAGAACCGGGGAGGCAAGATCGGCGGTGAGCTTCGCACGATGGACCGGGTCCCCGGGATCACGGGTGCCACGGTGCAACGCGAGGTCCGCTCCGAGGGATCCCGCTCCTCGGCGATGGGCCGCATCGGGCGTGGGATCGCCGGCATCTTCTCGACGCTCGCGCTCGCGCTCGTGCTCGGCGGAATAGGTGCCGCGCTCGTCTTCTATGGACATGGATATCTGAGCACGGTCAACGATACCATCCGGGCCTCGACGGTGCGCTCGGGGGCAGTCGGGCTGGCCGCGCTCTTCCTGGTGATCCCCGCCTTCGTGATCCTGATCGTGGCACTCGCGGTCTCGATCGTCGGCATCCCGCTGCTGCTCGTCGCCATCCCGCTCTATCCCGTGGCCGTTGCGGCCGCTGCGACCTTCGGCCTGCTGGCGTGCGCGCATGCGATCGGTGAGCGCACCTCGGAGCAGCGCACCCCCTACAACCTGCGCCATCACAACTCGTATGCGTATCTGGCGACCGGGTTGGTGATCCTCTTCGCCCCCGTGGTCGCCGGGTATCTGGTCGGAATGACGCCCTTCCTGGGCTGGGTGGGAGGACTGATCAGGTTCTTCGCGTATCTGGCGATCTGGGCGACGCTCACGGTCGGACTGGGAGCCGTGATCCTCTCGCGTGCCGGCACGCGGCGGACCTTCGCGAGCGTGGATCCGACCCTCGACCCCCTGGACGAGACGATTCTCGATGACGATCCCTTCGTCGCCGGTCCACGTGTCTGAGCGGTCGGGGAGCCTGTGGGGCGCCCTGCTCCTCGCCGCGGCAAGCCTGCTGCTGGCGGCGCCGGCGGAGGCGCAGAGCTGGCGCACGCTCACCTCGACGCGGCAGCTCCAGGGGGAGCAGCAGCTCGACGTGCAGGTGAGCTACATGGCGGGCACGCTGGAGCTCTCCCGCTCGCCTGGGAAGCAGCTCTACTCGTTCGAGCTGCGTTACGACGAGGACCAGCTCACGCCGGTGACGGAGTACCGCCGTGGCTCGGGCAGCCTGCGGCTCGGGGTGGAAAGCCGCGATGGCTCGGGCATCTCGATGCCGCGAGGCTCCTCGCGCAACGGCCGCGCGACGGTTGCCCTATCCCCCGATGTCCCGATGGCGCTGCAGCTCAGGTTCGGGGCGGGCGAGGCCCGGCTCGATCTGGGGGCGATGACGCTGCGCTCGGTCGACGTGTCAACGGGAGCGAGTGAGACCGCGCTCAGCTTCGACAGCCCCAACCGCATCGCGGCGGAGTACGTCCGCATCCGCTCGGGCGCGGCGGCGCTCCGCACGCGCGGGCTGGCGAACACACGCGCGGAGCGCTTCGAGTTCGAGGGCGGGGTCGGAGAGACCGTGTTGGATTTCGGCGGCACCTGGACGCGCAACGCCACCGCCTCCGTGAAGCTGGGCCTGGGATCGATGACGCTGCGCTTTCCGCGGGAGCTGGGAGTGCGGGTGGTGCGAAGCGGCTCCTTCCTCACCACCTTCAACGGAGAGGGGCTGATCAAGCGTGGTGACGAGTACTACAGCCCCAACTGGGAGAGTGCGCCGCACCGCCTGACGGTGCAGCTTCAGGCGGCGTTCGGCTCCATCGACGTACAGTGGATCGACTGACGATACTGGAGGAAAAAATGCTTGGTGCCCTGCTCACTCTGTTCGCATTCGGCCTGGCCGGCGTGGTCCTCTTCGCCGTCGCGATGGCGCTGCTCGGCGTGGTCTTCTCCGTGGTATTCGGAGTCGCGGGCTTCCTGCTCTTCAAGGTTGCACCGCTGCTGCTGCTCGGCTGGCTGATCCTGAAGCTGATCGGACGCCGCGGCGGAAGATCGCGCCGGCTCTCCGCAGCCGATCGCAAGTGGCTGGATAGCTAGCTCCCCAGCAGCTCCCTCACCCGCTCTGCGACCCCGCGCAGGGCGCGCCCCGCGGCGGAGTCGGGCGCCGCGACGACCACCGGCGCCCCCACATCGCCCCCTTCCCGGACGGCCAGCTCGAGCGGCACCTCGCCGAGGTAGGGCACGCCCGTCGCCTGAGCGAGCTTCTGCCCGCCCCCGGTGCCGAAGATGGCGTGCGTCTCGCCACAGCTGGGGCAGATGAAGCCGCTCATGTTCTCGACCACCCCCAGCACGCGGGTGTTCACCCGCTCGAACATGCGGATGGCGCGCAGGACGTCGCCTGTCGAGACGTCCTGCGGCGTGGTCACCATCACCACGCCATCCACGTTCACCGTCTGGACGAGCGAGAGCTGGGCGTCACCGGTGCCCGGCGGCATGTCCACCACCAGCACGTCCAGCTTGCCCCAGTTCACCTGCTCGAGGAACTGACGCAGGATCTTGGCGATCATCGGGCCGCGCATCACCGCGGGCTGCTCCTCCTCGAGAAGGAAGCCCAGGCTCATCAGCCGTACCCCGTGCGCCACGAGCGGCTCGATCTTCTCGGCGCCGCGTTCGCCGGAGACCACGGGCTTGCGACGCTCGCCGAACATCAGCGGGATGTTGGGACCGTAGATGTCCGCGTCCAGCAGTCCCACCCGCTGCCCCTCGGCGGCGAGGGCGGCGGCGAGGTTGGTCGCCACGGTGCTCTTGCCGACCCCGCCCTTGCCGGAGCTGACGGCGATGACATGGTCGATGCCGGTGATGAGCTGCGGATCCGGCGTCGGAGCCGGAACGCTGTGCGGCTGGAGGCCCGACTGCTGAGACGGCGCCCGCGCCTGCGACGCGGCAGGGAGCACCACATTGATCTTGACCCGCTGCACCCCTTCCACCGCCTCGGCGGCGGCGCGTGCCTGACGGACGAGCGTGCCGGGATCCTCCGGCTGCAGCGCGAAGCGGAAGTGGACGACCCCCTCCTCCTTCACCTCCAGCTCCCGCACCCGACCCGAGGAGATCACGTCCTCTCCGGAGCGTGGCTCCACTATCCCTGTCAGCGCCGCGGCAACGCGTCGCAGCAGCCGATCATGCTCGATGCTCATCCTTGTGCCATGCTCCTTCTGCAAATATGCCGCGATGCGGCAGGAGACGTCGTTCCGAAGATACGCGTGCCGGGGAGAGCCGGGCCAGCGCTACAGCGCAAAAGAAATCGCCGACGCCCGCGAAGAGCATCGGCGAAAGCGGCGGCCGGCAACGGACCTCAGAGCGCCCGGACCTCGGTCACCTCCGGCACGAGCTGCCTCAGGCGCCGCTCGATCCCGTGCTTCACCGTCGTGGGTGAGATCGGGCAGGCCCCGCAGAGGCCGACCAGACGCAGCTCCACGATACCGGAATCGTCGTCGAAGCGGACGAACTCCACGTCCCCGCCGTCCTGCTGCAGGGCAGGACGGATCGTATCGAGCCCGCTTTCGATCCGTTCGAGAATGTCCATCGATTCCTTCACACGGGTGAGGGCGTCGCGCCCGTGACACTGCCGCCGGAGCTCCAGCCGCTGGCGGGACCCGGCTCCCCGTCCCGATACACTGCCGTCCCGGCCGCGTTCCCGCCCAATCCACGAATCTCGGGCATGTCGCAATCGCTACGGTGAAGGGCGGGTAAAGGTGACGTGAAGGGTGTCCGTCTCGAGGTACAGCTCTCCCACGATCGTCTCCATGTCCATGATGCTCCCGTCGAACTTCGCCTTCGCATCCTCCGTGTCCAGATCGAAGTTGATGGTGTTCTCCCCCCGGATGCCATTGACCGAGAAGGAAGTGGAGCGAGTCTGATCGACGAGCGAGCCCTCTCCGGTGAGCTTCCCCGCCGCCCCCTGCTCCAGGGAGAGCTGCCAGCGCATCTCGCCCGCCGGCCCCGTTTCCGCAGACCACACCCCCGACACATTCCCCTCGGGTACCTCGATCGGCTGACGGGGCGTCTTGCACGCGCCGAGGCCCAGCGCGAGCACCATCGAGGAGGTGAGCAATAGCCTCAGAGTCGCCATCGCGGCACTGCCTCAGCGAAGGGTGTAAAGATAGGCCGCGACGTGCCGGGCCTCGTCCACGCTGATTCCCGTGTTGGGCATTGCCGACTCGGCATGCACCTGCTGCGGGTCGTGGATGAAGCGCACCAGATTCTCCGGGGTGTTCGGCAGCAGCCCGGCGACGTAGGTGCGCCGCGACCAGCGGATCAGCGGAGGTCCCACCAGCGCGTCTGCCCCCCGCACGCCGGGAACCACGTGGCAGGTGTTACAGCCGTACTCGCGCATCAGCTGCGGACCCAGCCGCGCGTCACCGCCCGCGACCTGCATCCCGGCCGCCGGAACTCGATCCAGGCGCCCCTCGCAACCCGCAATCAGAAGAGCCGCCACCAGGATAAAGAGGCAGGTAGGGACAAACCCTGTCGGCCCGTTGCGCCGTCCGCGCACCCTCCACGACATGGCTGACATCATTCCGGCTGTGGGCGGCTGGACGTTGACCCCGCCGGCTCGGGTAGGAGCCGGATGCCGCGTGTGACGCGAGCACGGCCGGGTTCTCCCAACCCAGACCTTTGAAGGTGCAAAGAAAAGTGCAGGTACTTCGCGGGTTTCCGGCCGGTGAGGCGATCACCGGCGGAGCGCCGGGAACAGCTTGAGCTACTCGATCCGTAGTCGAAATGGCTGCGTTTCTCGAAAAAATGGTCTCCTGCGACGGGCATGGACGACACGCAACTCCTTGGAAGATTGCATCTTACCGCGTTCGCCCATTGCACCTTCAAAGGGCTGGAGGACGGACTCGACGAGCTTACTCTGCTTATCCTCCGGCCATATAAAGTCGCGCTGGAAATCCGGGTCCATGACAAAGGAGCCCTTCGCGATCCGGCGGAGAATGTCATGAACCGTGCGGCTTTCGCTCCGGATAAGTAG
>JBPCIT010000248.1:0-16829 GCA_051006015.1 Longimicrobiaceae bacterium
GCGCGAACACGACCCGGCCTTCAGGGCGCAGCACCCGATGTACTTCCGCTAGCAGAGCGGCTTTGTCGGGAATCGCTTCGAGCAGGTTGATGGAGAGGACGCGATCGAACTCCCCGTCTCCAAAGGGAATTCCCATCGTGAGGTCGTGCGTCACGAACTCCAGGCGGGGGTCCGCTCCCACAGCGGCGCGCGCCTCCTCGATGGAGCGGGCAGGTGCGTCGATCCCGACCAGACGCGTCCCCTGCGATACCCGTCCGGCAAGCCGCTGCAGATGATACCCTCGGCCGCAGCCGAGGTCGAGGACCGCCGTAGCACCGGATGGTTCCAGTAGAGAGAGGATCTCGTCGTGTATCGCGCGGGTGTCTTCGGTCAACCGATGTACGCAGCCTCTGAAGTAGCGTGACGATCGTGCACGCGCCGCCGTGGCGCAATCAGCCGCCGATCTCGGGAATGGAAAGACTACGGCAGATCTTCCTTGCCAGCTGATTTGCGATCTCGGTATGGCGGGGCACCGCCTCGACGGCGCCTGTGAGAGGATTGCACCACAGCGAGTGAGATCGACCTTCCCGCTTCAGATAGCAGCCGTGCATCCGCAAATGCCGCAGCAGCCGGTTGCGTTTCACTCGACGGTCACCACCTCGCGCAGCGCGTCGTGGGGGATGCCGCGCAAGGCATCCTGCCGTCGATCTTCGAGGATGAGCGCGATCGCTTCAGCGAGACTGGTCAGGCACTCCTCCTTGGTTCTTCCCTGACCATTGGCTCCTGGAATTTCCGGACAGTAGGCGATGAACCACTCGCTGTCCCGCTCGATGATCGCGGTGAATTCATTCCGCATGGTCGCTCTCTCCTGTCTCTGATTTCCTCTTCCGGAAGATCGAACCTTACGGGTTCGGTCGCAATCCCGCGGTGTGTCGCTATGCGCGGACCATCACCTCTTGCGCCCCGGTGTTCACCGGCCCACCTCCGGCACCTTGGTGCTGCGGGTGAGCATCGCGCCAACCCGCTGCTGCAGCTGGGGGTCCTCGGGGATGCGGGAGAGGTAGAACTCGTCGAAGTAGACCTGGATGAACCCCGCAATGGGGGTGGCGATGATAGCGCCGATCAGCCCGAAGGCGCTGACCATCGCCAGGGTGATGAAGAGCAGGAAGACCGGGTGGATCTGCATGGTGGCGGACTGGATGCGCGGCGCGACGAAGTTGCCCAGCAGCTCGCTGATCCCCCAGTAGTAGAGGCCCACCCAGAGCGCCGTCATCGGGTCGATCGAGAGCGCCACCAGCACCGGCGGAATGGACATCAGGTAGAAGCCCAGCCGCGGCACCAGGTCGGCGAAGAAGGTGAAGACCGCCCACACCAGCGCGCCCGGGATGCCGAGGAATTCCAGGACGAAGTATGCAGGGATCGCCTTCATGGCGCTGATGATGATGCTCGAGAACACCCATCCCACCACCATCTGCGAGGCGCGCGAGAAGGCTCGCATCGCCGGGTCACGCAGGTGCGGCGGCATGGCGGCGATGTAGCCGGCCAGCAGCGGCTGCGGATTCACCACCATGAAGAGTACCACGCTCACCAGCACCAGCGTCAGCACCAGCAGGAGGAGCAGGGAGAAGGAGTAGCGCCAGATCCCGCTCAACACCCCCATCGACCAGGAGACGAGCTGAGAGATCGCCCGTTCCTCCACCTGCAGGCGGTCCTGGACCTCGGGATAGTGTCCCAGGAAGTCACCGATACGGTTGGCGAGCGAGGTCGCGAAGGCGGGGAGCGCGTTGACGAGCGTGACCAGGTCGCGGGTGAGGCGCGGTATCGTGAGCCAGCCGAGCAGCACCACGATCGCCAGCACCACCACGAAGACCAGCAGCGCCGCAGCGGTGCGCGGCACCCGCCGCTGCTCGAGCCAGGTGACGGGCGCGTTCATCGCCAGGGCGAGCACCAGCGCCAGCGTGAAGAAGAGCAGGACGCCGGTGATCTTGTGCAGGAACCAGAGGAGGACGAGCACCCCCGCGGCGAGGAAGATCGCGCGGGCGAGGGCGCCAAAGAGGTCGCTGCGCAGCGCGGCCAGTGGTGCGGCCGGCGGAGCGGCCGGCGGTGCACCCGGCCGCACCTGGCGGGCGCTACCCGCCTTTAGCTCCGCGCCGGGGGGCGCCGCCACCTGTGCATCATCGTTCATGAAGGGCGGTAGCAGCAGAAAGGGGGCCGCGGCGAGCGCCTCATCCCCCGAAGATCAGCCGCGCCACCCCGATGTCCATCCCGGCCCCCGCGAGCATCCGCCAGCCCGGCTCGTCTCCCCACATCCGCGCCGCACCCAGCGCGAGCACCAGCGGCCGCGCGGGATCGGTGCCGGGGATGCGCAGGTTGCCCGAGAGGAAGAGGGCGGGCTGCATCGAGCGTCCCCCCGGGCCGACGCTCTTGATGTCGGCGGCGAGGAGCTGGAGCTTGGCGGCGAAGAGACGGGGCTCGAGCCGCTCGTTCAGCGGCTGCCAGGTGACGCCGAGTCCGGCATTGGGATAGAGCGGGGTGACGCCGCCCTCCTCGCCGCCGCCGAAGCGGAAGAGCACCGGCTGCACCGCGATGTCCCCGGTGATGCGCTTCGCGAGCCCGCCATCCACGTAGACGCGGCGCACGAACCCCTCGCTCGCCGCCGCGCCCGTGCGGTGCTCGGCGGCGTACTGCTCGGCGGCGTGCTCGACGCGTACGATGAACTGGTCGCCATGCCGGGCGTCGGTCCCCGCGTCCAGCAGGGAGATGGGATCGGTGGGGAGGCCCTGCCGGTAGGTGCGCGGCGCGGCGGGCGAGCCGAGCGTGCGCACCGTCTGCCGCTGCTCGCCGCGCACGCGGGTGACGGAGACCACCAGCCGCTGCCAGCCGTGCTCTGCCGGAAGCTGGGATTCGCGGAGCAGGAGCTGGAGGCGCTGCGCATCCTCCGCGCCGACGACCATCGACTCGCCGCCGCGCGCCATACGGCAGCTGCGCAGCGCCTGGCAGTTCAGCTCGAGCAGCCCCGGACGGGTGAGCAGCGTGGGAATCGCCGGCCGCTCGACCGCCACCCGCACGGTGAGGCCGTGGGGGCGCGCCACCGACTCCGCCCGCCGTCCGACGGGAACCAGCGGCAGTAGCAGCTCTCCCTCGCGCAGCTCGGCGCCGGCTGTCACCCGCTCGACCAGCTCACTCGGACTCGAGCCCAGAGGCTCGCAACGCGCATCGGCGCCGAGCGGTGAGCAGTCCAGCCGCAGCCCGTCGAGGTTCTGCCCCGTGATGCGCAGCACCGTCGCCGGCCCGCCGATGGCGAGCGCCGCGCGCTCCTGCTGCTCCGCGCGTACCGCCGAGACGACGGGCGCGCCGACCACCTCGAGGTGCCCGGTGAAGAGCTGCGGCCCGGCGCGCACCACCACCTCGCGCAGCTCCCGGCTCCCCGGCTGTCGCGGGGTGCGGGCGCTGAATTCGAGAGTCGCAGAGAGCTCGCCGGAGGCGCGGTCGAAGCGCTGCCGCACCGCCGTCAGCTCCCCCTCGCGCTCGGCGACAACCGTCGGCGCGGAGGCGAGCCCCTCGGGAAACCCTTCGATCACCACCGGCGCCGAGCCGCGCCCGAGCGCGCCCAGGTAGAGGGGGCCGCCGGAGATGGTGACGCGGTACGGCTCGGGGTCGCGCACCGCCAGGCCGGGGAAGGCGAGCTCCACGTCGCGCCCATCCGCCGTCCCGACCGAGACGCGTAGCTCGCTCGCCCCCGCGCGCAGCGGACGCAATTCGCCGTGCAGCACCATCGTGCCGGGGGCGGCTTCGGGCTCCTCACGCAGCGCCGAGAGCTCGAAGTCGCGGGCGTTCACCACCCGCAGCTCCCCGCTGAAGTTGCCATGCGTGCGCAGCACCAGCCGCACCGGCGCCCGGCGCCCTGCCTCGAAGATGCGCGTCAGGTCCTCGCCCAGCAGGTCTACCGGCTCGGGGGCGCGGGTGACGACCAGCAGGGTGCCGCGCCCGACCGCCTCTCCGGAGGCCGCCTGCACCTCGAACTCCTGCGGCCCCAGCGCTTCGGCAGGCAGGGCGGTGGCGCGGATGTGGAAGAGCTGCAGGTGAAAGCCTCCCTCCCGCGCGGTCAGGTAGCTGACGGTGGCGGGATGGTCGAGCAGCTCGTTCAGCGCGGAATGCCGGAAACGGAAGCGGTACGGCCCCTCCGCGCGCTCGAGCGGCGTCTGCGGCTGGAAGAAGTACTGCGCATCCGGAAGCTGCAGATCGAACTTCGCGCTGTAGGGGGCGCGGGTGCTCGGCACCAGCAGCGCCTGGGCCGCGCCGGCCGCCGGTAGCGCGAGGAGAAGGAAGAGGGCGATCGTGAGGAAGCGGAGCATCAGGAACCGGACGCGGAAGAGCCAAGGGTGTCAAGAAATCCACGCAGCGCCGCGACGAAGCGCTCGGGCTGCTCGACCGGGGTGAGGTGTCCCGCGCCGGGAATCAGCTCGAGGCGCGCATTCCGCGCGGCCTCCTGCATCCGCCGCGCGTCCTCCACGGGGATGACCGCGTCCTCCTCTCCGGCGACGACGAGCACCGGACCGTCGAGCCGGCGCAGCGTGTCGAAGGAGTCGGGGCGCTCGGCCATGGCACGCAGCGCCGCGGCGACGCCCTCCGGTGGCGTGGCGGCCATGATGCCGCGCCACCGCTCGCGCAGCTCCCCGGAGGCGTCTGGCGCAAAGAGCTTGCCCATCATCCCCTCGGCCACCACCCCGCTCCCCTCGCGCAGCGCCTTCTCCGCCGTCTCCCGGCGCCCCCGCGCGGCCTCCTCGCTGTCGGCCTGCGCACGGGTGTTCGCCAGCACCAGCGCGCGCACCCGCTCGGGATGGCGGCGGCAGAACTCGAAGCCGATGTAGCCGCCCATCGAGAGGCCGACCAGCACCACCGGCCGCCGCTCGGCCAGGTGGTCGAGGAGCGTCGCCAGATCCTCGGCGTAGCGGGCCATGCTCATCTCCGCGCTCGCCTCGCTCTCGCCGTGGCCGCGCAGGTCGGGGAGGATCAGCCGGTACTGCTCCCGCAGCGGCTCGATCAGCGGCCGCCACAGCTCGCGCGAGAGCGGGAAGCCGTGGACCAGCAGCACCGGCTCTCCTTCGCCGTGCACCTCGTACCGCAGGTGGACACCGTTGATCAGCGCTTCCATGCTGGGTTACTCCTGTGTGAGTTCATGGTGCAGCCGCGAGGACCCCCCTCCCCCTCCTGGCCCTCACCCCGCTCGCTGAGGCTCGCACCCCTCTCCCTGTTGTCTGGTGCGCGAAGCGCAGCACCATGCTGGGAGAGGGGTTGATGTTGACCTTCGCACCATACAGTTCCCCCTCTCCCCTCGTGGGAGAGGGGGTCAGGGGGTGAGGGCCGCCCGCTTCGTCAGCTCCACGTACGAGGTCAGCGCGAAGTAGAGCGGCTCGGAAGGGGTATGCGCCGTCGCCTGGCCACCGAGCCTGCCGTCGCCGCGCAGCCGCAGGTTGAGCAGCACGATGTGGCGGTGGTGCTCCGCATCCGGCGTGGGGATGTGCCCGGCGAAGCGGCCCGTCAGCTGGCCGTCGCGGAAGGCGGCGTCGTTGAGCAGCGTGCGGAGCTGCTCGCCGATCCGCACGTGTACGTCCCCGTCCGGCTGGAAGATGAGGGTGAGCGGCAGCGTCCCCTGGTAGGTGCGGATCGTCCCCGACCACTCCCCCAGCAGCTCCGGGGTGGGCGCGAAGTCGGAGGTAGGGGTGCCGGCGGCCCGCGCCCGCCGCTCGCGCAGCGCCGCGGCGTACCTCGGCAGCACCGCGCCCGCGACATCCTCGGCGATGCGATTGACCACGCGGTCGCTCTTGTTGGTCATCACCACCACCGCGAGCCGCTCGGAGGGGAAGAGGTTCAGCACCGTCGCCACGCCCGGCATCCCGCCGGTGTGGGAGACCCGCCGGTAGCCGCCGTCGTCCTCGACGATGCCCCACCCCAGGCCATAGCCCTGCGCGGTGGAGCCGGGGGTTGCAATCTGCTGCATCCGCGCGATGCTGCCGGGGCTCAGGACCTGCCGCTGTTCGCGTGAGCGCGCACCGAGGTGGAAGAGCCCGAAGCGGACCAGGTCGTGCGCGCTGGCGAAGACCGCCGAGCCGCCGCGGTGGTCGAAGTCGTAGAAGGGGATCGGCTGCAGCCGGGAGTCGTAGCGTACCGCCGCCCCCTCGAGTCGCGCCGCCTCGGTGCCGACGAAGGTGCGGCTCATCCCCAGCGGCGCGAAGATCTCGTCCTGCATGAACTCGTCGTAGCTCCTCCCCGAGACGCGCTCGACGATACGGTCGAGGATGCCGTAGCCGAGGTTCGAGTACTCGTAGAACTCGCCCGGCGGGTTCACCAGAACGGCGTAGCGGGCGATCCCCTCATCCGTGTTGCGCGGCGGGTGGCTCTCTCCCGCGTAAAAGAACTCGTAGTGCAGCGGCAGGCCCGCGGTGTGGCTGAGCACCCGCCGCACGGTGGCACCGGAGGCGTCGCCCGCCAGGCCGGTGAGCCTGACCCCGCCCAGGTACTCCTCCACCGGGCGATCCAGGTCGATGCGGCCCTGCTCGGCGAGCATCATGATCGCCATGGCCGTCATCGGCTTGGAGATGGAGGCCAGCGAGTAGGGCGTTTGCGGCGTGGCAGGAATCTGCCGCTCCCGGTCCGCCATGCCGAATCCCTCCTCCCAGAGGATGCGGCCGTCCTTGGCTACCGCCGCCACCACCGAGGCCAGCTCGTTCTCCTGCATCACCTGGCGGATGAACGCCCGCACCCCCTCGAAGCGGTCGGCCTGGCGGGTGGGTGTCTGCGCCGGCAGCGGCGCCGCCGTGCCACCCAGCAGCCCGGCGAGGAGCAGCAGAATCCCGCCGACAACGGCATTGCGTGCGCAGAGCGGGCATGCGTGCATGGGCTGCCTCCGTGTGATGCGCGAGGTGGTGTCGATGCCGGGCCGGGGAGTCGCGATAAGATATGCGGATTTTCTCCTGATGCCACATGCGCATGGGCACGCGCTCCGCCGAGGCGGAGCAGGAGCATTCCGGGGTTGTGCAGAGTGGACGGACGTGCTAGCTATTCCGTCACTATCAATATCCCCTGCAGTTTTCTTCTACCTGCGATGCCCATGGCCGAGCGGAACGAGGAGGTGTTCGAGCGCGTGCGCGCGGAGCTCGACAAGCGGCCGAACCTCTCGACCGGTGTGCTCTACCAGATGGCTCAGGGACTCGACCCCGCGATCGGCAAGCAGAGCTCACAGCAGTTCCACACGCGCTACGTGGTGCCGATAACGCACGAGCAGGCGGCAGCGCAGCGCCGGGACAAGCGTGCTCGCGGCACGCGGAAGACCAGGAAGCGGAAGACCGCCGAGCCACGGACGCGGCGTGCCACTGCCGCCCCCACGCCGCAGCCGGCCACCCCCGCGCCGCCACCCGCCGAAGCTCGGCCTCAGCTTGCCCCGCCACCACCAGCCGAGGCTGCGCCGGAGCGGCGTCGGCCGACCCGCGCTCCCCAAGCCGCGGAGCACCCTGCGAGCACTGCCACGCGGCGACAACGGGATCACGCGGCAGAGCGTACCCGGGTTCGCGCCGTGTTCCTCGAGTTCGCCCGGGAGGTAGCTGCGGCCGAGAGCCGGGGAGAGATGGTAGAGGTGCTGAGAAGGCTCGACCGCTACATCGATCAGGTGATTGCCCACCGGCGCTGAGCTCGCACCGCCGCGCAGCTCCTCAGCTGGGGAGTGGGAACGAGGATCCGCCATCGGCCGAGGAGGCGTTACGCTCCCCTCGGGCTCATTCCGGTTGCTGCTCCTCCCGACCCTTGTCCCGGCGCACCAGGCGTCCGATCTCGATGTGAACCGTGGTCAGGTCGCCGGAGAGCTCGGTGATGCGCTCGGCGAGCTCGATGATCGATCTCACGCCGTCGCCCCACACCTCGGAGACGTAGTGGTCACCGGCCTTGAAGAGCACCCTCTGCGCGTCCTCGAGCATCTGCAGGGCATCCCAGATGACTTCCCGCGCCTGCTCGAGGTGCGCTGTCGAGGTGAGATCCGGATCCGGCATGCGATCCTGGCGTAGAGGGTGGGGGAGGTCACGGGGTCCGGCTGCGCGCGCTCCAGCGCGGGTCCAACGGGAAGGTTGCCGCGGGCGCCGCTGCGCGCAAGAGCCCAGCCTTGCGCCCGCGCCGGAGCCGCATTCGATTACGCTGACACTCTGCCGCGGCTCCAAGCGGGCTCGCGGCTGGACGCCTCTTCACCGATGGTTTTTCCTATGCTGCGGATTGCTCTGCTCCTCATCCTCCTGGCCTTCCCGTCCTCTGCCCTGGCACAGAGCGCCGAGCAGGAGGTGATGGCGACCGTGCAGCGCCTCTTCGATGGGATGCGCGCCGGGGACAGCACAGTCGTGCGCTCCGTCTTCCACCCGAGCGCGCGGCTGGTCAGCGTCGGGATGCGCGAGGGGGCGCCCGTGCTGCGGGAAGATGCCATCGATGCCTTCGTCGCGGCGGTCGGCACCCCGCACGACGAGGTGTGGGACGAGCGGATCTGGAACACCCAGGTGCGCGTGGACGGCAACCTCGCCACCGCCTGGATGGACTACGCCTTCTATCTCGGAGAGCGCCTCAGCCACTGCGGCGTCAATGCCTTCCAGCTCTTCCGCGGTCCGGAGGGGTGGAGGATCATACAGATCGCCGACACCCGGCGCCGCGAGGGGTGCCAGACGCCACCCGGCGAGTAGCGCCGTGGAGCCGCCGGATCGAGTACTTCCCCTGAACTGATTGCGCCATGCCCTGTCTCATCGTCCTGCTCGCGCTGCTAGGGCCGCGCCTGCTGATCCTCTTCCTCTGGTTCTTTACCGACTGGTTCGCGGGGATCTTCGATACCCTGCTCTGGCCGATCCTGGGGCTGATCTTCGCCCCCACGACGCTGCTCTGGTATAGCGCGGTGGTGAACTGGTTCGGCGGGGAGTGGACGCTGGTGCCGATCGCGGGCATCGTGATCGCGCTGCTGATCGATTTCTCCCCCGCCGAGGGTGGCCGGCGGCGCTACGCGTGACTCTCATGAAGCTTGTTTGCTTGCTCGCGGCGACGCTACTCGTCGCCCTCGCCGGTCCCGTTGTCGGGCAGCGCGCCGACCCCGCCGTCCCCTCCTTCGCGGAGCCGGGGATCTCGCCGGACGGCGCGGAGATCGCCTTCGCCTCCGGCGGGGACATCTGGACGGTGCCGGCCGGCGGAGGGGAGGCGCGGCTGCTGGTCTCGCACCCGGCAACCGAGTCTCGCCCGCTCTACTCGCCGGACGGGCGCCATCTGGCCTTCGTCTCCACCCGCACCGGGAATGGCGACGTCTATCTGCTCACCTTCGCCAGCGGCGAGCTGCGGCGGCTGACCTTTGATGACGGGCTTGATCAGCTGGACGGCTGGTCGCCGGATTCGCGCTGGATCTACTTCTCCTCGACCAGCCGCGACATCGCGGGGATGAACGACGTCTTCCGCGTCCCCCTCGAGGGCGGCACCCCGATGCCGGTGAGCGCGGACCGCTACACCAACGAGTTCTTCTCCGCCCCCGCTCCCGATGGGCAGACACTCGCCATCAGTGCGCGGGGGATCGCCTCCGGACAGTGGTGGCGCCGGGGGAGCAGTCACATCGACCAGTCGGAGATCTGGCTGGTGCGCGGCGGCGGTACCACCCCGCGCTACGAGCGCTTCAGCGAGGGGGCGGGGAAGGAGAAGTGGCCGATGTGGAGCCCGGATGGCCGCACCCTCTTCTACGTCTCCGACCGCGGCGGCGCGCAGAACGTGTGGATGCGCCCGCTGGGCGGGCAGCCGCGGCAGCTCACCGGCTTCAGCGAGGGGCGGGTGCTCTGGCCCTCGATCTCGCGCGACGGGCGGACGATCGTCTTCGAGCGCGGGCTGCGGCTCTGGACGCTGGAGGTGGCGAGCGGGCAGGCCCGCGAGCTGCCGGTGGCGCTGCGCGGCGCGCCCGCCGGCACGGCCCCCGAGCGGCTCACCCTCAGCAGCGGCTTCCAGGAGCTGGCGATCTCGCCCGACGGGCAGAAGGTGGCCTTCGTGGTGCGCGGCGAGGTCTTCGCCGCCTCGGCCAAGGACGGCGGTGAGGCCACCCGCATCACCTCCACCCCCGCGGCGGAGTCGCAGATCGTCTGGGCGCCGGACAGCCGCCGCCTCGCCTACGTCTCCGCGCGTAGCGGTACGCCGCAGCTCTTCCTCTACGACTTCGCCACCCGCGAGGAGACGCAGCTCACGCAGGAGAGCGGGACGGACCATTCGCCGCGCTTCTCACCGGACGGCCGCAGCCTGGCCTTCGTGCGCGGTGGGCGCGAGCTGCGGGTGCTGGAGCTGGGGACGCGGCGGGAGCGGGTGCTCGCCACCGGCTACCTGGACGTGCCGCCGCTGCTCTCCGAGCGCGCGCTGGTGTGGTCGCCGGACGGGCAGTGGATCGCCTACCTCGCCACCGGCGAGAGGCTCTTCACCAACGCGCACATCGTACCCGCCGCGGGCGGAGCGAGCCGGCCGGTGAGCTTCCTCGCCAACGTCTCCGCCAGCACCATCTCCTGGAGTCCGGACAGCACCTTCCTCCTCTTCAATACCGGGCAGCGCACGGAGGTGGGGCAGATCGCGCGGGTGGACCTGGTCCCGCGCACCCCGCGCTTTCGCGAGGACCAGTTCCGCGATCTCTTCCGGCAGGAGACGCCGCAGGTGGTGACGCCGCAGCCGAACCCGCCCGCCTCCCCCTCGCCGCGAGAGCTGGCGCCGCAGCGCACCGATACCATGGCAGCGCCCGCACCCGATACCGTACCGCGTGCTCCCGGCCGCGCGGGGCGCATCGAGTGGGAGGGGTTCCGCCAGCGGCTCAGCCTCCTTCCCATCGGGGTGGACGTGGGCTCGCAGACGATCAGCCCGGATGGCAAATGGCTGCTGATGATCGGCAGCTCCGCGGGGCAGGACAATCTCTACCTCTACTCGCTGGACGAGCTGGCACGCGAGGAGCCGGTGGCGCGGCAGCTCACCTCGACCGCGGGGAACAAGCGCGCCGCGCAGTTCTCGCCCGACAGCAAGGAGGTCTATTACCTCGACGCGGGACGCATCCAGATCGTGCCGATCGAGAGCCGACAGCCGCGCCCGCTGGCGGTGACGGCGGAGATGGAGGTGGACTTCGCGGAGGAGAAGCACGAGGTCTTCCGCCAGACGTGGAGCTACCTGAACGACCACTTCTACGATCCCGGCTTCCACGGTGTGAACTGGAGCGCGATGCGCGCGGAGTACGCGCCGCATGTGGCGGGCGCCCGCACGCCGGACGAGCTGCGGCGCATCCTTTCGCTGATGGTCGGGGAGCTGAACGCCTCGCATCTGGGCGTCAGCGCACCGGGCGGAACCTTCCAGCCCTCCACCGGGCGGCTCGGGCTGCGCTTCGACGCCGCGGAGTACGAGCGTGCGGGGCGACTGCGCGTCACCGAGGTGATCGCCCTGAGTCCCGCCGCCGTCACCGGTCAGATCCGCCCCGGCGACTACCTGCTGGCGGTGGACGGCACCCCGATCACCGCGCGCACCAACCTCGACGAGCTGCTCGCCTTCAAGATCAACCGCCGGGTCGAGCTGACGGTGGCCGGCTCGCCGGAGGGACGGGGGAGGCGCGAGGTCGCGGTGCGACCGGTGAACGCGCAGACGGAGAAGGGGCTGCTCTATCGGCAATGGGTGAACGAGAGCCGCGAGTACGTCGCGCGCGTCAGCAACGGGCGGCTCGGCTACGTCCACATGCCGGATATGTCCTGGAACTCGCTGCAGCAGCTCTATGTGGACCTCGATGCGGAGAACTACGGGCGCGAGGGAGTGGTGGTGGACCTGCGGAACAACAACGGCGGCTTCGTCAACGTCTACGCGATCGACGTGCTAGCCCGGCGCGAGTACCTGCGGATGACGCCGCGCGGCTTCCCCGCCGCGCCCGCACGGACGGTGCTGGGGCAGCGATCCCTCGGCGCCCCCACCATCCTGGTGACCAACCGGCACTCGCTCTCCGACGCGGAGGACTTCACCGAGGGCTACCGCGCCCACGGCCTCGGCCAGGTGGTCGGCGAGCCGACGGCCGGGTGGATCATCTACACCTGGAACACCCAGCTGATCGACGGCTCGGTGGTGCGCCTGCCGCGGATGCGGGTGGATGCGATGGATGGCACCAATATGGAGCTGAATCCGCGCCCGGTGGACGTGCCGGTGCAGCGCCTGGTGGGGGAGAGCTACACCGGCCGCGACAGCGAGCTGGATACGGCGGTGCGGGAGCTGCTGCGGCAGATCGACGCGCGCCCTGGGGAGCGGCGCGCGGGAGGGTAAGCGGCCAGCGGTTGCCGCGTCCAGCTGCTTTCTTTCACCCCACACTCAGCTTCATGACCAAGGATCCGACCTCCGAGTTCGCATCCGCCAGTGCGGTGGCGGCCGTCGGCACGCCCGGATCGCCGCGGGTGCCGCAGGACACCGCCTTCTTCGGGCACCCGCGCGGGCTAGCGACGCTCTTCTTCACCGAGCTGTGGGAGCGCTTCAGCTACTACGGGATGCGGGCGCTGCTCATCCTCTTCATGACCGCCGCGGTCGCGGATGGCGGGCTGGGCTTCGACGCCGCCACCGCCGGGGCGATCTACGGGCTGTACACCGCCGGTGTCTACCTGGCCGCGATGCCGGGTGGCTGGGTTGCCGACCGGCTGATCGGCCAGCGGCGCGCGGTGCTCTGGGGCGGGATCGTCATCGCGCTCGGCCACTTCAGCATGGCCATCCCGGGACTCACGACCTTCTATCTGGGGCTGGCGCTGATCGTCATCGGCACGGGGCTGCTCAAGCCCAACATCAGCACGATGGTCGGCGAGCTCTATCCTGGCGACGCCGGGGCGCGGCGCGACGCGGGCTTCTCCATCTTCTACATGGGCATCAACCTGGGCGCCTTCATCGCGCCGCTGGTGACGGGCTATCTGGGGGAGAAGATCGACTGGCACCTCGGATTCGGCGCGGCGGGGGTGGGGATGGTGCTCGGCGTTGTCCAGTACGTGCTCGGCGGCCGCCACCTCGGCGAGGCGGGACTGTACCCCAACGCGGCGCGAGAGGAGGGCACGGCGACGAGCCGCGGCAGCCTGATGCTCGCCGGGATGCTGGGCGGTGTGCTGGTGCTCTTCCTGGTGATGCTGCAGGCCTTCGGGGTGGTGGACCTCACCACCGCCGTCGGGCTCGCCAGCGCAGGCGGGATCATCATCGTCACGCTGGCGCTGCTCTACTTCGGCTTCATGTACGTCGCCGGTGGGCTCGACGCGGTGGAGAAGAAGCGGCTGGTGGTGATCGCGGTGCTCTTCGTCTTCTCCGCCATCTTCTGGTCAGGCTTCGAGCAGGCGGGCTCCTCGCTGAATCTCTTCGCCGAGCGGCTCACCGACCGGGTGATCCTCGGCTGGGAGATGCCGGCGAGCTTCCTCCAGTCGGTCAACTCGATCTTCATCATCACGCTGGCGCCGGTATTCGCCTGGCTCTGGGTGTGGCTGAGCCGCCGGCGGATGGAGCCCTCGAGCCCGGCGAAGTTCTCGGTGGGGCTGATCTTCCTCGGTCTGGGTTTCGTGGTGATGGTGGTCGCCTCGATGCGCGTGGCCGCCGGCATTCAGGTGAGCCCGAGCTGGCTGGTGCTCACCTACCTGCTGCACACCATCGGCGAGCTCTGCCTGAGCCCGGTGGGGCTGAGCACGGTGACCAAGCTGGCGCCGCACCGGATGGTGGGGCAGATGATGGGGGTGTGGTTCATGTCCATCTCGCTCGGCAACCTGATCGCCGGGCAGGTGGCGGGTCAGTTCGAGACGCTGCCACTGCCGCAGCTCTTCGGCGCGGTGGTCGCGACCACCGCCGGGGCGGGGATCATCCTGGCGCTCTTCGTCCGGCCGATCCGCCGGCTGATGGGGGGGGTGCACTGACCTCCCTCCCCCTCCAAGCCCTCACCCCGCTCGCTTAGGCTCGCACCCCTCTCCCAATTCTGGGAGAGGGGTTGATGCCGACTCTAGCACTGTACTGTTTCCCCTCTCCCCTTGTGGGAGAGGGGGTCAGGGGGTGAGGGCCCGCGTGCTGTGGGTGTAGATGAAGTCCCCGAACTCGGAGTCGTCGCCGTTGGCGGCGTTGGCGACGAGATGGAAGACCACAGCGCCGCTACCCTTCTCCGGCGGGGTCCACTCCAGTGTCCAGCGTCCCGTATCGGCAGCATCCAGGGAAGTGCCCATGCGGGTCTGGTGGGCGTAGAGGATTCCCCCCTCTTCGGTCACCTGCACCCGCTCGTCGAGCGCCCGCAGCGTACCGGCCTGCTGCCCCGCCCGCTCCCCGTCGGCGAAGCGGGCGGCGAGCTGGAAGCCGCCGCGCGCCATCTCCGCCCGCGTCAGCAGGAGGGTGAGGCGGTAGCTCTCCTCCGGGGTGTAGTCGGAGGGCACCCCCTGGAGATCTAGCGCGCCGGCGGGATCGTCGAGCGGCTGGTCGAAGTGGCAGACGTGGCAGGTCGGCTCCTCGAAGCCGCCGGTGTGCCCGGGCGGCGGCCGATCCGAGTAGGCGACGGCCAGCACCGGCGCCCACAGGAAGGCCACCGCCGCACTGGCGAGGGCCAGCGGCATCCACCCGTGCCCGCGCATCATTCGGTGATCCGCGCCCGGCCGATGGTGTTGGCGTCGGTGCCGAACCAGATCGAGCGGGTCGGCTGGTGGTACACCATGTGGCGCACCGTCCCCCCGCCGCTCTCGATCTCGGTGCTGCTGAAGAACTGGTTCGTCCGCGGGTCGAAGCCCACCAGCCGGTTCGGCTCTACCCCCGACTCGACGAACCAGAGGCGGTCCCGCTCGTCCACCGCCATCGCGTAGGGGCGTGAGCTCGCTCCGCCCGGCGCCGCCCACTCCTGTACCTGGCCAGTGGCGGGATCCAGGCGTCCCAGGTAGCCGCGGGCGTAATCGACGTACCACACCCTGTCGTCCGAGGTCACGGCGATGCGGCGGCTGCGCGCATCCGCGTGCGGGAGGGTGAACTCGCGCAGCTGCATGCTCTGCGGATCGACGGTGGCGATCTTGTTGCTGCCGAACTCGTTGAACCAGGGCCGGTTCTTCGAGTCCACCACGATGCCGTAGGGACGGGCGTTGGCGGTGGGGACGCGCACCACCTGCATCCTGCCATTGGCGGGAGTGAACTTGCCGACGTAGTTGCTCCCCTGCGCGGTGAACCAGATGTCCCCGTTCCGGTCGAAGATCAGCGTGTGCGGGTCGCGTACCCCCTCCGGCGTCGGGTACTTGGTGATCTCTCCGCTGTTCGGGTCCAGCCGGCCGATGTGAGCGGCGCGGTTCCCCGCGTACCAGATCTGCCCCTGCCGATCCACGATCAGGTTGTGCGGCCCGGCGCCCTCCTCCAGCTCGAAGCGCTTGAACTCGCCGCTCTGCGGGTTCAGAACGGCGACGTAATCCGCGCGCTGGCCCACGAACCAGATCCGGCCGTCCGGGCCGACGTAGGGATCGCGCGGGCGGCTCTCCGCCCAGGGCACCGTCCACTCGGTGATTTCCACCGGGTTGAGGGCGGGCGCCGCGGAGCCGGCGGGCCAGAGCAGGGGAACGATGAGCAGCGCAGCGAGAAGCTTCATCAGATTACCTCCGTAGTGAGATGGTTGGTGTGGCTGATTGTAGCACCAGGCGCGGTTCGACGACAAGTCCTACAGCCCGCGACACGCTCGTGTTGGGTGCAGCTCGCCGCCTTGATTGTCAGCGGCTGCGGAGGGAACCGGTCAGGTCGGCCAGGGAGCGGTGAATTCGAAGCGAATCAGGCGGCGGATTCGCAGAAAGTCGCGTGTATTCTCGGTAACAAGCGTGACTCCCGCCTCACGGCAGGAAGCAGCGAGCAGGATGTCATTGACGAACGACTTCGGCACGGTGCTGCGGTCCAAACCCTCCTCCCACGCCAGGCGCGCCAGCGTCTCGGCAGATCGCTCCCAGGCGCTGTGAGAGGGGGCTATAATGCGGCCTGTCCGCTTGAATGGCATGGCGGTCTCCTGCTGGATCTGCCGGGCCTTCGCCGGGTCGCTGCTACCGATCAGGAGTTCGTGCAGCACGACGGAGCTGAGATAGCAGCTCGGAGTGAAGGACGAATAGAACCGCTCGAGATCCGCCGCGGCATCCCGGCTCCGAAAGGCGTTGACATACAGCTGGGTGTCCAGGACGTACTTCTTCACGTCTCCGCGCCGTCGCCGAAGAAGTTCTCCACCCCGCCGCTGCCGGCGATGCGCCGCACCCCCTCGACCAGCTCCTGACGGAAGAGCACCAGGTCGAGAGCCTGATCGACCGCCTCTGTCTCCGATCTCGCCTCGAGGAGCTGAACCACGCGATCCAGCTTCGTCTGGTCGATGTTGAGGTTCTTCCTACGGATGTTGGGGGACCGTTTGCGGCTCTTGTGTGTAGTGTCTGCCATCTCTACCTCCGGGTTTTTCTGTACGGATACAAGCTGTATCTGCATGGCTGCGGATGCAAGCTTGGACGCCATGAGCAGGTGTACCATGGCGCCCGGCGATTACGACTGAGGGCGGCATCGAAATAGAGCGCCTGAGCGCCTACGTGCGGGCAACGGCGCTTGCCGCCCTTGACGACAGGATATTGGAATGACAGACAAGAAAAGGCAGCGTCTCACCGCCTCCGCCTGGCGCGAAGCGCGGGAGCTGATGTGGGCGCACCGGCGGTACCTCGGCATCGGACTGGTGCTGATGGTCGTCAGCCGGCTGGCGGGGCTGGTGCTGCCGGCCAGCTCGAAGTACCTGATCGACGAGGTGATCGGCAGGGGGAACGCGGAGCTGCTGGTGCCGCTGGCGCTCGCGGTGGGCGGGGCCACCG
>JBPCIT010000249.1:0-17484 GCA_051006015.1 Longimicrobiaceae bacterium
GATGTGGGTGAGCGTCAGCCGGGAACGCGCGTCGTCCTCGGCACCCATGCGGACTTCCACCCAGCTGACCTCGCCTCCGAACTCCCAGGTGAGGAAGAGAAGGTGCGGGGGATCGCACCTGGTGATCGTCCCTCCTGCGTTGCCCTCCAGATGATACCGGCCGCCGAGCTTCAGCTCTCCGCTGACCGGGAGGAACCACCGAGGCAGGCGTTCGCGGTTCGTGACGGCATCCCACAGATCCTCCACCGACGTCCTGAAGGTTCGCGTGAGCTGGACGGCTCGGGCCGGCTTTCCGTCGTACTCCAGCTCGGACACCGATCGGGTGACCGCACCGAGGTAAGCATCGCCATCGAAGTTCATCCCCCCTCCTATGAGCATGGCTTTTTATGATACCGCTGGGAAATTCAGCGGCGGCTTCGTCCGGCTCCGCGCCCGGCGGCGGTGCTGCGCTGCGCGCACCATACTACTGAAACCGCGGCTGGAAAGACACGAAGTCCACCTTCTTCGCGCTTCGCGCTCAGTGCCCACGAAGGTTCTTCGCGCTTCGCGCTCAGTGCCCACGAAGGTTCGCGGACTCTGCGGTGGCAGGTACTGCGCAGCTACGGCGAGATCCTGCCCATGCAGCCCACGCAGGTGGGCTTCGTGCAGTCCCAGCCGCGAATTCATTCGCTGGTGGGGCGGCTCGGGAGACGGCAGGCGAGCAGGATGGGTACGGGCGCGATCCAGAAGGTCGTCAGGCGACGATCCCGGGAGGTGCGCTGCCATCATCGGCGGACGGAGGCACGCAGCGTCTGGACGGAAGAAGCTTCCGCGGCGACGAGTCCGCCGGAGCAGACTCGCGTACCGGAGCACCCGGGAGTATGTTGGCGCCCACCGTACGGGCGCGGCCGGACCCCGTGTTCCTGGACATCCGGCTCGATCGGAGCTCCGGGCTCGACCTGCTCCCGGACGTTGAGTCGGAGACGGCGATGGTCTTCGTGGATCTGCTCGGCTGACCCGACCGCCGCGGGCTCGACCTGCTGTCAAATGAGGACTTGCAGCAACCACGCGAGCGAGGAAGGGGCCGAGGAATCGCCCCGGCCTGTGATGGTGGCCTGCAGCATGCCTCCGGCTTCTCCGCAGCGGATTTGCGTCAGCAGCTGAAACACTGGGTTCCTCATTCCATAGCTACGATGCTCGCTCGGGAGATTCACGGCCGGCGCTTCGTCGCCGAAGACAACAGGCACGGGCGGTCCACCGCGGAGACGGTATTCGAGTACTTTGTCGAAGAGGATGGCACGATCACCGGATCGTACAGCGGCGGTCGAATCCTCACCGGCCAGCTGGTCGGACGGATCGTGGAGGCAGATCGCATTACACTGCTCTTCCAGTGCGTGACAACCAGCTATGAGCTCCTGAGCGGAACGTCCGAGGGCCGGGTCTCACTCGATGGCTCTGGCGTACTTCGACTGCACTTCGAATGGGCATGGCTCTTCGGCGAGGAGGGTGGGGGCACATCACGATACGTCGAGATCCCCGCCTGACACTTGCCTGCCGTGGACGAACCCGCGGGCATGATTTCACGTGAGCTTCCGCTGTAGCGAACCCACGGGCTCTCCCCTGAACGGCATCGGTTAGGCTGTTCCCCCGCCTGCTTCATCTACGACCGTTTACACCGCCAGGAGCCCACTTCGCACCAGAGACATTGCTCCTCTGTGCAGGGCTCGCTATTCTCCGCCCGTCGGGCAGCGGTCGTGCAGGGTCGAGCGGCACGGAACGTCCTCAACACCGGAGATCCAGATGCGCTTTCTCCTCCTCGCCCTGGTGAGCCTGCTTGCGGCTTGTCCCTTGCCTCAGCCCTCGCAATCCATACCTCAGCCACAGGCACTTGCCTTCACGAACGTGACGGTGATCGACGCCACGGGTGCACCAGCTCGTGCGAGCCAGACGGTGGTGGTGATCGGAGATCGTATCCATGCCGTGGGACATACCGACCGGATCCAGATCCCGCGCGGAGCCCGTCGTATCGACGCGGAGGGGATGTACCTGATCCCGGGCCTCTGGGATTCACACGTGCACCTCTCTTTCGCGGAAGCCGGTGCCGAGCAACTGCTGCCGGTCTTCCTCGCGAACGGTGTGACCAGTCTTCGCGACGCCGGGGGAAATATGGGTGTTGCGCTCCTGCGGGACCGCGTCGCGCGCGGAGAGGTCATCGGGCCGCGAATCCTGATGGCCGGACCTCTGATCGAGGGCGCGCAATGGCTGCGCGCCGTGGAGGAAGTGTTCGGGATGGAGGGCGAGGTCGGCCGCATGCTCCGCCATGTATTCGAAATCGCCCCCAGAGTCCCTCTGGGCACCCCGGAGGAGGCATTCCCGCTGGCCGATTCCCTCATGCGGCTGGGCGTCGACTTCATCAAGGTTCGTAACGTTCACGGCGCAACCTACACAGCCCTGGCCGAGGCGACCGAGCGGTTGGGAATACCGCTGGCCGCACATACACCGCGTGGCCTTGGTCTGGCGGAGGCGGGAGCGGGAACGGACAGCTTCGAGCATACGGAGACGATCACGTTCGCCCTGGGGAGCCGTAGCGAGACCGAACGCCGCGAGGCGATGGCGCTGCTCGCGCGCGACAGCGTGATCGTGGTCCCCACCGTTGTCACCGCCTTGACATTCCGTGGCGGCCAGGGCCAGGCCGCTGCGATCATCCAGGACACGCTCGACCAGTTGGATCCTCGCCGCCGCTACCTTCCCCCGCCTGTACTGGAGCACTGGCGAGCGGCTCTCGCCCTGACAGAGCTAGAGCCTCCCATGGATTGGGAGACGCACCTCCGACGGGAGATGGCCGACCTGCGCCTGCTCCACGAGGCGGGAGTCATCCTTCTCGCCGGATCGGATTTCGGGGGTGTGCCGCTGATCTTCCCCGGATTCAGCGTGCACGAGGAGCTTCAACTTCTCGTGGAGCACGCAGGCATGACCCCGCTCGAGGCCTTGCAGACGGCCACCCGGAATCCGCCCATCTTCTTCGGTATGCAGGCTGAGCTGGGAACGATCCAGCCTGGAAGGGTCGCGGATCTGGTCCTCCTACGTGCCGATCCGCTGTCGGACATCCGCAACACGCAGCAGATCCAGGCAGTGGTGTCCGGCGGACGATTTTTCGATCGTGCAGATCTCGACGCCCTGCTCGCAAGTGGGGAAGCGAGAAGCACCCCGGTCTCTCCCTGAGAGCCTACTGGGTATGAGCCCAGGCGGGCGCGGCGGGGAAGCGATCTTCGGCGACGGGGTTGAGCAGGGAGGCGCAGACGTGTGCCTCGGAGCTGCGGAGCGCATACTCCTCGCGGGTGATCACGAAGTCAAGCCGACGACTGCTCGTCGTCTATCGTGTGTGGTATCAGCGCTGTCTTGCCATGGCCGCCGGTCTGCGACTCCCAGGCCGAGGGGCGCCTTGCGGTGGCTCGGTTGTAGCGCCTGTTCGACCTTCAGGAGCCGGTCTTTCCATCTGCCTCCCCCGTCGTTACAATCGCTTCACGAGCGAAGTTCCTCCATGAGGAGGTCACATGCATGGCTATACCGCTGTCGTTCAGCAGCGCGGCCGATGGTGGATCGGCTGGGTGGAGGAGATGCCCGGCGTCGATTCGCGGGGAGAGAGCCGGGAGGAGTTGTTGAGCAACCTCCAGTCCGCCCTGGAGGAAGCGTTGGAGATGAACCGCGCCGATGCGATTGCGGCGGCCGAAGGGGAACCATACGAGGAGGTGAAGGTCAGCGTGGCGGCATGAAGCGGCGGGCGCTGGTTGCGCATCTTCGCGCCCAGGGGTGTGTCCTGGTGCGTGAAGGTGCAAACATTCGTGGTGGGGCAACCCTGCTGCGGGCGGCGCAGTGCGGTGCCGCGGCACACCGAAATTGACGATTTGCTTGCCCGAAAGATCTGCCTTCTGGCCTCGCGCCGGTTGCGATCTCCTGCGCTGGTGCTCCGCCACGTAGCCGCGGCGTTAGGCGGCGCGCGTTATAATCGCGCGGGTCCGGCCCGAATTGCGGCGAGGTTTCCAACACAAGTCAATATGAGGAAGTTTCCATGAGCCCAAAGAAGGATACGCATAATTCCGCCGCGAGCACTACCGCGACGGGCAAGAAGTCCAAGGGATTCACCGACGAGGAACGAGCCGCAATGCAGGAGCGCGCCCAAGAGCTGAAGGCGGAAGCGCGCGCGAACAAGGACAAGACGGACGGGGAAAGGGCTGTGCTCGCGAAGATCGCCGAGATGCCGGAACCGGATCGCACCATGGCCGAGCGTCTCCATGCGATCATCAAAGGCAGCGCGCCAGCCCTCTCGCCGAGAACCTGGTACGGGATGCCCGCATACGCCAAGGACGGCAAGGTCGTCTGCTTCTTCCAAGGCGCGCAGAAGTTCAAGACGAGGTACGCGACGCTCGGCTTCAGCGACGCGGCGAATCTCGACGACGGCGCCCTGTGGCCGACTGCCTTCGCGCTGAAGGAGTTGACTCCCGCCGAAGAGGCGACGATCGTCGCGCTCGTGAAGAAAGCGGTGAGCTGACGACGGAGTGTAATGCGAATCACAATTTGCGCTACCTCTCGCGCCTAACAGGTCGCGGCAGTGGGCGAGGGCAGTGCATGTTTTCAAGTGCGGTGCTATGTTGAAGCGTGGCGCTGTTCACGGGCATTCGCGCCGAGCAGGCGCGCGATTCCCGCAGGCGTACGACGCACTACGATGATGCACCCACACCTGGGGATCCAACCAGAGACGACCGGCTGGAAAAGGAGACCGATGCGACCTGCCCTGAAGCTCGGCCTGGCTACCCTGGCGTACAGCGGCCTCCACAGCGCACTGGCCAGCCGCACGGCCAAGCGTCTTGCTGCGTTCGCCTTCGGCGAGCGGTTCCAGCGCGCCTTCTACCGCCCCTTCTTCATCGCGCACGCGGCCCTCAGCACGACGGCCCTGCTTCTCTACGCCCGCCGTCTGCCCACGCGCACGATCTACCACATTCGGGGTCCGGCTGCCTGGGTGCTGCGGGCGGGGCAGATCGCCGCGCTCGCGCACGCCTACGCCGCGGCGCACGAGGTGGGCCTCGCTCGCATCAGCGGTCTGGAAGGCGTCGGCGCGTGGGCGCGTGGCGAGGAGATCCCCGCGGGACCCGCCGCCCAGGGGCCGGAGCGGGACCCGACGAGCGGCGCGCTCACCACCGCGGGTCCCTTCCTCTGGAGCAGGCACCCACTCAACTTCTCTCCGGTTCCGCTCTTCTGGCTCGCGCCACACCTGACCACGCGGCGGCTTGCCTTCAACCTGGTTGGCACGCTCTACCTCGTGCTCGGCTCTGTGCACGAGGAACTCCGCCTGCGGGAGGCGTACGGTGCGCAGTACGCGGCATACCAGAGGAGCGGCGTGCCGTTTTTCTTCCCCAGAGTGGGCACCTGGTGAGCCCATCGCCTAATCAGCCGCTGCACACCCACCGCCTGCAGCTCCTCGCCACTGCGGTGCTCTTCTCGACCGGCGGGGCGGCGATCAAGGCGACCGCGCTGGGGAGCTGGCAGGTGGCGAGCTTCCGCTCCGGGGTGGCGGCGCTGGTGCTCTTCCTGCTGATCCCCGCGGCGCGCCGGGGGTGGAGCTGGCAGGTGCTGCTGGTGAGCCTCGCCTACGCGGCGACGATGATCCTCTTCGTCACCGCGAACAAGCTGACCACCGCGGCGAACACCATCTTCCTGCAGTCCACCGCCCCGCTCTACATCCTGCTGCTGGGGCCGCTGCTGCTGCGTGAGGCGATCCGCCGCACCGACCTGCTCTTCATGGCAGCGGTGGGGCTGGGGCTGGTGCTCTTCTTCGTCGGCGCGGAGACGCCCGTCGAGACGGCGCCCGACCCGCTGCGCGGCAACCTGCTGGCGACGCTGGCAGGGATCACCTGGGCGCTGACGGTGGTAGGGCTGCGCTGGATGGGGCGCCAGCCGGAGGGGGGCGGCTCCCCGCTCGCCACGGTGGTGGCGGGAAATCTGATGGCCTTCCTGATCGCGCTCCCCTTCGCGCTCCCGGTGCCGGAGGCGACCCCGGTGGACTGGCTGGTGATCGCCTACCTGGGTGTCTTCCAGATCGGCCTCGCCTACCTGCTGATGACGCTCGCGATCCGCCACGTGCCTGCGCTCGAGGCCGCCACCCTGCTGCTGGTCGAGCCCGCCCTGAATCCCATCTGGGCCTGGATGCTCCACGGTGAGGCGCCCGGCCGCTGGGCACTTGCGGGCGGGGTGCTCATCCTCTCCGCCACGGTCGTCAAGACCTGGTGGGACGGGCGGGGGATCCGGCCGATCCGGATGGTGGAGCCTGAGGGCTGACCGGGGATTCGGCGTCCGCGCCCGCGCGGCGAGCCCGGTTCCCATTCCCACAGCAAGGAGGGCTGCCGTGGACCATACCCCGCTGCTGATCGTCGGCGCCGGCCCCTTCGGGCTGGCGCTCGCCGCCTATGCGCGAGAGCTCGGGATCGAGCACCGCGTCGTCGGCAAGGCGATGGGCTTCTGGACCGACCACATGCCTGCGGGGATGCTGCTGCGCTCGGGCATCGAGTGGCACCTCGATCCCGCCGGCGAGCACACCATCGAGCGATACCTGGCGGAGAAGGGGCTGCGGGCGAGCGACGTCCAGCCGCTCTCGCTCGACTCCTATCTGGGCTATGCCCGCTGGTTCCAGGTGCAGAAGAGGATCGAGGTGCTGCCCGCCCGGGTGCAGCGGCTCGACCGCGGCAACGGGCACTTCACTGCGACCCTCGCGGGCGGCGAGAGCATCACCGCCGAGAGCGTGGTGCTCGCCCTGGGGATGGGGTACTTCGCCAATCTCCCGGAGGAGTACACCCGCCTGCTGCCCGCCGGCCGCTACACCCATACCAGCGATCTCGTCGACCTCGGGGCTCTGGCGGGAGAGCGCTGCCTGATCGTGGGAGGTCGGCAGAGCGCCTACGAGACCGCGGCTCTGCTGTGGGAGGTAGGCGCCACGCAGGTGCACGTCGTCCATCGCCACCCGGCGCCGGCGTTCACCGAGTCCGACTGGTCGTGGGTTCCCGCGCTCGTCGAGCGCACGGAGGGCGACCCCGGCTGGTTTCGCCGGCTCACGCCCGAGCAGCGGGCGGAGGTACAGCGGCGCTTCCGGACGGAGGGGCGGCTGAAGCTCGAGCCCTGGCTGGCCGAGCGGACTCGCGAGGTCAGGGTGTGGCCGGAATCGCGGCTGGCGGCGTGTGAGGAGGCGCCCGACGGCGCGCTGCGGGTGCGGCTCGACGGCGGCGCCGTGCTGGAGGTGGACCAGGTGATCCTGGCGACCGGCTACAAGGTCGAGGTGAGCCGGGTGCCCTTCCTGGCACGAGGACAGCTGCTGGCAGCGGTGGCGACGAGCAACGGCTTCCCGGTGCTGGACGAGCACTTCCAGAGCAGTGCTCCCGGGCTGTACTTCACCAGCTTCGCCGCCACGCAGGACTTCGGGCCCTTCTTCGCCTTCACCGTATCGGTGCGGTCGGCCGCGCGGATCATCGGTACGGCGATCACCGGGCGGCACCAGTCGGCTCCCGCCCCGCCACCCTCACCGCACCACGGCATCCTCCGCTGAACGGATACCCAGCGTCTCCAGCCGCCGCGCCTGAGCGACCAGCGGCTGCCGTCGAGGTCCGGCATCCTGCCTCAGTTCGAGGAAGAGCAGGTAGCGAGGCTGCTCAGTCGCCTCTTGACGCGGCGGATCTTCCCTCGCTCTATTGCCCCCTGCACCCGGGTAGTCCCCAGAGGATGCAGCTAAGGTAGCCGCGCACCCGCGCCACCCCTTCCCGAAGCAGGCGCACCCATGAGGATGGTTTCGCAGATTGGCCGGACGGCAGCCCTTCTGGTTGGCCTCTGCCTCACCACTTCCCTGCTCCACGCCCAGTCGGCGACCCCGCGAGCGCTTCCTGCCGGCGCCATTCAGGTGCGAGGGGACAGCGCAGCCTGGACAGCCGGCCCGCCGACGCTGCCCGCCGGCACGCAGATGATGCTGCTCGAAGGGGATCCACGCAGCGACGGGATCTTCACCCTGCGGATCAAGCTGCCCGCGGGCGCGCGTCTCCAGCCGCACTGGCACCCGCAGCACGAGCGGGTCACGGTTCTCTCGGGCCTGGCACGCGTGGGGTTCGGCGAGGAGTTCGACGAATTGCGGATGACCAGCTTCGGGCCGGGCAGCTTCTACGTGAACCCTCCCCGGAGCAATCACTACGTCTGGATCGTCGAGGAGACGGTGATGCAGCTCACCGGCGTGGGCTCCTGGGAGCTCCACTTCTCGAACGCCAGCCCGTAGCGCGGCACTACCGCGGCGGTGGTGTGCCCGCCTCGGCAGGATCGCTCCGCACCCTATGCCGGCCGAGCACCTTTCGGGATTCCAGCAAGCTACCATCCAGCGTCGCCCCCGCACGAGCGGGATGCGGCCGATCCCGCACCTCTTCACCGTGAGATGAACCATGCGACTGCGAACCTCGAGGAGTAGCTGGGCGCGGACGGCAGGCAGGCTCTTTGCCCTGGCCGCGCTCGCGCTGGGCGGCGCGGCGTGCGACAACGATCCATCCGGACCGGCCACGCGCGAGGTGGTGCTCGGCGGCCTCTTCTCGCTGACCGGCAACTGGTCTACCCTGGGGCAGACCAGCCAGGCGGCGATGGAGCTGGCGGTGGAGGACGTCAACCAGTACCTCGGAGGCGACGGGGCGAGGCTCCGCTTCACCACCGCCATCGAGGACACCCGGCTCGATCCCGAGCAGGCGCTCGCGAGGGCGCAGGCGCTGCGGAGCCGGGGCGCGCAGATCCTGATCGGCCCGCAGTCGAGCGCCGAGCTCGCCCGCCTGAAGGAGTATGCGGACGCGAACGCTCTGCTCCTCGTCAGCCAGTCCAGCACCGCCGGCACCCTGGCGATCCCCGGCGACAACGTCTTCCGCTTCACCCCCGCAGACAGCCTGGAGGGCGTCGCGGTCTCCGCGCTGATGTGGGACGACGGCATCCGCGCCATCGTCCCGGTCTGGCGCGACGATCCGGGCAACGCGGGGCTGGAGCGGGCCACCCGCGCCAGCTTCAGCGCCCTCGGCGGCAGTGTGCTCGAAGGGGTGCAGTACGGGGCCGCGACGCAGGACTTCGCCGCCACCGTCACTGCGCTCCGCGCGCAGGTGGATCAGGCGATCGCGCAGCAGGGCGCCGGCCGGGTGGCCGTCTACCTCGCCGCCTTCGACGAGGTGGTGCAGCTCTTCGCCCGAGCCACGGCCGACCCGGTGCTCGGCGCGGTACGCTGGTATGGGAGCGACGGAGTGGCGCTGAGCGAGGCGGTGCTCGGCAGCGCGCAGGCGGTGGAGTTCGCCATCCGCGTCGGCTACCCGAACCCGATCTTTGGGCTGGACGAGAGTGCGCGCGAGAAGTGGGAGCCCCTCGCGCAGCGGATACGCACGCGGACGAACATCGAGCCGGACGCATTCGCCCTCGCCGTCTACGATGCCGTCTGGGTAGCGGCGCAGAGCTACCTCGCCACCGGTGCCTCGCCCTCGATCGAGGAGCTGAGGCGGGCGTTCGTCACCACTGCCGGCACGCACTTCGGCGCCACCGGCTGGACGGTGCTCAACGCCGCCGGAGACCGCCGGTACGGTGACTTCGACTTCTGGGCGGTGCGGCAGGTGAACGGCACCCCCCGCTGGGTGCGGGTGGCGACGTACGAGACGATCTCGGGACGGCTGGTGCGGCGGTAGGACAGTAGACCGGTGTGGCGCCGCCCCCACCAGCGGGGTCGCTGGCGCCCCCGCGCACTCTAACATCGGAGGATTCCCATGAAAGCCAACACGAAGCGGAGCCTCACCCTGGCATGCACCGCGGTCCTGCTGGCCTGCGGAAGCGAGCCGCAAGAGCTAGTGCCCGCTCCGGTCGAACAGCAGCCGGCCGCATCCGCGCCGGCGACCAGTCCGGCTATGATCTCGCTGCGCGATGTCGCCGGACGCTGGATCATGCGCGCCTGGGCCGAGGCCGG
Source organism: Longimicrobiaceae bacterium (assembly GCA_051006015.1). Lineage (GTDB taxonomy): Bacteria > Gemmatimonadota > Gemmatimonadetes > Longimicrobiales > Longimicrobiaceae > JBPCIT01. Next base: position 9,983 of record JBPCIT010000249.1, read on the forward strand.
GGACAGCGTCCCCGGATACGAGCTGGTCGCGACCGCCGACACCGTGGGCTGGACGAGGACCTTCCCCGGCCGCTCGCCTGTGCCAGTGCGCGTTGTCGCGGTCGCCGGCGACAGCATCATCACCCAGAGTGCGTATGAAAGCGTGCTGCGCGAGGGGGTTCCCGTCACCACGCGCACCGTATACCGGCTGCGCGACGGCAGACTGGTGGGCACACTGGTGGCGCGCTACCAGACGACCGGACCTGATTCGGTGCTCCGCATCCGAACGGAGGGTGACCGCGCACCGTAGGTGTGGCCCGTCAAGTGCCGTGCTGGAGATGGACCAGGTGATCCTCGCGACCGGCTACAAGGTCGAGGTGAGCCGGGTGCCCTTCCTGACACGAGGACAGCTGCTGGCGGAGGTGGCGACGAGCAATGGCTTCCCGGTGCTGGACGAGCACTTCCAGAGCAGTGTGCCGGGGCTGTACTTCACCAGCTTCGCCGCCACGCAGGACTTCGGTCCCTTCTTCGCCTTCACCGTATCGGTGCGGTCGGCCGCGCGGATCATCGGTACGGCGATCACCGAGCGGCTACGCGGTACGGCGGAGATTCCCGCTGCGCGCCCGATCTGAACCGGAGCGATAGGCGGAGCTTCGCGGCATCAGCGCCGGCTCGTGAGCGCAAGGAATCGGGTCGGTAACCGTCCGGAAACACGGGGTTGTTCTCCGCAGCCTTTGCGGTTATTTTTGGGTTCCGTTCTTCATACCCCGATCGCAACCCGAAAGCCGATGCGGCACAAGAACTTAGCGCTGCCCCCGCTGCGCTGGTGGACCGCCGCACTGGTGGAATGGGTCGGCGAACTCCGGACGAGGGAAGGCGGAGTTGCGGTAGACGCACGCGGTACCATGCTGTAGGCAGGGCATTCGCCCAGGCGCGCCCAGCGCATCCCACACCCCCGAGGACGAGACCATGCACCCAATCTGGAAGCACGTGCGCACCCGTGCGCTCGCGGTAGCCCTGCTGCCTTCCCTGCTGCTCGCCGCCTGCGACCGCGGGCTGACAACCCCGGTTGTTCCAATCGATGGTGCCCAGCTAAGCACCGCCCAGGTCGGATCACCGAATGTCGTCATCAGCCAGGTTTATGGCGCCGGTGGCAACAGCGGTGCAGTTCTCGCCAATGACTACGTCGAGCTCTTCAACCGCGGTGCGACAACAGTTTCGTTGGATGGTTGGTCGATCCAGTACGCGAGCGCGACGGGAACCGGGAACTTCGGCGCGAACAGCGGATTGCTCGTAACGCTGTCCGGATCGCTCGCCCCCGGGCAGTATTACCTCGTGCAGCTCGCCGGAGGGAGCAACGGCGCACCACTCCCAGCCGCGGATCGGGTTGGCACCATCGGCATGGCCGCAGGTGCGGGCAAGGTCGCGCTCGTCACCGGCACGACCACCCTCGGCTGCAACGGCGGTTCGTCAACCTGTTCGCCCGAGCAATTCGCTCGCATCCTAGATCTCGTGGGGTATGGCAGCGCGAACTTCTACGAGGGCACCGGAGCGGCACCCACCATCAGCATTATCTTGGCCGCCTTTCGCGGCAACGACGGGTGCACCGACACCGACGACAACACGAAAGATTTTGCTACCGGCACACCTGCTCCGCGCAATACCGCCTCGGCTCTGAATCCGTGCACCGTTGTGGACCCTGCCCCGACCGTCGCCAGCACGACGCCCGCGGCCGGCGCGACGGGCTTCCCGGTGGGCGGCACCATTGGCATCACCTTCAGCGAGTCCGTCAGTGTGACCGGCAACTGGTTCACGATCTCCTGCACGATCAGCGGGCCCCGCACGGCGACCGTGAGCGGTGAAGGCGCTACCTATTCGCTCCAACCGGCTGCCGACCTCGTGGGCGGCGAGAGCTGCAGCGTGACGATCGTTGCCGCGCAGGTGGCGGATGAGGGTGGAAACACGATGGCCGCCGATCACAGCTGGAGCTTCACCGCGGCCGGAGGCCTGGCCTGCGGAGATCCTTACACGGCGACCTACACGATCCAGGGCAGTGGGATGACGACCCCCATCGACAAGCAAATCATCACCACGGAGGGCGTCGTCGTGGGCGACTACGAGGGACCGTCGCCCGCGCTGCAGGGCTTCTACCTGCAGGACCTGACCGGCGACAACGATTCGCTCACCTCCGACGGTATCTTCATCTTCAATGGCAGCAAGGACGACGTCAAGCTGGGTGACATCGTGCGCGTGACCGGCGCGGCCGGGGAGGCGTTTGGCCAGACCCAGATCACCGCCTCCGCCGTCGTCTCCTGCGGTACAGGCAGCGTGAACCCGGTGGACCTCACTCTGCCCCTCCCCGATGCCAGCTACCTCGAGCGTTTCGAGGGCATGCTGGTACGGCTGCCGCAGACGCTGTACGTGACCGAGCACTTCCAGCTGGGACGCTTCGGCGAGGTCGTGATGTCGTCCGGCGGCCGCCTGATGCAGCCGACCAGCGTCGCCGCGCCGGGAGCAGCCGCGCAGGCCAAGCAGGCGGAGAACAATCTGAACCGTATCGTCATCGACGATGGGTCGAGCAGGCAGAACCCGGACCCGATCCTGTTCGGTCGCGGTGGTAGCCCGCTCAGCGCGAGCAACACGCTGCGCGGCGGCGACACGGCCACGGGTATCGTCGGCGTCCTTGGCTACGCCTTCTCCGCGTACCGGGTACAGCCGGTGGACGCTCTGGGTGGTGGCGTACCCCAGTTCGTGGCGGCAAACCCGCGTCCGGCGGCACCGGCCCCGGTCAAGGGCGCGCTCAAGGTGGCGACGATGAACCTGCTCAACTACTTCAACACGTTCGGGAGTGGCTGCGGCAACCCGGAGGGCGGCACGTCTACCGGCTGCCGCGGCGCGGACGACGCGGCCGAGTTCGAGCGCCAGTGGCGCAAGACGGTCGCGGCGATCATCGCCATGGACATCGATGTCCTCGGCATCGTCGAGATCGAGAACGACGGGTACGGCCCGGAGAGCGCGATCGCCGATCTGGTGAGCAAGCTGAACGACGCCAGCGCACCCGGCGTTTACGCCTTCATCGACGTGGACGCCGCGACCGGACAGAAGAACGCGCTGGGCACGGATGCCATCAAGGTCGGCCTGATCTACCAGCCCGCGCGGGTCAAGCCGGTCGGGACCACGGCCGTGCTGAACTCCTTCGCATTCGTCAACGGCGGTGATCCGGCGCCCCGCAACCGTGCGTCGCTGGCGCAGGCGCTCGAGCATCCCAGCGGCGCGCGTTTCATCGTCAACGTCAACCACTTCAAGAGCAAGGGCAGCGCCTGCAGCACTTCGCCCGATCTCGGCGATGGACAGGGCAACTGCAACCTCGTCCGCAAGAAGGCCGCGGATGAACTGCTGAAATGGCTCGCGACCGACCCGACGGGTACCGCCGATCCCGACGTGCTGATCGTGGGGGATCTCAACTCGTATGCGAAGGAAGATCCCATCACCGCGCTGATCAATGGTGGCTATACCAACCTGATCGAGTCGCGGGTTGGCGCCAACGCCTACTCCTATGTGTTCGACGGGCAGTGGGGCTATCTCGACCACGCGCTGGCGTCTACCACTCTGGCGTCGCAGGTAACCGGCGTCACCGAGTGGCACATCAATGCGGACGAGCCGAACGTTCTCGACTACAACGTGAACTTCAAGACCGCGAATCTGCAGAACTCGCTCTACAGCCCCGACCAGTACCGTGTCTCCGACCACGACCCGGTGATCGTGGGGCTGACGTTGATCGCGCCGCCGGGCAAGGGGACTCCTCCGATCCGCAAGTAACCGGCGCGCGGCAGACCTCTTCCGGGTAGACGACGGAGCCAGGATGACGGCAACGTTCCAGTTCACCCGGTAACGGATACGAAAAGGCGCCGGACTCCCCGCGGAGTCCGGCGCCGCTCGGGTGGGCGGCTGCGGCTCGACAGTCGCACGCCAACTCAGTGCGTGAGCGCCAGGGTGCAAGGCCGCTCACGCACTTCATGTTATCCCTCCGTTCGCCGGGCCGCCTGCTGCGCCGCCAACTCCTCCAGCACTACCACCTCCAGCCCGGGCAGCGAGGGGATACGGTCGTCGTTGGTCAGGAAGAAGCCGGCTCCGGCGTGACGTGCGGTGGCGAGGTGGATGGCATCGGGTGTTTTCGTAACGTGAGTCGCGCGCACGATGCGCACCGTCTCCAGGCTGACGGTGACCACCGGCGTCACCGGCTGCACGATCTTCTCCGGGACCTCCTGATCGCTGGGGTCGCGGGTGGTCCCGCTATGCTGCACTGTGCTGGCCGAGGCTTGTGTCGGGCTGGGCGGGTGCAGCGGGGCGGCTACGGCGCCATGTCCTTGACGGAGGCCTATCCTATCCTTCTCCCAGCCTTCGGCGTGCCTCCCGGACCAGCGGCTGCAGCTCGGGATCGGCATTCCCCCACAGCTCGACGAACCGCCGGTAGTGCTCGGCGGCCTGCTCCCGCTCGCCCCGCCGCTCATGGATCTCGGCGCGGCGCAGATGCGAGGGGGCGAGATAGTAGACGTCGTAGGCGGAAGGTGCAGGGAACGATGCATACCACCGCAGCGCCTCTTCCTCGCGGCCGAGCGCCGCGAGCAACTCGGCGCGCAGGTAGCGCTCGTGGGGGTTGGTGACCCGCCAGAACCCTCGGATCATGATCTCCGCCGAACCCGGGGTGTCGCCGAGTTCCTTGAGAGCGTCCGCCGTCTGGCCTCCCGCGTGGGCGACCTCCGCACGGAGAAGCCGCGGGAACACACGCTGGTATGTAGCATCTACTGGAGCTGGCTGGCGCTCGATTTCGCCTGCATGGCGCAGAGCTGCGACGGGATCGAGCCTCCGCGCACTGAGTAGACCCAGCAGGTAACGCTGACCCGGGGCATACATCATTGCGGGCTGAGTCCAGTCGGCGTCGAGCAAGGGGCTCGCGGAGGAGGTCGGCATCCGCTCGACGTCGCTGCGGATCGCTTCGAGCTCGGCTGCGGAGAGGCGCAGGAAGGGCAGCGTAGCCAGGAAGCCGCGGTGGTGCGTGGCCCAGCTTGGGCGCAGGCGTTCCAGCGCGGCGAGATCTTCCGACGCCGCGCGCCAGCGGCCGCGCCCCACCTCGAGATGCGCGAGCAGGATGTGCATGGCCGCGCTCCACCGCGGCTCGGAGGGTAGCCCGGAGAGCTGGCGCGCGAGCACCGCCGTGCCCTCGAGATCGCCCGTGTAGGCCGCCACGGAGTGCAGGATACGCACGCGGACCTCGGCGTCCTGGGCAGCGAGCCGCTGACGGAGCTGCGCCTGCGCCGCCGGATCCCCGATGGTGAAGGCGCGCAACGCCTCGAGCTCGAGGAGCTGGTCCCAGCCGGGATCGAGCCGGCGAACCCGCTCGAGCAGAGCGTCTAACCGCGCGGCATCCCGCTCGATGGCGGCCAGGCGCACCAGGTGGATCAGGGCCGCCGCATTGTTGGGCTCGTAGGAGAGCACCCGCTCGAAGGGTTCGCGCGCCTCGAGCAGCGGGTAGCCGAGCATCGGCTTCCAGTGGAAGCGGACCTCGCCGAGCTGGAACCAGGCCTCCACGTCGTCGGGATCGCGGGCGAGCAGCATCTCGTAGAGCTGCTCTGCCTCCGCCGTCGGCTCGCGTGAATACCGATCCCACGCTTCGACCAACTGGCGGTCGCGGGTCGCGAGCCGCTCGCGAAAGCGCATGGCGCCATTGCGCCCCACGGTGTCGGCTCCCCAGTCGCTCGCCCAGATCGCCGCGGTGCTCATGCGGTAGTAGGCGAGCGCAAAGGTGGAATCGAGGCCGGTGGCCTGCCGGAACGCCTCGACCGCCTCGCCGTAGCGCCCTCTGCGGTAGTGCTGCTCCCCATCGAGGAAGGTCCGCAGCGCCGGCAGCGAGTGCGTGGTGAGCGCCGCGAGCTGCGCGATGCGCGCCCGCGGCTCGCGGCTACGGTGCGCCAGCAGCTTGGTGGTCAGCTCGTCCACCAGCGGGAAGAGCTGCTCGCTCTCCCCCTCGACGGTGACCTGCTCGAGCGGCGCACCTGTGGACGGGCCGGTGCCATCGTAGATCACGGCGGTGATGCGCAGCCGACCGCCAGCCTCGACGATGTGCCCCAGCACGTAGAGCCCGGCCCCGAAGCGTTCGGCCAGCGCCCGACCGCTCGCCGGATCGCTGGCGTTCACTCCCGCGTGCTCGACCACGCTCAGCAGCGCCCGCGCGTCCACACTGCGCAGCTCACCCGCGCCATCGAGGTTGGTGCTGAGCAGGCGGACGATGCCCTCCTCCAGCGCACGCGACTCGCCGCTGCCGTGGTAGGAGAAGGGGAGTACCGCGATCACATTGGCGGAGACTGGCGGTGGGGGAGAAGCACGCAGGCGGCCGAGCAGCGCGGCGGCCGTGGCCGACAGCGCCACGGCGAGCAGGAGGAGCGCGAGCTGCAGCGTGCGGCGGCGGCCCTCACCCCCTAGCCCCCTCTCCCGAACAGGACCGCCTCTCCCCCGAACCCCCCCTCCCCCTCGCCCCGCAAGGGGGAACTCGTTCGTGCCGGGTACGGGCTCTGGTGCGCTCGGCGGCGGGCCCTCACCCCCTAGCCCCCTCTCCCAATTTTGGGAGAGGGGGAACTCGATCCTGCCAGATCTCTGCTCCGGTGCTGCGGCAGGCACTGTAGTTCTCCCCTCCACCGGAGTCGGGGGAGGGGATGGGGGAGGGGGCGCCATTCGGCCCGGCGAGGGGGGACTCGCAGCGCCTGCCCGCACCTCGTCGGCCAGCGCCCGGGTCTCGGGCGCGGGGTCGAGCGCGTACTCCCGCGCGAGGCGCTCCACCAGCTCGTCGTACGCGCGCAGCGCACCCGCCGGGTCCCCGCTCCGAGCAAGCAGCGCCATCCACTTGCGGATGGCGGGCTCCTCTTCGCCCGAGAGCGTGACCGCGCGCCGCGCAAGCTGCACCGCGCGCTCGATCTCTCCCGCCCCTTCCGCCTCCTCGGCGAGCGTCCACGCCGCCCAGGCGGCCCGCCCGCGCAGCCACTGCCGCTCCTCCTCCAGCCATTCCTCGAACGCGGGGGCCTCGGAGACGAAGAAGCTCTCCAGCAGCTCGCCCCCGTAGTGCGCGAGCGCCTGCGCCGGATGGCCGGCGTCCAGCAGCCGCACCAGCTCCGCCGCGTCGCAGCGCAGGCGTGCGGGATCGATCCCCACCTCTTTCGTCTCCGCGCGAGACGATCACCCCCTCCCCCAGCGACTGGCGCAGGAAGTAGAGCGCGCGGCGCAGCGCGCCGCGGGCCCGTTCGGCGTCGGATTCCTCCCCGAGCGCGACAGCGCGATCACACTGCGGCTCCCTCCCGAGGCGGCAGCCACGGTCTTCGACCATGTGGAGCTGCGCTGGAGCGCCCGGGGCGGCGCGCCGGAGGACGTCTTCGCACACCCCCGCTTCGACGCGCACTTCTATCTCATCACCCTGCAGGAGCGCGAGGCCATCGGCGACGCGGAGCGCGCGGCGCAGATGCCCGCGCTGGAGT
>JBPCIT010000250.1:0-15150 GCA_051006015.1 Longimicrobiaceae bacterium
GCTCCAGCACCACGAGCTGGCGGCGGAGCAGCGGATCGGTGATGCCGCGCGAGTCCAGCCACGCCTCCACCTGCCGCGCCTTCTCGGCGTCGGAGCAGAGACGCCTGACCGCGGCTCGCGCCGCCGCGGCGCGCTGGGTCGCCTCCGGAGCACCCGTGGTGGCTCCCTCCCACTCGGCGGGGTTCGCTTCGCGCTGCAGCGGCGCGAGCCTGGCCACGTGAGCCTCGATGAGGGTACGAACTTCCTGCTCGGTCGTGTTCATGCGGCGATTTGAGGGTGACGAACGTTCAGGCGGGTCGAAGCTCGTGGTACAGCGTCGCGATGGCTTGGGTCCCGCGGGTGTAGTCTTCGATGGAGAGCCATTCGTTGGGTGCGTGGGCGTTCTCCCCCGGCAGGCCGAAGCCGATCAGCACGACGGGTACGTCGAAGATCCGCTCGAACGCCTGCACGATCGGAATCGATCCACCCTCGCGGATGAAGACCGGCTCCTGCCCGAAGGCAGCGGCGAGCGCCCGGCGCGCCGCAGTGAAGATCTCGCCCTTGGGCTGGGCGTACCAGGGCTGCCCGCCGTGCAGCGCCTCCACCTCGACGCTGACCCCGGGCGGCGCGAGCTGCCTCACGTACTCGGTGAACTGCCGCTCGATGGTGCGGTAGTCCTGGTCCGGCACCAGCCGCAACGAGATCTTCGCCATCGCGCGGGCGGGCAGCACCGTCTTCGCTCCCTCGCCTGTATAGCCGGAGAGGAGTCCGTTGACATCGAGGGTAGGACGCGCCCAGAGGCGCTCGAGCGCGGAGAAGCCCGCCTCGCCGCCGAGCTCCGGCGCCCCCACCTCCTCGCGCAGCCGCTCCTCGGTGAAGGGCAGGCCCGCGATCGTGCGGCGCTCCTCCTCCGTCAGCTCGCGGACGTCGTCGTAGAAGCCGGGGATCGTCACGCGGCCCTGTTCGTCGTGCAGCCGCGCGATGATCCGCGCCAGCGCATTCGCAGGGTTGACGACCGCGCCGCCGTAGGCGCCCGAGTGCAGGTCGACCCCGGGCCCCTGCACCCGCACCTCCATGTACGCCAGGCCGCGCAGCCCGATGGTGACGGAGGGGAGCCCGGGCGCGAACATCGTGGTGTCGGAGATGAGCACCGCGTCGCAGCGCAGCCGCTCCTGGTTCTGGACGAGGAACTCCTCCAGATGCGGGGAGCCGACCTCCTCCTCCCCCTCGACGACGAAGACCACGTTGACCGGCAGGGTGCCCGCCGCTCCGATGTGCGCCTCCACCGCCTTCAGGTGCAGGTACACCTGACCCTTGTCGTCCACTGAGCCTCGCGCGTACAGCTTGCCGTCGCGTACGGCGGGCTCGAAGGGGGGACTCTCCCACTCGTCGAGCGGCTCAGGCGGCTGGACGTCGTAGTGCCCGTAGACGAGCAGCGTCGGCGCGCCCGGCGCGCCGCGCCACTCCCCGATGACGATCGGATGCCCCGCGGTGGGGATCAGCTCGGCGATCTCCAGCCCGGCCTCCAGCATCCGCTCGACGAGCCAATTGGCGGCACGGTGCATGTCGCCTCGGTGCTCGGACTTTGCGCTGACGCTGGGGATGCGCAGGAACTCCACCAGCTCGTCGAGGTGCCGCTGCCGGTTCTGCTCGAGATAGTCGTTTAGCCGCATCGATCGCTCATCCTGGCGAGGGAAACGTGGGACGTCGCGCGCTCGGGCGGTAATATAGCACGAGCTGTGGGATGTGGCACGCCGACCTCCCGGTGAATAAGTTTGCTGCTACACTGGCACGAAGCCCGACCGGGCGGGCATCGACCGTGGCGCACCGCGCATCGCGCGCAGGCGTGCCTGACCCATGAGCCCTGCCTCTACGATGAAACGGTTCGGCAGCAAAGGCTGGCAGAAGGCGATGCAGCTGCACACCGCGGCCGCCGCCGATCTGGTGCGCACCGCGGAAGCCATCCCGTCCGAGCGATGGCATACCCCGCGGGCGCCGGGCAAATGGGCTCCAGCCGAGATCGTGGCGCACCTGATCCTCGCCTACGAGGTGTTGCTGCGGGAGCTGCGGGGAGGCGGCGGGATGGCGCTGCGCACCACCTGGTGGCAGCGGTTGCTGCTGCACTTCACCGTGCGGCGCCGCATCCTCGGCGGGCGCGGCTTCCCGGAGGGAGCGCGCGCACCACGGGAGGTGCGGCCGGGCGGGACCGCTCTGGCGAAGACCGACGCCATCAGCCAGTTCCGGGAGCTGGCGGCGGAGTTCGAGGCGGCGACGGAGGCGGCACGCGTCGAGCGCCCCCGTGCCCGCCTCACCCACGCCTATTTCGGCGGGAGTCCGCTCGAGGAGGCGCTCCGCTTCTGCGCGCGGCACCTTCAGCACCACCAGCAGCAGCTGCAATCGCTCACCATCGAAGGAGGCCGCCCGCGCTGAGCCGCCGGGCGAATCGCGCTCTTCCTCATCGGCCGGAGGCGGCCCGCAGCTCGGGCTCGAGCACCCTCCAAACATTCTCCGCCAGGCGCCGCTGCCCCTCGGCGTTGGGATGGATGCCGTCGGCCAGATTCAGATTCGCGACGCCACCGACGCCGTCGAGCAGGAAGGGCACCAGCGGGACGTCGTTGCGCCTTGCGATCTCCGGGTAGATGCGCTCGAACTGGTCCGTGTAGCGGTTGCCGAGATTCGGCGGCGCCTGCATCCCGAGGAGGACCACGTCGGCTTCTGGCCGGGTGTCTCGCACCCGGTCGACGATCGCCTGGATGTTGGCGCGTGTGCTGTCGAGATCGGCGCCGCGCAGCATGTCGTTGGCGCCGGTCTCGAGCACGAGCACGTCGAAGGGTTGGCGGAGCAGCCAGTCCACCCGCCGCAGCGCCCCCGCCGAGGTCTCCCCGCTCACGCCCGCGTTGATCACCCGGTGCGGCAGCCCGGCCGCATCGATCTTCTCCTGGATCAGTGCAGGGTACGCCTGCTCCGGGGCGAGGCCGTAGCCCGCGGTCAGTGAGGTGCCCAGGAAGAGCACCACCGGCGCCGCACCCTCGGCGGCGGGCGCCGCTGGCTCGCGTGCGACGGCGGCGTTACGTTCCCCGCCGTCACAGCCGGCGAGTAGAAGCGCCAGGAACAGCCATGAAAGGGCGCGTGGCGGCCCGACACCAGTTCGTTCGGTGCCCGCGCGGCCGCGGTTTGCGAACCGAATATCGTCCATGATCATCGTTCGAGATCTCGAGAAAACATATACGAGTGGCGACCGCTCGCTCACCGTGCTGAGCGAGGTGAACTTCCGCATCGAGGAAGGCGAGACGGTGGCGATCGTCGGTCCTTCCGGCAGCGGCAAGACCACCCTTCTCGGCCTGCTGGCGGGGCTGGATCTCCCCTCCGCCGGCAGCGTCCGGCTCGACGGCACCGAGATCGGCCGGCTCTCCGAGGACGATCGGGCGCGGCTGCGGCGCTACAAGATCGGCTTCGTCTTCCAATCCTTTCAGCTGATCTCCTCTCTTACCGCGCAGGAGAACGTTCAGGTTCCCCTCGAGCTTCGCGGCGACGGCGACGCCGCACCCCGGCGTGCCGCGGAGCTGCTCTCGCGCGTGGGGCTGGGCGACCGCCTCGGTCACTACCCGACGCAGCTCTCGGGCGGCGAGCAGCAGCGGGTGGCGCTCGCCCGCGCCTTCGTCAACGCGCCGCGCATCCTCTTCGCCGACGAGCCGACAGGCAATCTGGATGCCGCGACCGGCGCCTCGATCATCGAGCTGATCCTCGATCTGAACCGGGAGCTCGGCACGACGCTGGTGCTCGTCACCCACGACCCGGAGGTGGCGGGCCGCGCCCGACGGACGATCCGGCTGGCCGATGGTCGGGTGGTGCAGGATACGGGGGAGGCGGCGTGAGCAACCTGCGCACAGTGCTGGCACTGGCATGGCGGGAGAGCCGCTTCGCGCGGCGGCGGCTCTTTCTCTTCCTCTCCGCGATCTCGCTCGGGGTGGCGGCGCTGGTGGCCGTGCAGGGCTTCGCCGCCACTCTTCAGGCGGGGGTGCGCGACCAGGCGCGCGAGCTGCTGGGCGCGGATCTGCGGCTCAGCAGCCGCCAGCCGTTCGGCAGCGGCACCGAGGCGCTGCTCGATTCGCTGCGCGGCGCCGGGGTCCCGGTCGCGCAGGTGACCTCCTTCGTCTCGATGGCGCTCGTGCCGCGCACCGAGGGCACGCGGCTGGTGCAGGTCCAGGCGACGGAGCCCGGCTTCCCCTACTACGGCCGGATCGAGACCGATCCGCCGGGTCTCTGGGAGGAGCTGCACGCCGGTGCGCACGCGCTGGTGGATCCCGCGCTGCTCATCGGGCTCGGCGCGCGCGTCGGCGACACGCTCGCACTCGGCGAGGGCAGATTCCGCATTCTCGGCTCGCTCGAGAGGGTGCCGGGGCAGGTCGAGATCGCCTCCGCCTTCGCCCCGCGCGTCTACATCCCGGCTCGATACCTCGAGCAGACGGGGCTGGTGCAGTTCGGCAGCCGGGTCGAGTACGAGGCGTATCTGCAGCTCGCCAGCCCCGCCGCCGGGAGCCGCCTCGCCGCGGAGCACCGGCCGCTGCTCCGGCGTGAGCAGGTGCGCAGCCGCACCGCAGCGGAGCAGCAGGAGAACCTCACGGAGGCGCTGGGACGGCTGGGCTCCTACCTCGGATTGATCGGCGTCTTCGCGCTGCTGCTCGGCGGGATCGGGGTGGCGAGCGCGATGCGCGCGTACATGGCGCAGAAGGCGGAGACGATCGCGACGCTCCGCTGCCTGGGTGCCACGGCGCCGCAGCTCTTCGCGGTGTACCTGGTGCAGGCAGCGGCGATGGGGCTGCTCGGCGCGGCGCTCGGCGTGCTGATCGGGGTCGGCGCGCAGTGGGTGCTCCCTGGCCTGGCGGCGGGGCTGCTGCCCGTCGAGGTGCAGCCGCGGCTCGACCTGCCGACGATCCTCACCGGGCTCGGCGTCGGGGTGTGGATCGCGCTGGCCTTCGCGCTGCTGCCGCTGCTCGAGACGCGGCGGATCTCGCCGCTGCAGGCGCTGCGGCGGCGCGTCGAGCCGCTGCGGGCGCCCGGCCGCGACCTCTGGCGGTGGGCGGCGTGGGCCGTGCTCGCGGCGAGCGTGCTCCTGCTGATCGTCCTGCAGGCCGGCAATCTGCGCGTTGGCGCGAGCTTCGCGGCGGGAGTGGGGATCACGCTCGCGCTGCTCTGGCTCGCCGCCTGGGCGATCACCCGCGGCGTGCGGCGGCTCTCCCCACGTGGCTTGCTCTACCCGCTCCGCCACGGGCTCGCCAACCTGCACCGGCCCGGCAACCAGACCCGGGTTGTGACTCTGGCGCTCGGCTTCGGCGTCTTCCTGCTCGCCACGCTCTTCCTCACGCAGGAGAATCTGCTGCGGCCGTTGCGGCCGGACGGTGAGCTGGCGCGGCGCGCGAATCTGCTCTTCTGGGACGTGCAGGCGGACCAGGCGGCTCCGCTCGCCGGGCTCCTGCGCGCCCGTGAGCTGCCCGTTCTGCAGCAGGCGCCGATCGTGCCGATGCGCATCGCGGCGATCAACGATCGGCCGGTACGTAGCCGCGGCCTCGCCGACGGGGCCACCGCGGAGCCGGGCGTGGATGGCGGATCTCCGGACGAAGCCGGCCGGCAGCCGGGGGGCTGGGCGCTGCGCCGCGAGTACCGCTCGACCTTCCGCGACACGGTGGTGGCCTCGGAGCGGGTGCGCGAGGGACGGTGGTGGGCCGCCTCTGGAGAGACGCCGGCGCCCGGCTCCCCCGGCGAGGTCTCGCTCGAGCGCGGCGTCGCCGAGGAGCTGGGCGTGGGCGTCGGAGACCGCATCACCTGGGATGTGCAGGGCGTCGAGATCCCCACCGTCATCACCTCGCTGCGGGAGGTCGACTGGGCGCGCTTCGAGCCGAACTTCTTCGCCGTCTTCCCCCCAGCCGTCCTGGAGGGGGCGCCGCAGACCTGGGTGGTGCTCACGCAGGTCGCGGACGATGGGGCGAGGGCACGCCTGCAGCGCGAGACGGTGGAGCGCTTCCCGAACATCTCCGCTATCGATCTGACGCAGGTCCAGGCCGCAGTAGACGAGACGATCGGCCGCATCTCGCTGGTGATCCGCTTCCTCGCCCTCTTCAGCATCGCGACCGGCTTCGTCGTGCTGCTCGGCGCCGTATCGGTCGGTCGGCTCCAGCGCATCCGCGAGAGCGTCCTCCTCAAGACGCTCGGGGCGACACGGCGGCAGATCGGCTCGATCCTCTTCTTCGAGTACCTCCTCCTCGGCACCCTGGCGAGCCTGATCGGCGTCGCACTGGCGATCGGCGTGGGGTGGGCTCTTTCCCGCTGGCTCTTCCGCGTCGGCTTCGGCGTACCCGCGCTGCCGCTCGCCGGTTTGGGCACGGTTGTCGCACTGCTGGCCGTCGCGGTTGGACTCTGGGCCAGCCGCGAGGTGTACCGTCGCACCCCGCTCGAGGCGCTGCGGGAGGAGTGAGCAAGAAGCCGTGAACCAGAGCCAGGACATGAACACCGACCGCGCCGAGATCGAGCGCGCCTTCCAGGCGACTCGCGCCGAGCTGGGCATCCGCACCGGCTTTCCAGCCGAGGCGCTGCGGGAGGCGGAGCAGGTCGCGCACGAGCGCCGGCCGGATGCGACGAGCCATCCGCTCGACTGCACCGAGATCCCCTTCGTGACGATCGATCCGCCCGGCAGCCGGGATCTGGATCAGGCGGTACATGCCGAGCGACGGGGCGCTGGGTACCGCGTGCGCTATGCGATCGCGGATGTCGGCTACTTCGTGGATCGCGGCGGCGCCCTGGAGCGGGAGGCGTGGCAGCGCGGGACCACCTTCTACGCACCCGATCATCGGGAGCCCCTCTACCCGCCCGTACTCTCGGAGGCCGCGGCGAGCCTGCTTGCCGACGAGCTGCGCCCCTCCGTGCTCTGCACCCTCGATCTGGACGGTGAGGGCACGCTCACCGGCACCGCAGTCGAGCGCGCGCGGGTGCGAAGCCGTGCGCAGCTCACCTACGGCGACCTGCTCGAGCATGTCGAGCGCAACGGCGAGAGCGAGGCCGCCGGCACGCCCTCGGCGGAGACGCTGGAGCTGCTGGGCGAGATCGGGGAGAAGCGGCTGCGGATCGAGAGCGAGCGGGGCGGCGTCTCCCTGCCGATCCGCGATCAGCACGTGGAGCAGCGCGCCGCCGAGGCGCTCGGCTACGAGCTCTCTTACGAGGAGCCCAACCCGGCCGAGCAGTGGAACGCGCAGATCTCGCTGCTGACCGGCCACGCGGCCGCACTCCGGATGGTGGAAGCTGGCGTCGGGCTGCTGCGCACGGTCGCGCCCACGCGGTCGCAGGAGCTGCGGGAGTTCCGCCTCGCTTCGCAGGCGCTGGGCTTCGACTGGCCGAAGGATCGCTCCTACGCGGAGTTCATCCGCGAGGTGGATGTGGCCCACCCCGACATCGAGGTGCTCATCTGGCAGGCGCGGCGGGTGATGAAGGGAGCCCGTTACCTCGCCTTCCACGGCGAGCCGCCGCCCGACGCGGAGCACGCCGCGCTCGCCATGCTCTACTCGCACTGCACCGCGCCCCTGCGCCGGCTCGGCGACCGTTACGTGCTGGACCTGCTGCTGCGCCTGGCGCGCGGCGAGATGCCGGACGCCGACGAGATCGCTACCCTCTCCGAGCTTCCCGCCGCGCTCGAGGCGGCTCAGCAGAAGGGGCGGCGCCTGGAGCGGGTCGTCGTCAATCTCGCCGAGGCGTGGACGCTGCGCGGCAGGGAGGGGGAGAGCTTCCCGGCCGTCGTGCTCGACGTGCGCCCCGAGCGCATCGAGGTGCAGATCGACGATCCGCCGGTGCGGACGCGAATCGAGCGCCGCAACGGCCTTCCTCCTGTCACGCCGGGTGATCGCATCGAGGTGCGTCTGCGTGCGGTCGAAACCGCGGCCGCGCGCGTGGACTTCGAGCTGGTCTCGTAAGCCCTCGCGCGAGCGGCATCGGACGGGCGCTCAGCACCACCCCGCCAGCGCGCGAGTGACGGCGGCGGGGCGCTCGAAGAGCCAGTCCGGGCGCAGTGCCTGCACTGCCTCGATGAACTGCTCCTTCTCTCCCTCCGCGCTCTTCGGCCAGAGTGCCGCCCCGATCCGCATCCCCGCCCGCCGGCCGGCTTCCAGGTCCGACGGCGAGTCGCCGATGTAGACTGCCGCTTCCACGTCGAGTCCCAGACGGCTCGCGGCGAGCAGGAGTCCTGCCGGATCGGGCTTGACGTGCTGAACGTCGTCTTCCGTCACCACCACGTCGAAGTCGCCCAGCGGAATCGCGCCGTGGGTAACCTCCCAGAGCGCCCGCCCCTTGCCGGTGACGATTCCCAGCGGGTAGCCTGCGGAGCGGAGCGCCGCCAGCATCTCCGGTACCCCCTCGTAGACTCCCTCCGAGAGTGACGGGAAGAGATCCGAATAGTGCCTGCACATCGCGGAGTGGCACTCGTCGGCGCGCTCGGCGCCGATCCACTCCGCGAGAAAGGCGCGCTCCGCCGAGGGGCGGCGCGCGACGAAGTCCTCCAGCTCGGGGCGGCGGCCGAGATATGGCGTGAGCGCGCGGCGGTAGGCCTCGAGGTAGAGGTGAAAGCTGTCGATCAACGTGCCGTCGAGGTCGAAGAGGATCGCCTCCGGCGCACGGGAGTTGGACATTCGGTAGTCTCCGGGGTTCGGGTCGCTCGTACCGCGGCAAGGTTACCCCGCCCAGGCACGCCTCGCAATCCACGGGAGGCACAGGCTCTGCAACGATCAGGGAACGCCGCGGAAAGCCCCGTACGTGCATTCACCCTGGAAAGCGCCCGATGCCCGACAGCAGAAATCCGATTGCCCGGCTCGCCAGCCGCGCCGGCGGCTACCTTGACCGTAATACGCTGCGCCCGCGGCCGCTTCGGCCCCCTTCGGCTCCGTTGCTGATCGAGGCGTACCTCGGCCACGGCACGCCGGACGTGCTCTACGTCAAGGGGCGCGTGCGCGAGGACAATGGAATCCGCGAGGCCGCGCCGGAGGACAGCAGGCTGCGCAACCTGCGCAGCACCTGGCGGCGCATGACCCGGCGCGAGGCGCGCGGCGTTCGGGTGCGAGCCAGCTTTCAGGGGATCGAGCTGGAGACGCTCTCCAATCGGGCGGGCTTCTTCGACTTCGAGATCGAGCCGCCTGGACCGCTGCCAGCCGGCAGGGTCTGGCACGAGGTCGAGCTGAGTCTCGTCGATCCGCCCCGCCAGCCGCCGGGTGGAGTCCGCGCGACGGCGCGTGTGCTGGTTCCGCCCGCGAGCGCCGACTTCGGCATCATCAGCGACATCGACGACACCGTGGTCCGCACCGACGTGACCAACTGGCTGCGCATGCTGCGGATCGTGCTCCTGACCAACGCGCACACCCGCCTGCCATTCGACCACGTCGACACCCTCTACCGCGCGTTGCAGCTCGGTCCGCGCGGCACGAGCTACAATCCGATCTTCTACGTTTCGAGCAGCCCCTGGAGCTTCTACGACCTGCTGGAGCACTTCTTCCGCGCCCACGACATCCCGGCTGGCCCGATCTTCCTGAAGACCTACACCTTCTCGCGCCAGCACCTGCAGAGCCGCGGCCATCACTCGCACAAGCTGCGCTGGATCCGGATGCTCTTCGACACTCATCCGGACCTCGACTGGGTGCTGATCGGCGACAGCGGGCAGCAGGACCCGGAGATCTACCGGGAGGCGGTGCGCGAGTACCCGGGACGGGTGCGCGCGATCTACATCCGCGACGTCACCACCCCCCCGCGCGATAGGGAGGTGCACGCGATCGCCGACGAGGTGGCCGCGATGGGAGTGGAGATGCGGCTGGTCGAGGAGACCGTCGAGGCGGGCGAGCACGCCGCGGCAAACGGGCTGATCACGCCGGAGGCGCTGGCCGAGATGCGCGCCGAGGAGGCGGAGGACGCCGCGGAAGGCGGCATCCTAGCGCGGGTTGCGGGCAGCACGATCTGAGCTTCGGCAGCCTCACGAACATCACCCCCGCCCGGGGATGCGGTGAGGTGCTCGCCGCATCCCCGCTCAGCCGCAGATTAAAGCGCCAGCTGATCCCGGCGGATAGCTCAAGGTGGCGGCGCTCGTCACGCAGATCGATCAGCGAGCGCAGGTCGCCGCGGAGATCCAGCTCCGGCAGCAGGCGCAGCCGCGCGCCGATACCCGGTGTGACGGAAATGCTGGTCACCACCTGCTCCGACAACAGTCCGCCTCGTGGTGCATCCCCTTCCCGAACGATGGATCGCTCCGGCGCGAGCAGAACCGGTCTGATCGGCGCCTCCGCGCGCACCGCGCCGACGCCGAGCGAGACGATTGGATCGATCCTGCCGAGTGGCATCGGCGCAGCCCGCACATCGGTCTGGACGCCGTAGTGCCAGACCTCGCGGCGCTCGACGCTTCCCAGCGAGTGAACCAGATATCCGCCCGCGGCGGCCCGGTCGAGCAGCGGGAATCCGGTCGAACGGGCGAGCGGTGCGAGCGACCACATGATGCGGCCTCCGGCGCCGGTGGCATCCCAGCGCTCGCCCGCGTCGAGGGTCAACCGGTGCTGACTGAGGAAGAGGTCCACCGACCGCGAGGCATCCGCGTAGCTGGCACGACGAGCTGTGTGGAGTTGAGCGGCGGCGTCGGCCGCAACCCCGCCCAGCAGCGCGGCCACAGCAAACATCGCAATTGCAAAGCTTCTCATAAAATCACCTCCCGATCGGCTCTTCTCCTGCCTTGTGTTGACGGTCCCGGCGACGCGGGACGGAGACCTTCGTCGCCCGCGCTCCCGAAGGCGGCTGCGGGCGATCTCGACGAATTGCAACCGCGGTACCGATCCGGGTCAGGCGAGATGCGTCAAAATGGCATCTCGTTTGTCACTTCGACCAGCGGAAGATGGCCAGGCGTGGCAGAGCCGCTGCGTCGGGTGAGCAGTGCAGCGCGACCTGTGCCTCAGTCGAAGTCCGTCGGGAGATCCGGGTCGCGGAGGTGCTCGAAGAGGCGGCGGATCTGCGACTCCACCACGCGCGACCGGGAGAGGTCCGGGATCGCGTCCTCCGGAAAGAACCGCGCGCCCTGCGTCTCGATGCTATCGGCAGGCGCGCCGCCGATCACCTCACAGCGGAAGACGAGCTTGTAGACGTACCAGGCGAGCGGCGGGTGCCCGTGCCGGTCCCGGTCCCACACCGCCAGCAGCTTGGCGGCGCGTGTCTCGTAGCCCGACTCCTCGCGGATCTCCTTGATCACCGCCTCGCTCGGGGACTCGCCCACGTCGGCCCAGCCGCCGGGCAGCGTCCAGCCGCCATCCTCGCGCTCCCTCACCAGCAGCAGCTTGCCCTCGTGAAAGACTGCTCCACGCACGTCCACCTTCGGGGTCATGTAGCCTTCCTCGGCGCGGAAGAGGTCCAGCACCGGCTCCGGCTCCTCGCCAGCGGAGAGCAAGGTTAGCATCGCGGCAGCTGTGCGCTGCAGCTCCTCGTATCGCTGCAGGTCGAACTTCCCCTCCGCGTAGGTGAGGCCGTTCTGCGCGATCGCGTGGATCTTCCTGGCCCAGTCGAGCCAGTGCGTGCTCACCGCCTCACCCCCGCAGGAGGGTGGGTCCGACCTCGCCTCGCCACTTGACGCCCAGCTTGCGCATTATCTGCTCCGCGTGGTGCCGCGCGGTGTGCGGACTGATAGAGAGCGCCTTTCCCACCTCCTCGTTCGATTTGCCCTCGGCCACGAGCCGCGCCACCCGTGCCTCCTTTCTGGTGAGCCCGTACCGCTCCCGGAGCACGGCTTCCGAGGGCCATTCGGGGTGAGCCGCTCCAGAGCGACCATTACGGATGAGCCAGCCCCAAGGGAATCGCTCCCGATCATGCTGCCCCGCAGCCGGTATCGCGCTGTCGCGGTGCGTACCTCCCGCACCACCGCGCCACCGCTCTCGTGCCGGTTACCTCTTGCCGGCACCTGGATGAGCCGGCAGAGCGAGAATGCGATCCCCTGCATCTCGCCCAGCAGCCGCTCGGCGTCAGTCTCGCTCTCGAGGACGCGGAGAAGCGCCCCATTCCGATGGAGCACCCGCCCGGTCGCGTCGCACAGCAGGACCCCTTCCCCCAGCGAGTCGATCATCCGCACCAGGCTGGTGCGGTGCTCTGCCAATTGGCGGTAGGTTTCCACCCCGGCCTTGAATGCGGGAAAGAGGAGACGGAGCAGCGCGAGGCCCCGCTCGCCGAACTGCCGCCGAGAGGGATTTTCATGGTGAAGAAAGAGGTTCGCTACTGCTTTTGCATCTGTTGGGTGTTCGAGCGCCACCGCCAGCCCGACAGCATCGTACGCGCGCAGCGGAACGAGAAAATCGTTGTAGTATTCACTCGCCAAATACTCCTCCAGACAGGGAGCCCACACGGTCGCGGTGCTGCATACCCCCAGCTCGATCGGCCGCCTCCAAAGGGAGAGCCTATGGTAGAGCGGTTCGCTGCGGAGGGGGTACTCCTCAAGTCCACGAGCATCGATTTCTTCGCTATATAGGGCAGCGACGAGCGGGTTGGGGAGCACGAACGTCGCTTTGTCCGCACCAAGGAGTTCCTTCACGTTGCGATTGACCGCAGAGCGCCAGTCGTCGAGGTGAGCGTGATCGAGCGGCGAGAGCAGCACACGGAGCGAACACTCCAGGCGGGCAAGGTCGTCCGAGGAAAGGGTGAGCATATCCTGCCCTGTGGTCGAAAGCCTCGGAGGATTGGATTACCCGAGCCGGGCAATCCAATCGGCAACCGCGGTGATGAACTCCCCAGGTTGTTCTACGAACGGGTAGTGGCCGCTTTGCTCAAAAAGGACCAGCTCCGCACCCGGGAGACCGGCATGGAGGCGCATCGGCGCCTGCGCCGGGGGGAAAATCCAATCGTCGCGGCCTCCTAGCACGAGCGTGGGCACGCGGATCTCCTTGAGACGGTCCACCACGTTGAAGGAGGCGAGGCAGCGGAAGGTGGCGTGGTTGTACGCGGCCGCGCTGTAGCGAGTCTCCGCGAACAGCCCCGCCATCCGCTCCGGGTCGGGCCGGTGGAAGTAGAGCGGCAGGAGCTGGAACGTAAGCTCTCTGAGCGCCTCGTCATCTCCTACGGGAGCAGACAAAGCCTCCGCAAGCGTCTGGAACTGCGCAGCCGTGCCGCGCGCCCTCGCGTTGGCCATGGCCACCTCCGGGTAATCGAAGACCGGAGCAGTCGAGCAAAGGATGAGCCCGTGCAAGCGCTGGGGATAGCGAAGCGCATACTCCTGCGCCAGGAATCCGCCATAGGAGTGGCCGAAGAGGAGGACTCGCTCGTGCCCGAGATGCTCCCGAAGCGCGTCGGCGTCCTCAGCCCAGGTTTCGTGGGTGATCCCCTCCCAGTTCTCCGGGCGTGAGGAGCGCCCGTTCCCCCGGTGATCGTAGTAGATCAGCTCGGCCTGCTCCCCCAGCGCATCGAGCCAGGGGCGCAGGTAGGTGTGGTCATAGCCGAGCCCCCCATGCATGAGGAGCATCGGGCGGCCCCGCCCATAGGTGGTATAGAACAGCTCCGCTCCGTTGACTGGAGCACGCATTGGCTTTCCCCGCTGATGCAAACATGTGTCCCCAAGAAAATAGGCGCATCCGCCCTGGTCAAGGTGAGTAGCTGCTGTTATAATGGAAGAAGCGAGAATACGCTTTCAGCACCTGTAGGGGCATGTGACAGGAGCGTTGCTGTGGCGGGCAACGGGAGACGAGAGGTGCATGGTATTCCTCGCCCAGAGAGGAACACCCTTGTCCGGCGCCTCGCGCTCGCGAAGCTGCGCGAGCTGCGCCTGGCGGGCCTCTCCTATCGGGAGATCGGCCGTCGTTTCGGGGCAGCCCCGGGAGCAGGGCAGGTGGGGGCCAGCGGCTTCGAGTTCCGCCTCTCGCCCGAGCGCCTGCTCACTGCAGAGCGTGCGGTGCTCGAGGTGGTGCGCACCAGCGACGCCGCACTCTTCCTGCGTGCGCTCGACAGCGTAGAGGCCGGGTTCGCGTTCTTCGATTGCACGGCCACCGTGCTGCACGCCAACCGCTGGCTCTCCGAGCGGTTCGACGCCGCCCCCGCGGGAGCACCGCTCCTGGCGGAGGTGCAGCAGTTCGCTGCCTCCCTCTGCGGTCTCATTCATCTGCGTGACCTGGCGGACGACCGGATCACCCGGCTCGCCCTGCGGGAGCTGCCGACGCGCGAGGCGCCTTTTCGAATGACAGGCAGCTACGTCGGGATGGACCTCTTCGGCAGCAGACCAACGCTTCTGGTCTCGCTGGAGCGCGCGGTGCTCGATCCGCTCTCCGATGATGCGCTCCGCGGGCGGTTCGGTCTTTCGAAGAAAGAAGCGTGCATTGTCCGCCTCCTCATCGAAGGAAGGACCAACCGAGAGATGGCGCGGGCGCTCTTCCTCAGCACCCACACGGTGCGCCACCACACGATGCACATCTTCCAAAAGCTCGCCGTGCACTCGCGCACCGAAGTCGCGGCCATGGTCCTGCGGGGCTGATGGATTACCGCTCCGGAGGGTGCCACTCGAGAAAATAGACCATTCGTCCGATGTGCAGACAGGGGAGAGCCGCTAGTGTTACACGCTGGACCGCCGGAACAACGTTGCGGCCCTGCGGCAGGATCTCCTCGCAGCCGTGATTTCGTTCACCGCTCCTGTGGCAACGGCAGCCGGTCGCGAGGGCGGTCGGCAAAGCCGTGGGTCTCTACTGAGATTGTACATCTATTCAAGAAGAACGCCACCGGTCGGACACTGGTAACTACCCATGCGGAACAGTCTTATGAAAGAAATGCTGTATCCGAGCGTTACAGCCGGAACTCTCACGGCTTGCTTCGACAAGCCCACGCGCCCCAGCTGGATGTCCCACGCCGCCCCCGGCGGCACCCATATTCAACCAAGGCCAGCACATGTATCCACAGTCTGAGTCGGGTGTCGGCTACACTAACATGGGGATCTCTGCGGTGCAGAACCGCTCATGTCAGACGATATACGTGATCGTCGCGGACTCGTCCTGACTACCGGGTCCATCCGTAAAGCTCCAGGTCTCATGCCAGGCTCGAGACCTCCTGAGGATCTCCGCCCTGCATCGGCTGCCAGGTATTGAACCCGGATCCTGCACGGGTGCGGGTGAGTTGGGAGGGGTAGGGATGCGAAACACCGCCTGA
>JBPCIT010000251.1:0-7295 GCA_051006015.1 Longimicrobiaceae bacterium
ATGGGGGAACAACTACTCCGGCGTGGTGGGCGACGGCACCACCAGCGGCCGCTTCGCTCCGACGCCGACGCAGGGTGGGATCGTCTTCAAGTAAGCGGCCGCCGGCTCGCTCCGCCTCGGGTGCCACGGCGGCTGAGCTCGCCGAGGGGGCTGCCGCCCGATCCAGCGCGGTCTGCGCGTGCTGAGGAGCTTCCCGGGCAAGGACGAATGGACTCTCAACCGCGGCCTCTTTGATGAGCAGTAATTACCCCTGATCAACTCACCGATGTCGATCGCCACCACCAACCCCGCCACCGGCGAGACCCTCGAAAGCTTCGAGCCGCTGAGCGACGCCGAGCTGGAGGAGAAGCTCCGGCGCGCCGCCGAGACCTTTCAGCGGCACCGCCGCACCTCCTTCGCCGAGCGCGCGGAGAGGATGCAGCGCGCCGCCGAGATCCTCGAGGAGGAGAAGGAGCGGTGGGGACGGCTGATGACCACCGAGATGGGCAAGCCGATCCGGGCGGCGGTGGCGGAGGCGGAGAAGTGCGCCTGGGTCTGCCGCTACTACGCCGAGCACGCCGAGCGCTTCCTCGCCGACGAGGCGGTCGAGACCGAGGCGCGCAAGAGCTTCATCCGCTACGAGCCGCTGGGCCCAGTGCTGGCGGTGATGCCGTGGAACTTCCCCTTCTGGCAGGTCTTCCGCTTCGCCGCGCCCGCACTGATGGCGGGGAACGTGGGGCTGCTCAAGCACGCTTCCAACGTGCCGGGGTGCGCGCTGGCGATCGAGGAGATCTTCCGCCGCGCCGGCTTCCCGGAGGGTGCCTTCCAGGCGCTGCTGATCGGCACCGAGAAGGTGCAGCGCCTGCTGGACGATCCGCGCGTGAAGGCGGCCACGCTCACCGGCAGCACCGGCGCGGGGAGCAGCGTGGCGAGCGCGGCGGGCAAGCGCGTCAAGAAGACGGTGCTCGAGCTGGGCGGCAGCGATCCCTTCATCGTCATGCCCAGCGCCGACCTGGCGAGGGCGGCCGAGACTGCGGTGAAGGCGCGTACCATCAACAACGGGCAGAGCTGCATCGCCGCCAAGCGCTTCATCGTGCACGAGCAGGTCGCCGAGGAGTTCACCCGCCGCTTCGTCGCGGGGATGCAGCGGCTGCGCATCGGCGACCCGGCGGAGGAGAGCACCGAGATCGGGCCGCTCGCCACCGAAGGGATCATCTCCGAGGTGGAGGAGCAGGTGCAGAGATCCATCGAGGCCGGCGCACGTCTGCTCACCGGTGGGAAGCGGCTGGAGCGTCCGGGCTTCTACTACGCGCCCACTGTCCTCGCCGAGATCCCGGAGGAGGCGCCCGCCTACCGCGAGGAGGTCTTCGGCCCCGTCGCGCTGCTCTTTCGGGTGAGCGACGTCGAGGAGGCGATCGCGCTCGCCAACGACTCGCCCTTCGGGCTGGGGAGCAGCGCCTGGACGGAGGAGGAGGCGGAGCGGCGGCGCTTCATCGAGGGGATCGAAGCGGGGATGGTCTTCATCAACGCGATGGTCGCCTCGGATCCGCGGCTCCCCTTCGGCGGAGTGAAGGAGTCGGGGTACGGGCGCGAGCTGGGGGTGCACGGCATCCGCGAGTTCGTCAACATCAAGACCGTCTGGATCGGCGGGGAGGCACCCTCGGCGCCGGAGGCCGCGGAATGAGCGCCGCGGCCTCTCGCCGACCGGCTTCCTTCTTGCGCCAGCGTAAGCGCATCCGAACCATCAGGAGACACCAGCGCGAGGAGTAAGCAGATGGCTGTGGCCTCCACCATGCTGCCGCTCGGCACCCCGATTCCGCTCTTCAGCCTCCCCGACCTGGAGGGGCAGATCGTCTGTGTGGACGATTTCTGGGATGCCAGGGCGCTGCTGGTGATCTTCCTCTGCCCGCACTGCCCGTACGTGCGCCACGTGCGGGGGGAGATCGCCGGCCTGGCGCGCGAGTACCGGCCGCGCGGGGTGGCGACGGTGGCGATCAACTCGAATGACCCGGCGCAGTATCCGCAGGACGGCCCGGAGGGGATGCGGCAGGAGGCGGAGGAGGCGGGATACAGCTTCCCCTACCTCTTCGATGAGAGCCAGGAGGTCGCGAAGGCGTTCATGGCGGCGTGTACGCCGGATTTCTTCCTCTTCGACGAGGCGCGTACGCTCGCATACCGCGGCCAGCTCGACGACAGCCGGCCCAGGAACGAGCGCCCGGTGACGGGACGGGATCTGCGCGCCGCGCTGGATGCGCTGCTGGAAGGCCGCCCCGTCCCCGCGGAGCAGGCGCCGAGCATCGGCTGCAGCATCAAGTGGAAGCCCGGGAACCAGCCGGCGCACTTCGGGTAAGCGCAGCGGGCTCCACAGCGCCTCGCGCCGCGGGAGCGGCCATCGGAGCCCTGTCGTTCCGGCGCACCTACTTTTTCGGAGACACATCTTGAAGAGTTCCAGCGCCTCGCGTCGCGAGGCGGCGCCTCCGCCGAAGCTCGGCGGTCGGGGCACGGGCCGCGCGCCGGAGAAGAAGCCGAAGGGCGGCTCCGAGTCGTGGGAGTGGATCAAGTCGCTGTTGATCGCGGTCGTCCTCTTCCTGGTGATCCGCACCTTCCTGATCCAGGCGTTCACCATCCCCTCGGGGAGCATGGAGGACACGCTGCTGATCGGCGACTACCTGATGGCGAACAACGCCATCTACGGCGCGCACGTGCCCTTCACCAACGTCCGCACCCCCGCCTTCCGCGAGCCGGCGCACGGCGACATCGTGGTCGTCCGTCCCGAGTACAACCATCCGGTGCTCGACGTGGTGAAGCGGGTGATCGGGCTGCCCGGCGACACGCTGCAGATGATCGACGGCGAGATGTACCGCAACGGCAGGCAGCTGGTCGAGCCCTACGCCCAGGACCTCGGGGTGCCGGACCATCCGATCGAGCTCACCGGCGGCGTCGAGCAGAGCCGTCAGGGGATCGATCCCCAGAGCTACGGCTACCACTCGCACCTGAGCGCGCTCGTCGCGCAGGTGGACCGCCAGAGCTACGCGCCGACGCGCGAGCAGTGGGGGCCGCTGGTCGTTCCGGAGAGGCACTACTTCCTGATGGGCGACAACCGCGACGCTTCGCTCGACTCGCGCTACATGGGCTTCATCCCGCGCGAGGTGATCCGCGGCAAGGCGATGTTCATCTACTACTCGATCGATCCCTTCGCCGACCGCCCCTTTCCGCGCTTCCTGACCGCCGCCCGCTGGGGCCGCCTCGGGACGGTCATCCGTTAGGACGCCTCCCCCCCGGGAGATGCTCGCCGCCCGCGGCTCGCCCGTTGAGCCGCGGGTTTTTTGTCGCCGGTGAAGCTCCCGGCTCTCGAGAGTGGCATCTCACCCCGGCATCATCTCCCGCAGCGCGGAGCCATCGCCAGCCTGGTCCGCCGGGATCACGGCGAAGGTGCCGTCAGGCTCGAATACGATCGCTTCCACCTGCTCGAAGGAGCCGATCCCATGCTCGCGGAGGGCGCTGCGGAGATCCAACTCGGTCACCTGCTCACGGTGCATCGCATCCCGGAGAAACTCGCCCCGAAAGAAGAGGAGCGCCGGAGGAGCGGTGAGCACTCGCGCCAGGGTGGGCGAGCGGAGCCTGAGCCAGGAGAAGGCGTACTGCAGGAGAACGAGCAGAGTGAATGCCGCGACCGCCTCGGCGAGGGCGACGCTCCGCGCGGTCAGGATGCGGCCGAAGGAGGCGCCGATAGCCACGGTAACGACAAAATCGAACGCATTCATCTGCGCGAGCGTCCGCTTTCCCGCGAGGCGCAGGAGGAGCAGGAGCGCGATGTAGCCGAGCGTGCCGACCACGACGATACGCAGCATGGGCTCCCATCCGCCGAAAAAGAAGGTGACCGGCTCCATGATATCCCCTCCGGCCCGTCCCAGCCGTTGTCGTGAACATTTCAGCGCATGATGCCGCAGCCGGGCAGACGGAACATCTATGCCGCTGAGGGTGGTGGGAGGGGCGAACGGGACAAAGGCATTCGGGCGGCGCGGAAGTCATGGCCAGCGTAGAGCAGGGTCCCCCTGTCCGGCTCCGGGATTCGCCCGTCGCGCAACCGGACAGTTTCACACCTGTCCTCCGCTGCCGGCAGCACGTCTAGATCATGATCTGCCAAGAGGATGCGGCAGGCCATGACGGGCGGAACAGATGATGCCACTCCCCGGCAGAGATCCGTTCCCTGCCGCAACCGGGGCGGAGGATCGAGCGCGCCTTGAGCAACCCAACAGATAGAAGAGGCTTCATGAGGGCTGGTATCTCCTGGCTGGACCTCAAGCTCGGCGCCCGGATGCTGGTCAAGCACCGCGGGCTCACGCTGATCGGCGGCTTCGCGATGGCGGTGGCCATCGCCGTCGGCGCGACGGCTTTCGAGGCCATTTCGGAGGTGCTGAACCCCGCCATTCCGCTCGAAGAAGGCGAGCGTGTGGTCTCGCTCCAGTACGCAACGGACAACCCGGGAAACCCCGAGCGCCGGGTTCTTCACGACTTTGTCGCCTGGCGCGAGGAACTCGTGTCGATCGAGCAGCTGGGTGCGTTTCGTACCGTCGAGCACAACCTCGTGTCGGGGGAGGGACCCCCGGAGCCAATTCGGGTGGCCGAGATCACCGCCTCGGGATTTCGCGTGGCACGAACCCCTCCGCTGCTGGGGCGATACCTGATTCCGGACGATGAACGCGACGGGTCTCCACCCGTGGTGGTGATCGGCCATGAGGCCTGGCAATCGCATTTCGCCGGTGACCGCGACATCGTGGGGCGAACGATTCAGCTCGGCACTACGCCCCATGTCGTTGCGGGTGTGATGCCGGAGGGGTTCAGGTTCCCGGTGAGCCATCAGTTCTGGACGCCGCTCCGGGCCGATCCACTGGCGTACGAGCGGCTGCAGGGACCAAGGCTTCATGTGTTCGGCAGGCTGGCGCGCGGCGTCAGCCTCGAGGAGGCGCAGGCGGAGCTGACGATCATCGGACAGCGTGCGGCGGCAGCGTATCCCGAGACACACGAGCGACTTCGGCTGGGGGTCCTCCCCTACGCATACGAGCACCTCGAGGTCGACCAACCCCTTATCAGGGCGGCGCTGCGAATCCTTCAGCTTCTCGTCGGCGGGCTTCTCGTCGTGGTAGCCGTCAACCTCGCCATCCTGCAGTACGCCCGCACGGTGGTGCGACTCGGCGAGCTCGCGGTGCGCAGCGCTCTGGGCGCGAGCCGCGGCCGCATCCTCGCACAGCTCTTCGTGGAAGCCTTTGCCCTCTCGGTGCTCGGTGCGGTGGCGGGGCTGGTGCTGGCGAAGCTCGTGCTCGACTGGGCACGGCTCCAGTTCTCCGTGGTGGATGACATCCCCTTCTGGATCGATCTCGACCTTTCCGCCGGAACGGTGCTTTACGCCCTGGGTCTGGCGGTACTCGCCGCCGCGATCGTCGGCGTACTGCCCGGGCTGAAGGCGACGGGCAGCCGGCTGTACTCGAACCTGCGTGAGCTGGGCGGCGGCACCGGGGCGCGGCTGGGGCGGGTGTGGACCTCCCTCATCGTCGCACAGGTCGCGATCGCGGTGGCCATTCTGCCCCTCGCGGTGTTCACGGTGTGGCAGGTGGTGCGCATCGAGGTCGCCGAGGTGGGCTTTCCCGCCGAAGAGTTCGTGGTAGGCTCGGTCGAACTGAACGAACCAAGCACCGCGAGCGGCAGTCCCGCGGCAGACAGGAGCGAGCTCGCATCCCGCTTCCGGGTACGGCAGCTCGAGCTGATGAGCCGTCTGGCCGCCGAGCCCGGAGTCTCCGCCGTCACCTTCTCGTCCGCGATCCCCGGGGTCGATGGGATCAGCCGCCGCATCGAGTTCGACGGCGGTCCCGCGGTGGCGGGTGCGGGATCGTGGAGGGCGGGCTCGATCCGGGTGGATCTCGGACTGTTCGATGCGTACGGCGCCGAGATCCTCGCGGGGCGAGCGCTCGAGGCCGGCGATCTGGGCGACGCGGCGAACTCGGTAGTCGTGAATCGCTCCTTCGTGAAGCAGTTCCTGGGGGACGGCAACGCCCTTGGCCAGCGGATTCGCTACCCTCGCGCGCGGCCGGACCAGGCGGATGCGGGGGCCCCGGAGGAGTGGTATGAAATCGTCGGCGTCGTCGAGGACTTCCCGGCCGTCCCGCTCGCGCTCGCCTCGGCGGCGGACGGGGTGGCCAACGTGTACCACGCGACCGCGCCGGGAGAGCTCCATCCCGTAAGCCTCTCCGTCCGCTTCCGAGGCGGTGTTCCCGCCGGCTTCATCGGGCGCATGCGGGAGATCGGAACCGAGGTCGATCCCGAGCTGCAGTTGGGCGTCAGACCCCTGACGGAGCTGTACGGCTCTCTGCGATCCGGCTCGCGTTTCGTGGCGTGGGGACTCGCACTCGTAACGTCAAGCGTGCTCCTGCTTTCCGCCGCAGGCATCTACGCGCTGATGTCGTTCACCGTCGCGCAGCGCACGCGCGAGATCGGGATCCGGGCCGCCCTCGGCGCCCAGCCGCGCCGCATCTTTGCCAGCATCTTCGGGCGAGTGGTGCGCCAGCTCACGCTCGGGCTGCTCATCGGCTCCCTGGTGTCGGGTGTGCTGTTCGCGATCACCGGACTCGGCACCGGACGAGCCGCCGCTCTTCTGCTCACCGCTGCGGCAATCATGCTGACCATCGGAATGCTGGCGGCGCTCGGACCCGCGCGGCGGGGCCTCCGGATCCAGCCGGTCGAAGCACTGAGAGCGGACGGGTAAGGCGCTCCCGCTCCAGAATGCGAACAGGCCGGGACAGAGAACAACGCTGCTCGCTCGGGGAACCGCACTTCCGGCAGCGATCAGTGCCGCGCCAACGGCTCCGGTCCCGGCTGGCGCCCGGCGTCGGCCGTGCGGGGCCGTGGCGCCCTCGGTCCGAGCAGGATGGCGACCCAGCGCATGTCCGAGGTGTTCTCGAGCATGATCTTCACGATCATCGTCATCGGCAGCGAGAGCAGCATCCCGACCGGCCCCCACACCCATCCCCAGAAGACCAGCGAGAGGATCACCACCAGCGTGGAGAGTCCCAGCCGCCGTCCCAGCAGGTTCGGTTCGATGATGTTGCCCAGAGTGATGTTCACCACCAGAAAGCCGAGCGCCACCAGCAGCGCGGTGCCCACGCCGTACTGCAGAAGACCGAGCAGGATCGGTGGGATCGAGGCCAGGATCGAGCCGATGCTGGGGATGTAGTTGAAGAGGAAGGCCATGAATCCCCAGAAGAGCGGGAAGTCGATGCCCAGGAACCAGACCCACAGGCCGACCAGGGTTCCGGTGATCA
>JBPCIT010000252.1:0-10555 GCA_051006015.1 Longimicrobiaceae bacterium
GGCATCAGACGAAGCTCCCGGGGAGCGCGGCAAGCTGCCCGCGTGCAGAATTAGCGGGGGGCGCGATCTCATCACGACGTGCCCGGCATGCGGAGGAGTACGCGAGTCCTGAACGGAGCAGCATCGAGTCTCCCGACTGGTGGAAGTGTTAGCGCGGCGACCGGACGTATTGGTGCGGCAGCGCGTCGGGAGCGGCGAACCGAGCGGCCGACAGGATGCACTGACGGTGATCCTCACGGGAACACCCGTACAGTGAGTATTATGCAGACATGTGGGAGGAAAGGCAACGAAGCGGAAAACAGAACGAGCGGGCTGAGATCAGCCCGCTCGTCACGAAGGATCGGATAATCTACGTGGCTACATCAGTCTCGCCGGGGCGATCCGCTGCTCGAGCTCCTCGGCGGTGAACTCCACGGCGGCGGCGTCCTTGCCGGTGGCCTCGCGGATCTTCTGGCGCTGCTCCTCGGTCAGCTCGATGCGGACCTGCTTCTGCTCCTGGTTCTTCTTCTCCATGATGCTACTCCGGGTTGGGAAGTGATGGTGCCGCTGTGCGGCATGCGGGTTCGCCCGCGTGTTCTGGTGAGTGTGGATGAATCTAAGGGAGCAAGCCGGTGGGAGTTAATGACCGGAGTTACAGCCGTTCTGTAACTTTGGTCACACTCAGAACTCCTCCCGCATCACCAGCGCGCTCATCGTCAGGCGGATCACCCGGCCTTGGACGCTGAGGTCGTCTTCCTCCTCGATGAGTTCCTTGAGAAGCCGGGAGATGACCTCGCGGCTCGAGCCCACCAGCTCCGCCAGTTCCTGATGGGTGGGCCGGACGAAGGCGACCCCGTCGACTCCGCTCGGCGTTCCCTGGGAGCGGGCGAGCTCGAGCAGGGCTCCCAGGAGTCGCCGCTTGACGGGGAGCAGCGCCTGCTCGCCGAGCTTCTCGTACGCCTTGCGCAGCATACCGGCGAACTCGGTCAGCACGGGGTGGTGCAGATGCGGGCGCTGCTCGAACCAGGAGGTGAAGCGCTCGCGCGGCACCCTGGCGAGCCGGCAGTCGCTGGCCACGATCGCAGTGCCGATGTGCTCTGCCCCGTCGAGCGCCCCGACCAGCCCGAAGACATCGCCCGGTCCGGGCGCCGAGAGGACCATCTCGCGCCCCTCCTCGTTCATCAGCGAGATCTTCACCCGGCCCGCAAGCACGATGTAGACGGCATCGCACGGATCGCCGTGATGGAAGAGGATGTTGTTGCGGGGATAGCTGTGGCAGATGGCGAGCCTGGCCAGCGCGGCGCGGTCTTCCTCGCTGACGCCACGGAGGAAGAAGAGCTGCGAGAGCACGGAATCGAGCTCGCCGCCCGGTGCCGCTCCCGGCAGCGCGGCCGGGAAGGATTCTCTCATAACAGCCAGTCCGTGCGGATGGTGTGCCGTAGCCAACGGAGGAGGGCCCCTGCGACGCTGGTATGCTCGACGGCGACCTTCGCCTCCCCCACCATGCCGGGCCGCAGGGGGTGCTCAGGATCAGTGGTCTGCAGATTCTGCATCGCGAGCGGCGCGAGCAGCTCGATCTGTCCCTGGCGGGCGGCCGGACCGATGGACTGCACGTGGGTGCGCCAGGTCCAGCTCGCGCGCACGGGGAACTTGAGCCCCACGGGGCTGCCGGCGCGGATCTCCCCCACGTCGCGCTCGGCCAGGAGCACACGCGCGTGCAGGGGTCCGCTGCTCCAGAGCTCGACCAGCGAGTCCCCCTTGAGAGCGCGCGCGCCGATCCACTCCTCCAGATGCGGCGTCACCACCTGCGCGGCGAAGGGTGCGCGCAGCACCAGCGCGTCGCGGCGGCGGTCCATCTCCGCGAAGCGGGTCTGCCGTGCGGCGAGCTGCACCTCGATCTGGCTCGCCTGCGCCGGGTTGCCGCGCGCGCGCGCCGCGGCGGCTTCACGCTCGAGTGCCTCGACCGCCGCGCGTGCGTGCGTCCACTCCAGCTCCAGCTCCGGGTTGCGCAGCACGACGACCGGGTCGCCCGCCTGGACCACTGCCCCTTCCGCCACGGGGATCGACTCGATCCACCCCTCATCTGCGGGGCGCAGCCAGGTGCGCACCGCCGGCTCGACCAGCGCCACGCCGGGCACACGCACCGTCCAGGGCAGGAGCGCAGCGAGCAGTACCAGCGCGGCCACTCCGATCGCTGCAGCGGCGGCAATCTTTCGGGCGCGCGGTCCCGGCAGCCGCTCGGACGCCCAGACGTGCAGCCAGTGCGCGCCCTGCCGGAATGCCTTCCGCCCGAGGAACGCCACCGCGAGGAGGACGATTGCCCAGCCCCAGGCCTCGAAGCGGCGCACCAGCAGGCCACCCACCCAGAAGCCGATCATCCCCAGCAGAAAGAAGGTGTACAGGAAGGCGAGGCTGCCATAGATCAGGAAGACCTTTTTCTCCCGCGGCGTCACCGGGGGGAGGGGGACATCCATCCCCAGCAGGTTGCGCCTGAGGTAGGCCCTGAGGTACTCGAAGGAGCGCGCCCGCAGGTTGGGGATCTCGAGCCAGTCCATCAGCGCGTAGTAGCCGTCCAGTGGGATCAGCGGGTTGAAGTTGAGCACCAGCGCCAGTCCACCACCGAAGAGCATGGCCACGAAGGCGAGCTGATGGAGGAAGCTCGCCGGCTCGACCAGGATCCAGACCACCCCCGCGATGGCGGCGATCAGGAGCTGGATCCAGCCGCCCGCAAAGGTCACCCAGAGGCGATGCGACTTCTTCTCGAAGGTCCAGGCGTCGTTCACGTTGCAGAAGAAGGCGGGGGAGAAGTAGAGGAGCATCGCGCCGATCTCGTGCACCTCCCCTCCAAATCGCTTGCAGGTCAGCCCGTGCCCCAGCTCGTGGATGGCAATGATGACGAGCACGGTGAGGTAGAGCGTGACTATGAAGCCGAGCGTGTACTGCGAGGG
The DNA here is from genome assembly GCA_051006015.1 of Longimicrobiaceae bacterium. Taxonomy (GTDB): domain Bacteria; phylum Gemmatimonadota; class Gemmatimonadetes; order Longimicrobiales; family Longimicrobiaceae; genus JBPCIT01. The sequence continues at coordinate 2,928 of JBPCIT010000252.1, forward strand.
CTGGTAGAGGCGCGCGACACCCGCCGTGAAGGCGCCCCAGTGCGTCGCCAGGATCAGCGCGTAGACGAGGAAGGCGATGGCCGACACCACCACGAAGGTGGGGGTCCAGAAGAAGCCGATCCGCGGAACGACGCGGTTGAAGAGCTCATCCGGATCGCCGATCGAGAAGCGCATGCGCAGGAGGGTGTTGCCGTGCCCCTTGAGGCGGAGCTTGCGCTGCTCGCGCATCTTCTCGAGCAGCAGCACACTGCGCTCGGCCTGCGTGCGCTCGGCGATCCCCAGCTCCCGCAGGCGGCGGTAGAAAGGCTCGATCGCCGCGGCGGAGACCGCCTTGCCGATGCGGTCGCTCAGCTCGGCGGCGATCTGCGCAAAGGAGCGCGTGCCGTCCATCTGCTGCATCATCCAGCCCTCCATCTCGCCGAAGCGGAAGTACTTCAGGCTGACCGGGTCCTTGACGACGTAGACAGACTTGCCGTCCTGCACCTGGGGGATGTAGCGCAGGTTGTGGCGCAGCCGGGGGAGGACCTCGCTCGACATGGCGGCTCGCTACGGCTGCGCGTGGAGTGCCACGGTGACGGCGGAGCCCGGCCGCAGCCCGCCCGGGCTGGGGATGCTCACCAGCACCTCGACCGTGCCGCTGGCGGGATCGACGGCCGGCGCGATGCGGCTGATGCTGCCAGTGACTTCCTCGCCGCCGGGGCTGCGGAAGCGCAGCGTCTGCCCGCGCGCCAGGGTGCGCGCCTGCAGCTCCGGCACCCGGATCTGGGCGCGCAGCGGGCTCAGCGCGGTGACGCGGAAGAGGGGCTCCGCTTTCTCGACCGACTGCCCGACGCGGATGAAACGCCGCGAGAGTACACCGGCGAAGGGGGCGCGGATGCGGGTGTAGCCGAGGCGGACCTCCGCCTCGCGCACCATGGCCTGCGTGGCGCGGATGCGGTAGGCGGCCTGTTCGAGATCCGCTTGGCTCAGCAGGTTCTTTTCCCGGAGCTGCAGCGCGCGCTCGTGCTCCAGGCGCGCCAGATCCAGCGTGGCGCGGGCGGATTCCATCGCCGCCGCCTCCTCCTCATCGGCCAGCACCGCGAGCACCTGTCCTGCCCGGATCTGGTCGCCCAGTTCGACGGCGATGGACCTCACCACCCCGTCCATGCGTGCGCCCACCTCCGCGTCGTTCTCGGAGTAGAGCACAGTCGAGAACGCCGCTCCTGGCGCCGCGGGCAAGGGCTCTCTCACCGCCGGATCCCGATGTGCAGTGGCCTGTCCGCCGAGTGTTGCGGCCGGAGCGGACGCGGGCGGCACGGAGGCGCGGGCCGGCGTGGGCAGCAGCACACCGGCCGCACTCGCGCCGGCCTGGTCAGCCTGCGGCAGTGATTCCGGCTCGAGCTTCACCTCGCGGCTGCAGGCGGTCAGAAGGAAGAGCAGGAGCAGCCCGGAAACGGGACGGAGACGTGTCATGATACCACAGGGGTTGGAGCGTTGCAGGGGGCACTCACCACCACACCAGCATCCGCAGCCAGCGCCAGGGGCGGCGGAAGAGGAAGCTGGCGAGCGGTCGCGTATCGGTGACCACCTTGGCGCGCGCGGACATACCCGGGCGAAGCAGCTGCTGCCGGTTGTCGAGCATCGCGCGCACGGCGTAGGTTGGGGAGCCAACCTCCGAGGGCTCCGCGCGCGGCGCGATCGCCGTCACCCGACCCTGGAAGATGACCGAGGGATGGGCGCTCACCTTGGTACGCACCCGGTTGCCGACCCGCACGTCGCCGAGGTCTTCCTGCCTCACCCTCAGCTCGAGCTCGACCCACTGCGGGTCGCCGATCCAGAGCACCGGGGTGCCGTTCTGCACGTAGCTGCCGACCAGCTCGTGCAGGCGCGGGGTGAGCACGACGCCGGAGGCGGGGGCGACCACCCGGGTCTGCTCGACCTGCCGGGTGAAGAGCTGCAGCGCATCGGAGAGCTCGGCGGCGCGCACCCGCGCCAGTGCGGCGGTCATCGCGTCGCCCCGCGCGCTGGCGGCGCGCGCCTCGCTGTTGGCCAGCTCGAGGCCAGCCTGCGCCTCGCGGTAGCGGCGCAGTAGCTCCTCGTCGCGCACCTGCGCGAGTGGCGCCCCGGCCGCGACCTGCTCCCCCTCCCGTACCCAGACCGCCTCGATGATCCCGCCGGCCCCCGACCGGGCCGGCTGCTGCACCGCGGCACGTACCGTGGCCTCGGCGGCCGAGAGCCGCAGGGGAATGCGAACCAGGGTGAGCACCAGCAGAACCGCCAGCGCGGCGGCGCCGTAGCGCAGCCAGGTCGAGCCGGGAAGCGCCGCCAGTGTCTTGCGCCTCTCGGCCAACGGCTCGAGCCAGGAGATGAAGGGAACGCTGGCGTAGAGCTGGGCGTTGCGCAGCGCGAGCGCGGCCTCGTTAGCCAGCAGCGTGGCCGCCTTGCGGCTCCATTCATTCAGACGGTTGGGGGCGGCGAACTCGAAGTGGAGAACACCGAGCCGCCCCTCGCTGTCCGCGACGGGGATCAAGAAGAAGCCCCGCACCGCGGACTCCTCCAGGTAGCTGGGAAAGCTCGCCTGCACCTGCGCGGCCGCCTCGTCGTCCGGGTCCGCCAGATCCGGCACGAAGATTTCCTCGCCGCGCTCGGCAGCCCAGCTCAGGAAGCGCTCGAGCTCGCGCACCGCGACGGCCTTGCGGTCCACCTTCTCCTCCCCCGAGATCGCGCGCACCCGCAGCTCCTCCTCCTGCCAGAGCGCCAGGATGCAGCGGTCGAAGTGCACCGCCCGCCCCGCGAGGTTGACGATCGAGAGCAGCACCCGCTCCAGGTCCAGCGTCGAAGTGATCTCGTGGCTCACCTCGAGCAGCGCCGCCAGGTCGCGCGCCTGCTTCTCCGCCTGGAAGAGCTGCGCGTTGCGGATCGCCGCCGCGGCGTCGTCGGCGAGCGCCTCGAGGAAGAGCCGGTCCTCCTCCGTGAAGATCCCGTCCTCCCCGGTACGCTCGTTGAGCACCTGGATCGCGCCGAGCGTCTGCCCGCGCGCGACGAGCGGCACGGCGATGATCGACCGGGTCTGGAAGCCCGTCATCTCGTCGACCTGATGCAGGAAGCGCGGGTCCTCGGGTACCTCGGTCACCAGCAGCGAGGTGCGGCGGGCCACCGCGTCGCCGACGATGCCGGCGCCGAGCGGCAGCTCGAGACCCCGGATCTGCTCGGCCGTCGGCCCGCGCGCCAGATGGCAGCGCAGCGTCTCGCGCTCGAGCAGCCAGAGAGAGCCGGCTTCCGCATTCAGCGTCTCGAGCACCAGATCCAGCACCTGCGGCAGCAGGGTGTCCAGGTCGATGGTCGAGTTGAACTCCTGCGACAGATGCAGCAGGCGGCGGAGGTGCTCCTCGCCGAGGGAGTCGAGCGCGGATGAGAGGGTGCTGGGATCGGCCATGGCCACGCATTCTCACTCTCACGGGTGTCCCGACAGAGCGGATGCGGCGGGCGCCGCGCCGAAGCTGGGATCTTTTCCGACGGACTTGCGGGTTCCAGTGTGCCGGCAGCGGGAACCGACCGAACCCTAGACGACGCGGACGCGGTCCGGGAGGGGGCCGGTGTCCGTCCGCACGAGCAGCGAAACGGATGAGCAGATCGGAAGCTGATCTGTGAGGAACATAAAGTATTTGCGGCAAATGCGAAAGGGGATCAAACATCTGGCTCAACCGCCGGTAGGCTCCTTGCATGGCAGGGGGCGTCGGCGAGGCCGAACCGCGGCCAGCCGGGCGTTAGCTCCCGAAGCATCCTCCCACCGCTGCAAGGCAAGCTCGATGAGAAGAGAGCAGATGGAGAGTCCGCGGCCAGCACGCGATTCTGCCACCAGAGAGGCACACCAGCCGGCCGGCCCCGACCCCTTCCTCCGCCGGGTATTCACTGCGGTAGGGATCGGCGTGCTGGCGCTGCTGCTGCTGGGAATGCTCGTGCTGGGCGCGGAGATCCTGCTGGCGGCGTTCGCCGGCATCCTCGGTGCGGTCTTCCTGCTGATGCTGCGCGACTTCGTCACTCGCTACACCGGCATCCCGGAGGGGTGGTCACTGGCGCTGGTGGTGGTGCTGCTGACGGCGCTCGTCGCGCTCGGCGGTTGGCTGCTCGCGCCGCAGTTCGCCGAACAGTTCGACCAGCTCATGGAGGAGATGCCCCGGAGGCTGCAGGAGGTAGAGCAGTTCCTGCAGCAGTACGGCTGGGGGCGCGAGGTGCTCGACGCGGTCGAGGGCGGCGCCGAGGACGGCGCGATGATGGAGTGGACGCAGTTCACCCTGGCGAGTCTCAGCGGGCTCTTCAGCTTCCTGCTCGTCGTGGTCTTCGTGGCGCTCTTCGTGGCCGCCAATCCCGGCATGTACCGGAAGGGAATCCTCCGGCTGGTCCCGCTGCGCAAGCGCGCGCGCGCCGAAGAGATCATGGACCAGCTCGGGAGCACGATGCGCTGGTGGCTCATGGGTCAGGTGCTGGCGATGATCTTGATCGGCGCCTCCGTCGGCATCCTGCTGGCCGTGCTGGGCATCCCCTTCGCGATTGCGCTGGGCGTGATCGTCGGGCTGCTGGCGTTCATCCCCTACCTCGGGCCGCTCCTGGGCGCGATACCCATCGCGCTGATCGCGCTGATGCAGGGTCCCACGATGCTGCTCTACACGATGCTGGGCTACATCGCGGTGCAGACGGTGGAGAGCTACGTCATCACCCCGATGATCCAGCACCGCATGGTCTACCTGCCTCCCGCGCTGACCATCGTCTTTCAGATGCTCTTCGGTGCCCTTCTCGGGATCATCGGCTTCGTGCTCGCCACGCCCCTGGTGGCGCTGCTGATGGTCTTCATCAAGCTGACCTACGTGGAAGGCACCCTCGGCGACCGGCAGAGCGAGGAGGAGTAGCCGGAGCCGGGGGAGGGAGCAAAGCGAGGGGCTGCCGGGTATCCCGCAAGGCTGCCTCACCTCCACCGCTTCCTGACGCCGTGGCACTCGAACCACTCCTGCAGCGACTTCCGGCACAGCCCTTCGCCCGCGCGCTGCTGCTGCGCTCGGTGGTGATCTGGGTGGGTACGCGGATCATGTTCGCCATCGGCGGGATTCCCGCAGGCGCGCCACTCCTCAACCTCCGCACCTCGGTGGTGGCGGTGGCGGTAGTGGCCATCCTCGGGCTGATCGATGCGCGCCGCCGCAACGAGGATCTCTTCCTGGCCAATCTGGGCGTCGGCTACCCGGCGATCCTCGCGGTGGCGGCGTTTCCCGCTCTCTGCCTTGAGATCCTGCTCCTCTACGCGCTGTCATGGTGGTGACACCGCTGCTGCTGGCGGACTCGGTCGGCAAGTCCTATGGCTCGCGGAAGGTGCTCTCGGCCGCCTCGCTGGCGGTGCAGCCGGGAAACGTGACGGTGATGCTGGGGCGGAACGGGGCGGGGAAGTCCACGCTGCTCAAGATCGCCGCCGGCTGGATCGCCGCGGACCACGGAATCGTGCGCTTCCGCGGCGAGAGCTACACCCGTCCCCGCTTGCACCACCTCGCTGCGCGGGGCCTCTACTACCTGCCCACCCACCCGAGTCTTTCCCCCGCCTTTTCGGTGCGGGAGCATCTGCACGCGGTGCAGCGGCGGTTCGGCATCGCCGATCCAGTGCCGACGATCGAGCGGCTGCAGATCGCGCCGCTGCTGGACCGCACCCCGGACACGCTCTCCGGGGGCGAGCGCCGCCGCGCGGAGGTGGCGGTGGCGCTGCTGCGCCGGCCGCTCTGCCTGCTGGCGGACGAGCCGCTGCACGGCATCGCGCCGCGCGACATGGAGGTGATCGGCGAGGCGCTGCGGGAATTGGCGCGCGGCGGCTGCGGTGTGGTGGCGACCGGCCACGAGGTCCCCACGCTGCTCGCGCTCGCCGACCAGGTGGTGTGGGTTACAGCGGGCACCAGCTACGCGCTGGGCTCGCCCGCGGAGGCGGCGCGGGACGCGCGCTTCCGCCGCGAGTATCTGGGGGTGGCTGAGCTCGAAGCGGATCCGCCGCGCGCCCCCGCGCCTGCACCGACCACACGCAAGGGAGCGGCTGCACCACCCTCACGACTCCGAGCGGAGCCACGGCTGATGAAGATCGACGCGCAGACGCTGCGGGACCTGGAGATCTTTGACACTGCGGAGGCGGGGCAGAGCGTCTTCGACCTGCTGAACCACACCCGCACCAGCGGCGGGCGGAGCAAGCTCGTACAGCGCTTCCGCAACCCGCTCGCCAGTGCCGAGGAGATCGGCGAGGTGCAGGCCGCGCTGCGCTTCATCCTGGCGCAGCCGCAGCTCTTCGCCGGGGTGATCGACGAGCAGCAGATCCGCGAGGTGGACAAATACCTCGGCTCGAACTTCGCCCCCATCGGCAGCTCGAACCCGGTGACCGCCGCCGCGGAGAGCCGCTGGTACCAGCTCCGCCACCCTGACGAGTTCACCGCGATCCGCTCCGGGGTGGAGCGCACGCTGCAGTTCCTCCGCGGCCTGCAGACTCTCTCCGCCAACGTGGCCGCTGCGCAGCCGCCGGCGCCGCTGGCCGCCATCTCCGCACGGATCCGCGAGCTGTTGGCGCGCGGGGAGGTGGAGCGGCTGCGGCTAGACCGCGAGGTCCACGACCGCTCGCCGGGCGAGATCCTGCTGCAGGACCGTCTGCTGCGCGAGGAGCTACGCGTGGGTGTCCGCGAAATCATCGAGCAGCTGTACGAGCTGGATGCGCTGCTCTCGATGGCGACCGCCAGCCGCAAGCACGGGCTCGCCTTCCCGGAGCTTCTCGCCTCGCCCGGGCCGCAGGTGGAGATCGAGGGCGTCTACCACCTCTTCGTCGAGCGGCCGCGCGCGAACGACCTACGGCTGGATGCGGGAGAGAGGCTTCTCTTCCTCACCGGCCCCAACATGGCGGGGAAGACCACCTATCTGAAGGCTTGCGCGCTCGCCGTCTATCTCGCCCACCTGGGGATGGGCGTGCCCGCCGAGCGGATGCGTACCACCACCTTCGAGCTGCTCTTCAGCAGCATCACCACCACCGACAACGTGCGGCTCGGCTACAGCTACTTCTACAGCGAGGTGCGGCGCGTGCGCGAGATCGCGCAGCTGCTGCGGGAGGGGCGGCGCAGCTTCGTGCTCTTCGACGAGATCTTCAAGGGCACCAACGTCAAGGATGCGCTCGATGCCTCGAAGGCGGTGCTCGGCGGCTTCGCGCGCTCTTCCAGCAGCCTCTTCCTGGTCTCCTCGCACCTGGCGGAGCTGGTGGAGGAGCTGCGGCCGCTGGGGAGCGTCGCCCTGCGCTACTTCGACGCGGAGCTGATCGAGGGGAAGCCGGTCTACAGCTACCGGCTGCAGACCGGCGCCTCCGCGCAGCGGCTGGGGTTGCTCCTGCTCGAACAGGATGGGGTGATCGAGCTGCGGGAGGGGCTGTAACGGGCGGTGAAGGCACCTGAAACCAGAGGCACAGCGCCCCCACCCCCCACACTGCAGGCCCTCACCCCCCGACCCCCTCTCCCGCATGCGGGAGAGGGGGAGCACTATAGGGCCTGCCGTAGCCGGGGAGCCGAGGTTTGGCGGGGATTGTTCCCCTCCTCCCAGGTTGGGGAGGGGGGGTGGGGGGGTGAGGTCGTGCCGGAAAGCAGCCGATTACC
>JBPCIT010000253.1:0-16900 GCA_051006015.1 Longimicrobiaceae bacterium
CGGATCCCCGCCTGCCGCGCGAGCCACATCGTCGCCGCTACGGTGGTGGCGCCATCGCGCTCGCGCGCCGTCGCGACGGGGAGGTCGCGCGTGGAGAGCTTGAGCACCCCCTCGCCCCGCGCGATCCGCTCCATCTCCTGCGGCGAGAGACCAACGGTGGGCACCCCGCCGATCACCGCCAGGGTGGCGGGCACTGCGCCGCCCGCCCGCACCTCAGTCTCGAGCGCGCGCCCCACCTCGAGGTTGCGCGGCCAGGGGAGCCCATGCGCGAGCACCGTGGACTCGAGCGCGACGATCGGCTGACCGGCGGCGAGCGCCTCGCGTACCGCCTCCGAGGTGCGGACCATCCCTTCCTCCTCTACCATCTCGGCCTACAAATCGCCCCACGCGGCTGCCGCGAGCGGCGCCATCCGCTAAATTGCGCGGACGCGGCGCCGCGCGCCACCATACGCCACCTCTTCGTGCATGCCCGATGAGCCAGCCCGACTTCTATCCGCAGCAGCCGCACCCCGGCGATATGCCGCCCGAGGAGTTCCGCCGCTGGGGTCACCAGCTGATCGACTGGATCGCCGAGTACCTGCAGGAGCCGGAGCGGTATCCCGTGCTGGCGCAGGTGGCGCCGGGGGAGATCGCCTCCCACCTGCCGCGGGAGGCGCCGGAGACGCCCGGAGAGATGGGCGAGATCCTGCGCGATTTCGAGCAGCTCCTGCTGCCGGGTGTCACGCACTGGAACCACCCCGGGTTCTTTGCCTATTTCGCCATCACCGGCTCCGGCCCCGGCATCCTGGGTGAGCTGCTCACGGCGGCGCTCAATGCGAACGCGATGCTCTGGCGCACCGGCCCGGCCGCGACCGAGCTCGAGGAGCGGGCTCTGGACTGGCTGCGGCAGATGCTCGGGCTCCCTGAGGCGTTCCGGGGAACGATCCAGGACACCGCCTCCACCTCCTCGCTGGTGGCGATCGCCGCCGCGCGTGAGGCGGCGGGGGCGTCGGACGTGGCGGCGGCGGGACGGCTGCGCCAGTACTGCTCCGAAGAGGCGCACTCCTCGATCGACAAGGCGGGAATGACGCTCGGGATCGGCCGCGCCGGCACCCGCCGCATCCCGACCGATGAGAGCTTTCGCATGGATGTGCGCGCACTCGACACCGCGATCCAGGAGGACCTTGCCACGGGATGGCGACCCTTCTGCGTAACCGCCGCGGTGGGGACGACCTCGACCACGAGTGTCGATCCGGTCGCGCAGATCGCCGAGGTCTGCGCGCGTTACGGCCTCTGGCTGCACGTGGACGCGGCGTACGCCGGAGCGGCGGCGGTGATCCCCGAGCTACGTGGCATCCTGGCGGGCTGCGAGCGCGCCGATTCGCTGGTCGTCAACCCCCACAAGTGGCTCTTCGTCCCCATCGACTGCTCCGCCCTCTACGTGCGGCAGCCCGAGATCGTGCGCCGCGCCTTCTCGGTGGTACCCGAGTATCTCTACACTCCGGAGGCGGAGGAAACCACCAACCTGATGGACTATGGGCACGCGCTCGGCCGCCGCTTCCGAGCGCTAAAGCTCTGGATGGTGCTGCGCTACTTCGGCCGGGAGGGGCTCGCCGCGCGGATCCGTGAGCACCTGCGGCTCGCCCGCACCTTCGGAGAGTGGGTGGATGCTGAAGCGGAGTGGGAGAGGCTGGCTCCGGTTCCCTTCAGCGTGGTTCTCCTCCGCTACCGGCCGGAGGGAGTGCCGGAGGAGCAGGTGGATGAGCTGAACGAGCGGCTGCTCGCCGCCGTCAACGCCAGCGGGGAAGCCTATCTCTCACACACGCGGGTGCGCGGCCGCTTCGCGCTGCGACTCGCGGTGGGCAACCTGCGCACAACCGAGGCGCACGTACGGCGGGCGTGGGAGCTGCTGCGCGACAATGCGGCGCGGCTGGAGGTCCGCACCCCGTAGGCCACACTCCGGAACGGCGCCCTCACCCCCTAGCCCCCTCTTCCGCATGCGGGAGAGGGGGAGTTGTCCGGTGCACGGAGTGCAGCGCCACAGTACAGTGCTGAAGTCGGCATCAACCCCTCTCCCGAACTCGGGAGAGGGGTGCGAGCTTCAGCGAGCGGGGTGAGGGCCAGGGGGAGGCGGCGCGGCCCGTTGAAGGACGATCTCAGTGGCGCCGCAGCCGCTTCGAGCGCAAAATCGTGCCGATTCGAAACAAGAAGCTGGACAAATTCGGGTATCCTGATTATACTCGTGCCAACTACTCTTCCCCTGACAAAATGTCGCCGATACCGCGACATCATATCTAAATCCCTGACGGTTATTCTCTTACCTCCGCGTCTGCGGCTTTTCAGCTTTCACTCCTCTCGGCTTTGGCAAGACTCAACCTATTCTGACATCGAAGTTTGCGCCGCCGCGGAGGCGCATGGAACGCTCCGGCTGCGGAGCGAACCGCGGACTCGTTGGGTGCCGGAAGTACCGGACCCGTTCTATCACCACCAGAGCAGGAGTAGGAGATGTCTCGCTCGACCGGTACCGTGAAGTGGTTCAATGACGCCAAGGGCTACGGCTTCATCGAACACCAGGGGGGGAAGGATCTGTTCGTCCACTTTTCTTCGATCCAGGGGGAGGGCTTCAAGAGCCTCGCCGAAGGGGAGCGGGTGGAGTTCGACATCGTGGATGGTTCCAAGGGACCGGCCGCGGAGAACGTCGTCCGGCTCGGCATGTAGTCCGCACGAGAGCCTGCTCGGGGCCGCTCTGCCGACAGGGCGGCCCGCCTTTCAGCTATGGTCGTCCTCCGTCACGCGGCGGAGATATTTGACGACCTCGATCGAAATCGCCCGAAGGAATACCGCCTCACGGACGTCCAGCTCCGCGCGGTGCGCCAGCCCGCGCAGGGTGCGCATCACGCTCTCCGTCTGGCGGCTCTTGAAGAAATCGACTGCCCAGAGCGCCCGCTCCACATCCGCATAGAGCTGCTCGAGCTGCTCCACGCTCGCCGGCGGCGCGACGTGGCGCGGATCGCGGAAGGGCTGCACCTCCCCTTCGGAGGCCATCCACAGCTCGTAGGCGACCAGCAGCACCGCATGCGCGAGGTTCAGCGAGCGATGCTCCGGGTTCGTCGGAATCACGACGGTCCGGTGGCAGCGGTCGAGCGCCTCGTTGGGCAGCCCCTTGTCCTCGCGGCCGAAGAGCAGCGCGACCGGCCCGACCTCCCGCTCTCCCCCGCCCTGCATCTGCATCGCCCGCCCGAGCAGCTCGGAGGCCAGCTCCCGCGGCCGCGCCACCGCGCGCTTCGCCCGCCGCTCCCGCGCCGTCAGCCCCACCACGTACGAGCAGTCGGCCAACGCCCCGTCGAGCGAATCGAACCGCTCTGTAGCGCTGACGACATCCTCGGTGTCGTGTGCGATACCCTCGATCCGCCAGGCGTCCCATTCGGCGGGGGAGACTAGGCGCAGGCGCGAGAGGCCGAAGTTCTTCATCGCGCGGATGGCGCCGGCGATGTTGAGCAGGTTCTGCGTCTCGTGCAGAACCACCACGATCCCCTGCAGCGCCGCTCGGCTCACCGCACTCCCACCCTCCGCGTCACCCCTCGCGCTCCCGCTCCTTTCGCGGGAGGACGTCCGACGATGCACGAGCGGAGAGGCGGCCGAGCAGCACACGCGCGGCGCGTACGTCGTGGCCGACGTCGATCAGCAGCAGCGTGAGATCCCCCGCGCCCCAGAGGATCGCGGCCAGCACCACACCGCGGATCACCTCCGCCATCAGGGGGATCAGCGCGCCCGCTCCCTCGAGGGCCACCCCCGCGACCATCTCGGCGGCGAGGGCGACGACCACCACCATGGCCGCGACCTTGAAGAGCCGCGCCACATACTGAAGGGCGATGTAGGGCTCGGTGTCCTCGGTGCGGATGGCGGAGGGGTCCCGCCGCGCACGCTCATCCCCCTCACGGCGTGGAACTGCTTCGAAGCGAGGATCCTCCGGGGGGCGCGGCGCGCGCTCGGAGACGAGGATCGGGGGTTCGTCCGCTCCGGAGGGAGGAGCGTCCGGGGAGCGGCGGCTGTAGATATCGTCACGTTCCATGTAAAACTCCTGAAAATGGAAGAAGCATCCGGCACCATGCCGTGCAACTTCCACACCGGAGGGGAACGATGTTCAGACGCTGCGGGCGGCGTGCTCCGGGAGGAAAAGATCGGAATCCGTGACGCCGACACGATGCGCGGTCGCCGTCGCCCACTCGAGCCGCGCGACCTGCCGCTCGCTGTGCCCGTCACTCCCCAGAGAGAAGCGGGCACCCGCCTGCTTGGCCTTGCGCAGCAGCCGGTCGTGGGGTAGCCGGTAGCGGTTCGAGATCTCGAGCGCCACGCCGCTCTCCGCGAGGGCCTCCACGTAGCGGTCCTCCCGCTCCTCCGTCCACCAGGCCTCGACGTCCTCCTCGATATCCAGGAAGGCGGGGGGGAGCAGGGTCGAGTGGGCGGCGATCTGCACCGGCATCATCCGCACCATGTCGCAGAGGTTGCGCACCATGATCTCCATCAGCTCCTGCGGCCGCTCGTCCCAGGGCGCGGGCAGAGTCTCCCACCAGGGGGAGGCCATCGAGCCATCGGGAAGCCAGAAGCCGTGGTTCGAGCCGATCCGGTAGTCGAAGCGCTCCATCAGCTCCTCCGGCAGCCGCTCCCAGAGCCGGTCGCACCAGCAGAACTCGCCTGAGCGGAAGACGGGCTGCCGCTCGAGGGCCTCGAAGTAGCGGCGCAGACGCACCTCGGTGCCGATGAAGAGGCGGGAATTCAGGGTGGAGATGTGGTCCGCGATGCCGATGGCGACGCCACGCCCCGCGGCCACCTCGACGACCCGTTCGAGCGGCGCGTGCCCATCGGACATCGTGGTGTGCGCATGCAGGTCCTGCCGTCCCAGCAACGAGCCCTCCATGTGATCGACCGCGGAAGGGGTCACTCGCCCCCCGCCCGCAGCACGATCCGCGAGGTCCCGCGCGTGGTGCGGTACGCCTCCTCCGCATCCTCGAGCGCTTTCCAGCCGCGGGTGCCGTCGGGACCCAGCCGCCAGGGTGGCACACGGCGGGTCGGCCAGGGTGCGCCCGCCTCGTCGAGCGCGCCGTGGTAGCTGTCCAGCGTGGCCTCGACGATCGCGCGGGAGGCCCGCTGGCGTGCGGCGGCGTCGATGCGCGCCAGCGAGACGACAGCGCGCAGCGAGCCGCGGCTGAATGCATCCGCCAGGAAGGTCGCGTACTCGCGCTCGAACGCCGCGTTCTGCGTGCGCCCGGCCCGCTGCAGGATTCCGCGCAGCGCAAGCGAGTCATCACCGATCCCGCGCGTGATCAGCACGCTCGCGGTCTGCGTCCACGCATAGGAGCTGTCGGCGCGCGCGATCTCCCGATCCAGCCGCTGGAAGAGCTGCGCGGTCGTCATGCGCAGCAGCGGGTTCGGCTGTCGGTTGCGCGGCGCGCCCGGGTTGGTCGGAATCGGCACGCTGTCGGGCGGCGCCAGGTCCTCGCCCCCGACGATCAGCACCGGCGTGCCGATCTGCACGTTGTGGAAGAGACGCTTGGCGTGCTCGTTGGAGAGGCGGATGCAGCCGTGCGAGACGCGCTGCCCGAGCAGCTCCGGCTTGTCGGTGCCGTGGATGGCGATCTCGTCGCTGAGGTAGACGGCCGCGTCACCCAGCGCGCCCGGAAGGCGCCGCTGGTCGGACTCCTGCGGCGGGATGGGCCGCTTGTTCTTGACGAAGTACCAGTCCGGGAGGATCCACACCGGGTTCTCCTCCTTGTACTGCACGAAGAAGACACCGTTGGGAGTGGAGAACTCCCATTCGGTCCCCTCGCCCCGCAGCCGCAGCCCGGTGCCGGTTCCCACCTTGCCGGACCAGAGAACCAGGTCGCAATTCATGAAGCGCAGCTCGTTCACATCCAGGTCGATGACCACGTAGTTGCCGTGGTTGCGTTCGAGTGTCTTCTGCGCGTGCTCGATCTCGGGCACCTGCGTGGGCGGGGAAGCGGTCGCGGAGGAGGATCGCCAGGGACCGGCCGAACCGCAGCCGGGAATGGTCGCCAGCCCCACCGCCAGCGCGGCCAGCAGCGCGAAGCTATTCGCACGAAAGAGTCTCTCGACACACATCATCTCGGGTATTCCTGTCGAAGCCGATTGAAGGGTCCTGCCGCCACGTTCCCGTTTACCCCGCCTCCACGCGAAAGTGCGAGAGCACGTCGCTGCCATGCTCTCGCACTCCCCGGCCCGTCGGGCCGCAGCCGGAGGCTCGCCGCTACACCTCAGTGCACCTCTGTAGCGGTGGCGGGCGTCGCTACCACGGGCGCATCCTGCGCGGCGAGGCTGGCCGGCGAGGGGAGCAGCGGGAAGGAGCTGGCGAACCAGAGGTACGCGGCCAGGAAGAGGCCGAGGAAACCGAGCCCGACGCCGATCTCGGTCAACCCCATCGGGTAGGCCATCCCGTGCTCCCAGAGCGACGGGCGAATCAGCAGGAAACGCTCGATCCAGTGGCCGACCAGGATCACGCCCGCGAAGAAGGCCACGATGCCGGGGACCATCTTCGGCGGGCGCGTCAGCAGCCCGAGGAAGGGGAGCGCGAAGCAGAATAGCAGCACCACCTGCACGTACGGCGTGAAGGGCTGCTGGAAGCGGTGCACGAACCACTCCTGCTCGTGCGGGAGCAGGCCGTACCAGATCACGATGTACTGCGACCAGTTCAGGTACATCCAGAAGACGGAGAAGGCGAAGAGCATCTTCCCGATGTCGTGGTACTGCCGCATGGTGATGAAGTCCTGCAGCCCCGCGTGGCGGCGCAGCAGCGTCACCGCGATTGCCGTCGCCGCCACCCCCCCGTAGAAGCCCGTCCAGAAGAAGGCGACCGGGAACATGGTGCTGAACCAGTGCGGCTCGAGCGACATCGCCATGTCGATGGCGACCATCCCCCAGATGAAGGCGTAGGCGAGGGTGAGGACCACCGCCAGCCGCAAGAGGATGTAACGCGAGCGTGCGGCCTCCTCGGGCACCCCGCGCCAGCCGCGGGTGATGCGTGCGTACAGCCCGCGGTGGCGCTCGCGGCCCGCGCCGTAGATGTCGGGGCGCACGGAGTAGTAGAAGAAAGCGAGCGCCAGGCCGTAGAGGATGGCGACGCCGATGAGGTTGCGCGTGATCAGGAAGGGCAGGTTCAGCCAGGGCAGCTTTGCCGCGATGATGTGGTCCGCCGGATCGGGGTGCAGCCAGTGGTGAAAGTAGTGCTCGCTGCCGAAGAAGAGGATCGGCAGGATGAGGAAGGAGATGGGCAGAAAACAGGCGCCGCCGACCGCGAAGCGCTTGATCGACCAGGCCCAGCCGGCGTTGGTGATCGTCAGCGCCGCGGCAAGCACCACCATCCCCAGGGACATGGACGACCAGAAGAGCCAGTTGAAGAGCAGCGCGTCCCAGACCCGGTACGTATCACCGAGCGAGAGGAAGATGGCGGCCACGCCGATCACGATCAACGCGGCCAGCAGGCCGAGCAACGAGCCGGCGGGCCGGTCCAGCGTCCGGAAGGGGATGGCCGAAGGGATGGGGGTGTGCTGCATCGCGTCGCTCTCTCCGTGGGCGAAAAGTCCGCTACTCTGCTGAGGGCGTCAGGGTGTTATCGGGGCGGTCGTGCCTGCCGCGGGCGCACCGGCGGGCGCTCCCGGTGCTGCGGCAGCTCCCGCCCCGCCCGCCTGCTGCTGGAGCTGGCGCAGGTACATCACCACCGCCCAGCGGTCGAGGTGGTGGATGCGGTCGCCGTAGCTGGGCATGAGACCGCGCCCCACGCGGGTGATGGCGTAGAGGTAGCCGTCCGAGAAGTCCGCGGCGGGACCGGAGTTCACCGCGGGTGCGAAGGGGAATTTCCCCGGTCCCACCACCGGCCCATTCCCCTCGCCCTGCATGCCATGGCAGGAGAAGCAGTGCCGCACATAGAGCATCTGCCCGCGCAGCAGGACATCCGGGGTGGCGGTGAGCGGGTTGGTCAGAGTGGCGCCGGCCTCCGCCAGCTCCGTCTGCGCGAAGGGAGCGGGTACGTCGCCACGTGGGTTCGCCATCGGCACCGAGCCCGCCGCCGGCAGGCGTGGGAGCTGGTAAGGATGGATGGAGGGCTCCTCGCGCATCGTCGAGAAGAAGGGGATCGCTCCGAGCGCCACGTCGAGCGGCGTACAGGCTGCCGGCAGCAACGCCAACAGCAACGCCGCCACCCCGAAACCTCTAGTCCTGTTCAACCAGCACCTCCTCCGAGCCGCTCTCCGTCAGGATCGCCCGCGCGGTGTCGAAGCGATCCGGCGGGGCGTGCGCGAAAACTCCGAAGTTCCCCGCCGAAAAGGAGGGATGGTAGAGCGCCTCCGGACGGCCGAAGCGCG
This sequence comes from Longimicrobiaceae bacterium, assembly GCA_051006015.1. GTDB lineage: Bacteria > Gemmatimonadota > Gemmatimonadetes > Longimicrobiales > Longimicrobiaceae > JBPCIT01. The sequence continues at coordinate 8,355 of JBPCIT010000253.1, forward strand.
GCAGGCGCGCCGAGAGGAAGAGCGCGGCCACCGTCGAGAGCGCGCCGAAGAGAATCGTCAGCTCGAACATGATCACCACGAAGGCAGGCATGGAGACGATCTCCTTGCCGCCGGTGATCAGCGGCCAGTGCAGCGAGCCCCAGATCGCCAGCGCGGCCCCGCTCGCCGTGCCGGCGAAGCCACCCACCAGCGTGAAGATGCGCACCGGGCTCTCGGGCGGCTCGAGCGCTTCCTCGATCTCGTGCCGCAGCGTCGGCGAGTACACCGTCAGCTCGTACCCTTCCGCGCGCAGCCGGCGAATGGCATCCGTGGTGGTGTCCAGATGGCCGAAAACTCCCAGAACACCCGTGCGTGGTCTCATCGTCATCTCCGCTTGGCTCAGACGCTCATGCCGTCCAGGACGACACCGAAATCGCTTTCAGTCGGCGACCTTCTCATCGCCGTTCGTACTCCTTGTAGCCCGTCGGCAGCACCTCGACCGCCTGCTCACGCTCGCGAACGGCGCGCTGCTCCGGCTCGCGGTTCTTGAGCGGCGGCGGCAGCACCTCCTTGATCTCCGCGATCGAGATTCCCGGCAGGAAGCGCAGGAAGAGGAGGAACCACATGAAGAACCAGCCGAAGCTGCCCAGCAGGATGCTCGCCTCGACCCAGCTCATCGTGTAGTTCATGAACTTCCACGGCTCGTACGAGTGGGCGAGCGAGGGGACGATGATCACGAAGCGCTCGTACCACATCCCGATGTTGATGAGAATCGTGATGATGAAGAACGCCCTCAGATTCATCCGGATGCGCTTGAACCAGAGGAGCTGCGGCACGAAGGCGTTGAAGATGATCATCGACCATCCGGCCCACCAGTAATCCCCGAAGACGCGGTCCCAGAAGACGTCGCGCTCGTACAGCTCACCCGAGTACCAGGCGATGAAGTACTCCATCGCGTAGGCGTAGCCGACGATCAGCGAGGTCAGGATCAGCAGCTTCGCCATGCGGTCGAAGTGCAGCATGGTGAAGTACGCCTGCAGCCGGAAGATGCGGGTAACCGGGATAGCGATGGTGACCACCAGCGCCACGCCGGAGAGAATCGCGCCCGCGACGAAGTAGGGAGCGAAGATGGTGGTGTGCCAGCCCGGGACGATCGAGATGGCGAAGTCCCAGGAAACCACCGAGTGCACCGAGAGCACCAGCGGCGTCGCCAGCGCGGCCAGGAAGAGGTAGGCGCGCGCGAAGTGCTTCCACTCGCGGTCGGTGCCCCGCCAGCCGAGCGCCAGGATGCTGTACGCCTTCTTGCGCCAGGGCACCGTGGTGGCGTCGCGCGCCGCCGCGATGTCCGGGATCAGGCCGATGTAGAAGAAGACCGACGAGACGGTCAGGTAGGTCGTCACCGCGAACACGTCCCAGAGCAGCGGCGAGCGGAAGTTCGGCCAGAGGTCGCGCTGGTTCGGGTAGGGTAGCAGCCAGTAGAAGAACCAGGGCCGGCCGATGTGGATGATCGGGAAGAGACCGGCGGTGAGCACCGCGAAGACGGTCATCGCCTCCGCGAAGCGGTAGATCGACTGCCGCCACCCGGCGCGGAAGAGGAAGAGGATCGCGGAGACGAGCGTGCCCGCGTGCGCGATACCGACCCAGAAGACGAAGGTGGTGATGTAGACTCCCCACCCGACCGGGTTGCGCAGCCCCGCCATCCCCATCCCGTACACCACCTGGAAGAGCCAGGCGAAGACCGCCAGGCCGACCAGCGCGACGCACACGCCGAGCAGCGCCAGGTATCCCTTGCCGGGCCGCGTGAGCAGCCGCATGGAGTCGCGGTTGACGTCCGCGTACTCCCTGACGTCGGGATGGATGGGGGATTGGGTCGCAGTCGCCATACAGAGTGCTCTCTCGTCAATGAGTTCCGGGCACGGCGCCCGGCGCTGCTCCCTCCGGAGGACCGTACCCGGTCCCCGCGGGCGCTTCATGGGATGAGTTGCGCGGCTCGTGCAGCGTCACCTTCTGCAGGTAGACGACGGCGGGCTGGACATTCAGCTCGCCGAGCACACGGTAGCTGCGGTTCGAGCGCGCCGCCTGCGCGACAGTGCTGTTCGGATCGCTGATGTCGCCAAAGGTATAGACCTCGGTGGGGCAGGTCTGCACGCAGGCGGGAACGACCTCACCGTCCTGGATGTAGCGGCCCTCGAGCGCCGCATTGCGCCGGGCCTCGTGGATGCGCTGCACGCAGAAGGTACACTTCTCCATCACGCCCTTGTCGCGAACCGAAACGTCCGGGTTGAGCTGCCAGTTCAGCGGCGGCGCGAACTCGTAGGCGAACCAGTTGAAGACGCGCACCTTGTACGGGCAGTTGTTGGCGCAGTAGCGGGTGCCCACACAGCGATTGTAGACCTGGGCATTCAGGCCATCGGGCGTGTGGTACGCCGCGTAGACGGGACACACCGGCTCACAGGGTGCGTTCCCGCAGTGCTGGCAGAGCATGGGGACGAAGCGCGTGTCGTCGGTCGCCTGGTCGGTGTACGCCTCGTCTCGGTTGCGGGTCACGCCCCAGTAACGCTCGATGCGCAGCCAGTGCAGCTCGCGCCCCTTGCGCATCTCGTGCGGCCCGACGACCGGGATGTTGTTCTCCGCGTTGCAGGCGATGACACAGGCGCTGCAGCCGATGCACCGCTGCAGGTCGATCACCATCGCCCAGCGCGTGTTGTTCTCGACGTACTGCCCGTACTGGGTTCCCGGCGGCGGGTACGCACCCGGATCGGTTAGCGTCGTGACAGGTCCGAAACCGCCGTATTTGCGCAGCGACGCGACCGGCTTGTCCTCACCGGGGATGATACCGGGGCCTGTCTGGTCGCGCTGCACGAGTGCGGCGAGCGAGACGGCCTGGCCGATCTCGCGGTCGTGCTGGATGCGCACCCCTTGTTCGAAGAGCGGGAACTTCTCGCCGGTCGGCTGCACACGCACGCGCAGCCCGTACGCCGCGGCGGCGCCGGTGGCGTCGTCGAACGCGGGGCCCAGCAGCAGGTTGGGGTTCACCCCGCGTCCCTCGGTGTAGCGGCCGAACGCCGTGTGGCCGAGACCCGTCTGGATCGCCACCGTGTCGGGGCGAACCCCGGGGTAGACGAAGACCGGCGCCCGCAGGCTGCCATAGGGAGAGGTGATCTCGACCATCTGCCCGTGCCCCACGCCGAGCTCTTCGGCCGCGCGCGGGTGCATCTCGACCCACGAGTCCCAGGAGATCTTGGTGACCGGGTCGGGAAGCTCGAGCAGCCACGGACGATTCGCCGTGCGTCCGTCGAAGAACCGGTAGGACGGATAGACGAGCAGGTGGAAGTTGGCGTCCTCCGCCCCCTCGAACTGAAGCGGCTCGTAACGCGAGGCACCCGGCGTGGGCGGGACGTCCGGCTGCGCGGTCGCCTGTAGGGGCGCGGCCATGCCCGTCGTGTCGTCGGCGAATGGCTGCTGCTGCACCCCCGGCGCCGGCTGCTGCAGGGCAGGGGCCTGCTGGCCCGCCTGCCCCGGATGCACCGCGGGCAGTCCCGGCGCACCGAAGCCCGATTCGGCCCCGCGCGGCGCTCCGCGCCCGACCGGCAGACCCGCGACGCCCGCCGCCGCGGCAAAGGCACCGCCCCGCTGGATCGCTTCACGCCAGGCCAGGTCGCCACCCGCCTGCCCCTGCCAGCGGGCCCGCAGGTAATCGTAGTAGGTGGTGGCGCCGGTGGCGGCGGCCGCGCCACCCATCTGCCCCAGATGCGCCATCACCGAGAGCAGCACGTCGCCGATCTGCTTGGTGTTGAACACCGGGCGCATCGCCGGCTGCACGAGCGAAAGCACCCCTGTGCGCGAGAGGTAGTCGTCCCACGCTTCGAGGAAGTGGTGGTTCGGCAGGACGAAGTTGCAGAGCTGCGAGGAATCATCCGGGAAGGTGGCGAAGCTCACCCGGGTACGTACCCCGCGCATGGCCTCCGCGAAGTTGAGCGCACCCGGCAGAGTGTACGCCGGGTTGGGCGCGTCGATCAGCAGCACCTCGATCTCGCCACGGCGCATCTGCTCGGTGAGCAGGATCATCTGGCGGAGGTCGGTTCCGGCCCCCGGCGCCTGCGCGCCTCCCGTCCCATTGAGCGTGGCGACCGCCTGCCGCAGCTCGCCCGCGTTGCGCCCGGTGAGCGCCGGCCCCGGGCCGAGCGCCACCCCGCGACCGGCGCGGAACTCCTGCGCGAGCTGCTGGATCACCGCAGGCTCGATTCCGGTCTGCTGCGCCACCGTCTGCAGATCCGCGGCGCCCGTCATGCCGAGCGCCACCAGCGCCTCGGTACCGGGGCGCGGGGCGATCCACTGGTCGGCGTTCAGTCCCGTCAGCGGTCGGTGCGGCCCCACCCAGACGAACTTGCCGCGCCTGCCATTGCGGTAGCTGTGCATCTGCGAGAACTGCCAGGCGTAGTCCACCGGAGAGCCCCAGGTCTCCAGGAAATCCGCCCCGAAGGCGATCAGGAAGTCCGCATCGGCAAAGTCGACATCGCGCGGCAGGTCGGCGAAAGGGTCGTAGACCACGCGCCGCCCGCCAATGGTCGTGACGAAGTCGTCGGCTAGCGCGTCCATGGTGCCGGCGTAGTTGCCGGTCAGGAAGACCACGCCACCGCCCCGCCCCGCCTGCTGCGCCTGCAGGATGCGGTCGGCCAGCAGCCGCTCCGTCGTCGCCCAGGGCAGATTGCGCGGCCCGATGTTCTCCTCGATCTCGATTGCGTTGCGGTAGCGGTCGGGGTGGTAGAGCCCCTGCACCGAGGCCTGGCCGCGCGCGCACAGCCGCCCGTGGGAGACAGGGTGGTCGGGGTTGCCCTCCACCTTGGTCACCCGGCCGGAGTGCGTCTCCACCACGATCCCGCACCCCGCCGGACACTCACGGCAGGTGCTGGCGTACCAGGTCGGCACGCCCGGAACGATCTCCTCCGCAGGCACCACGTAGGAGAGCAGGCGCTCCGAGCCGGAGCTGGTCGAGCACGCCGTCGCCGCCACCCCGGCGCTGCTGGCGCCGAGCACCTTGAGAAAGTCCCGCCTCTTCATCCCGTCCGACATTCGGTCTCCTTGAAGAGCTGTCAGCGATCCGCTTTCAGCGATGCAGCACGCGCACTCACGCGCTTCAGTAATGGCAGACGACGCAGTCGATCGAGGCACGCTGGTTCGGCCAGCGCGCCCGCTGTCCCTGCACGTCGCTTCCCGCCGCCTCGAGCGCCGCGATCCGGCGGAGGAAGGAGGAGCGCGCCTGCACGTTCGCCTCCTCCTGCGGCGAGAGATCCGTGTCACCCCGGTGGCACTGGATGCACCAGCCCATCTGCAGAGAGGAGTACTGGTAGACCAGATCCATCTGCTCGACCGGCCCGTGGCAGGTCTGGCATTCGATGCCGGAGTTGACGTGCATGTAGTGGGGGAACTTCACGTGCTTCGGCAGGTTGTGCACCCGCACCCAGGGGACAGGCTGGCCGTTGCGCCAGTAGTCCACGATCTTGGCGGCCTCCTGCGACCAGAACTCGTTGCGGTCGGGCTGCGGGAAGCCGAGCTGCGCCTGCTCGGGGGGGAGCGCGCCACTGCCGGGGACGTGGCAGCCCACGCAGAGCTGCACGCTGGGGATGCCCGCGCTGTTCGACTGGTCGGCCGTGTAGTGACAGTACATGCAGGGGATCTGGTTCGTCCCCGCGTGTACGTTGTGGTAGAAGGCGATGGGCTGGTCGGGTCCGCGACGAGGTCCGAAGATGAAGTACGCGCCGGAGGCAGCCACGGCGAGGAGTACGATCCCGGCGATCGATAGGACTCTGGTCATGGTCTACCTGAGCGTAGTATCCGTTCCACTGCCGCGGCCCGCCCCCGCGTGGGCAGGCACCGTAGCCGGGAGCCCGGCGAACGCGCCCCCGAAGATGCGCTGGGTTGTTCAAGCGCATCCATATAACACGCCGCCTGGGAATCTGCAATAGCGCTGCTGCGCATGCGTGGCGTGGAAAAAGCGGTCGCTGTGGGCGAGTGGCTGCGCGCTCCTCGTGCCTCTACACGCTGCGGAGCTGGCGGTGCTCGACCATAGCACAGCGGTTCTGCACCACCTGAATCCCCGCCTCCGCCAGCCGCTGCGCCGCCTCGGCGTTGCGGATCCCCGACTGCATCCAGACTGCCCGTGGCCGGGCGGCGAGGATGTCGTCGACATGGGGCGGCACGTCGGAGGAGCGGCGGAAGAGGATCACCAGATCGATCGCGCCAGGGATCTCGGCGAGCGAGCGGTAGACAGGCCGGCCCAGGATCTCCTTCACCTCGGGGTAGTAGACAGGCACCGGGACGATCTCATAGCCGGCGCGCTGCAGATACGCGGGAACCCAGAATGCGGGCTGCGCGCCCTGCGCCTCCGTCTTGATCCCCACCACCGCCACCCGGCGCGCCTGACGCAGGATCTCACCGACCCTGCGGCTGTCATCGATCAGGTTCTCACGCCACTCGGTCATCGATTCTCTCGTGCTGGAAGGGCTCGCCGGCCTCTGCGCAAGAGACGTGCGCGGCAGCCGTGGCACCCTGCAGTTTGGCCCGCGCCGGCCAGCGTGGTACATTGGCCGCCCGCCGCACGCCGTGGCGGTGAGCGCCACACCACGGGAAAGCATGTGGGCACCGTACATCCAGAGCTACGGCTACTGGGCCGTTCTCCTCGGGACGATCCTCGAGGGCGAGACCGTCCTGATCCTCGCCGGGTACAGCATCCACCGCGGCTATCTCGCCTTTCTGCCCACGCTGCTGCTGGCTGCGGCCGGCGGAGCGCTGGGCGATTTTTTCTACTTCTCGCTAGGACGCCGGTACGGCCCGGCGGCCACGCGGAAGTTCCGCTTCCTGCGTCCGCTGCGTGCGCGCGCCACCCTGCTCCTGCGCCGCTGGGGAAGGCCGACCGCATTTCTGACCCGATTCGCGTACGGACTGCGCATCGCGCTGCCGGTGACGATGGGTGCGGCCCGCATGCGGCCGGCTGTCTTTCTGCCCTTCAACCTGCTCGGCGCCCTCACCTTCGCCCTGGTCTATCTCACGCTCGGCTACCTCTTCGGCGAGGCGATGGAGGAGCTCCTCGGGCGCGTGCGCCCCTATGAGCGCTGGATCTTTCTCGGTCTCATCACCACCGGCGTGCTGATCTGGGCGGTGCGCCAGTGGCGGCTCTACCACGAAAGCCGGGCGGAGGTCGAGGCGGAAGAGAACGGCAGCGCCTCTACCGCTCCTCCTCCGTGAAAAAGCGCTCCCCCGCCTCCGCCTTCTGCACCAGCAGCGGCGCCGGGGCGAAGCGCGAGCCGAAGCGCGCCTCCATCTCGCGTAGCCGGGCGAGCACCCGCGCCGCTCCGGTCTGATCCACGTACCAGAAGGGGCCGCCGCGGAAGGGGGGGAAGCCGATGCCGAGCACCGCGCCCACATCCCCGTCGCGCGCGCTGCGCAGCACGCCGTCCTCCAGGCAGCGGATCGCCTCGTTGACCATCAGCAGCGCCACCCGGTGCTGGATCTCGAGCTGCGGGAAGCTGTGGTGCTCCCGCACCCCGATCAGCTCGTATACGCTCGGATCCGGCCCCTTCTTCTTGCCCTCCTCGTAGAGGTAGAAGCCCCGTCCGTTCTTGCGGCCCAGCCGTCCGTCCGCCGTCAGCCGCGGAATCACCTCGCTCGGGCGCATGCGGTGGCTGAACGCCTCCGTCATGATCCGCCCCGCCTTCTCGGCCACATCCAGCCCGACCTCGTCATAGAGGGTGACGGGACCGATGGGGAATCCCCACTCGACCAGCGCGCGGTCCACCTCCTCGATCCGCGCGCCCTCCTCGAGGAGGAGCGCGGTCTCGGCCATGTAGGGCGCCAGGATGCGGTTGGCGTAGAAGCCGGGCGCGTCGTTGACGATGATCGGCGTCTTCCCCAGCCGCTTGCCGTACTGGTGCGAGGTGGCGATCACCCAGGGCGCGGTGCGCTCGGTGACGATGATCTCCAGCAGCGGCATCTTCTCGACCGGGGAGAAGAAGTGCAGGCCGATGACGTTCTCCGGACGCTCGGCGGCCTCGGCGAGCCGCGCGATGGGGATGGTCGAGGTGTTCGAGCCGAGCACCGTCTCGGGGCCGCTCGCCGCCTCGATCTCGCGGAGGACGCGGTGCTTGAGGTCGAGGTCCTCGAAGACCGCCTCGACCACCAGGTCGAGGTTGCGAAAGCCGGTGTACTCGTGCGTCGCCTCGACGCGGTCGGTGAGCTGCGTGACCTCGTGGCGCGGGCGCCGCCGCTTCTTCGCGCGCGAGATCAGGCTCTCCCGGGTGGTGCGCAGACCGCGGGCGACCGCCTCGGGGGTAACGTCCTTGAGGCGCGCCCGCATCCCCTGCTCGGCGGTGACGGTGGCGATGCCTGCGCCCATGAAACCGGCGCCGACGACAGCAACGCGCTCCACCCGGCGCGGCTCGATCCCCTCCGCGACGCCGCGGTAGTCCTTGGCGGCGGTGGTGACGAAGAAGAGGTGGACGAGGGCGCGCGCCTCGGGGGTAACGCTCAGCTCGCCGAAGGCGCGGGCCTAACGATCGACCCCATCCGCG
>JBPCIT010000254.1:0-9225 GCA_051006015.1 Longimicrobiaceae bacterium
CGCCGCCGCTCCCCGCACCGAGGAGGAGTACCGCATCGCTCACCCGCGCGGTCGGCCCTGGCAGCGGGCCACCTACTGGGCTGGCCGCGCCAGGGGGGCGGCGGGCGACGGGGAAACCGCCGCCGCCCGCTACCGCGAGGCGCTCACCCATGACCGCTTCTCCTACTATGCCTTGCGCGCCGGCGAGCGGCTGGGCACTCCCTTCTGGCCGATGCCGCTGGCCGGATCCCCCGTGCAGAGCAGCGTCGCCCGCGCGCGGGCGGAGCAGGCGCTGCGTCCGGCCGATCTCCTGCGCGAGGCCGGATTGCACGCGGAGGCCGAGGCGGAGATCGAGCGCCGGCTCTCGGGCGCCGGCAGCGATCCCGCCTTTCTCTACCCGCTCGCCGAGGCGCTGAACGAGCGCGGCTACACCCGTCAGGGCATCCGCCTGGGACTGCAGCTGCAGCAGGCGGCGGGGAGCACGAATGCGCGCCTGCTCCGCATGCTCTACCCCTTCCCCTACCGCGCGATGATCGAGGCGGAGGCGGAGGAGAAGGGACTCGACCCCTTTCTTGTCGCGGCCCTCACCCGCCAGGAGTCGATGTTCGTGGCGCGCATCGCCTCGCCCGTGGGGGCGCGCGGGTTGATGCAGGTGATGCCGGAGACGGGGCGGCTGGTCGCCGCCTCCGCGGGAATCCCCCGCTGGGACGCGGAGCTGCTCTACCAGCCGGAGGTCAACGTGCACCTGGGCACCCGCTACCTCGCCGAGCAGATACGCGCCTATGACGGCTCGCTCCCCTCCGTCTTCTCCGCCTACAACGCCGGGCCGCACCGCGTCGAGCAGTGGAAGCGCTTCCCGGAGTACGGGGACGAGGAGCTCTTCACCGAGCGCATTCCCTTCCAGGAGACGCGCGACTATGTGAAGATCCTCACCCGCAACCGCGAGCTCTACCGGGGCCTCTACGGCGAGCCGCAGGACGCCGGCACGGCGGCGGATGGATGACGCCGCCGTACGCTCTACCCACCCTCTCCCTCGGAGCGCGATGAGCGACGAGCACGGCTGGACCCATCGCGAGGCGATGGTGAATGGTATCCGCCTCCACTACGTCGAGGCGGGCGCCGGTCCGCTGGTGGTGCTGCTCCACGGCTTCCCCGAGTTCTGGTATGCGTGGCGGCACCAGATCCCGGCACTCGCGGCGGCAGGCTTTCGCGTCATCGCGCCTGACCTGCGCGGCTACAACCGCTCCGAGCGGCCGAAGGAGGTCGGGAGCTATCAGATGCCCGCGCTCCTCGGGGACGTCGTCGGGCTGATCCGCCACGCCGGCGAGGAGCGCGCCACCGTGGCCGGGCACGACTGGGGCGGGATCATCGCCTGGAACCTGGCGATGCATCATCCCGAGCTGCTCGAGAAGCTGATCGTGCTCAACGCCCCTCATCCGGCGGCGTTCGCGCGTGAGATCCGCAATCCCCGGCAGCTGCTGCGCTCCTGGTACGCCTTCTTCTTCCAGATCCCCTGGCTACCGGAGGCCGCGATCCGCGCCCGCAACTACAAGGCGATCCGCCGCCTGCTGCGCCACGATCCCGTGCGCCGCGGCGCCTACACCGAGGACGAGATCAACCGCTACGTCGAGGCGATCAGGCAGCCGGGGGCGCTCACCGCGATGCTCAACTACTACCGCGCCAACATGCGGCGCAGCCCGGGGCGCGTTCGGCGCCAGGCCGGACCCATCGAGACTCCCACGCTGCTCATCTGGGGAGAGCAGGACAGCGCCCTGACCCTCAACCTCACCGAGGGACTGGATCGGTGGATCAGCGACCTGCGGCTCGAGCGGATTCCCGACTCGGGCCACTGGGTGCTCGCCGAGGTGCCGGAGCGGGTCAGCTCCCTGATGGTGGATTTCCTGCGCGAAGGCTGAGATGCGGGGGCGAGTCGCGCCGCCTGTACCTCCTGCTCGTCCCTCGGCGCAGGCGCTGCGGCGGGAGGTCTACCGCAAGACGATCCACATCGCCTCCATCGCGCTGCCGCTCTTCGTCTGGCTCGTGCCGCGCCCCCTCGCGCTCGCGCTGCTGGTGCCCACGGCGCTGCTCGCGCTGGTGATCGACTGGACGCGGCTGCGCTTTCGCGGCCCGCGCTATCTCTTCCTGCGCCGCACGCGCACTCTGCTGCGCGTGCGCGAGCGGCGCGGCTTCGCGGGTGCGACCTACATGGCGGTGGCCTATGCCCTGGCGCTGCTGCTCTTCCCCACGCCGATCGCGGTGGCCGCCATGCTCTACAACGGGCTGGGGGATGCGGCCGCCGCGCTGGTGGGGCGGCGCTGGGGGAGGCACCGCATCTGGCGGGGCAAGAGCCTCGAGGGTGCCGCCGCGGCGCTCGCCGTGACCCTGCTCGTGGGGCTGGCGATCCCGGGTGTGCCGGTGGCCGGGGCGCTCACCGGCGCGCTCGCCGCCACCCTGCTGGAGCTCGCCGACCTGCCGCCGGACGACAATCTGTGGGTCACGCTCGGAGGGGGCCTGGGAGCGTGGGGCGGCGCCCTCCTGCTCTCCACCGTCTAGCGGCCACTCCGGTTTCTCCTCCCCCTTCCCCTGTCGCTCGCTGCAACACGCTGTCCCGCCGCGAGACAGCCGGCCGCGATCGCGCGGCGCGCTCTCCCACCTGAACGATCCTGTAAGGACGCTTTCCGCAAGCGCTTAGATGCGCTCATCGCATCCACGCTCCAGCGGTATCCCGGTTGCCCATAGCAGGGTTGACGGTCGCCCGCGAAGCGGAGTCGTCTCGAACCGGGAGGATTGCTCGTGAGATGCTGTCGGCTCTTCTTCAGGTTGAGTCTCCTTGTGCTGGCCGCGTGTGCGGGTGGGGGGTGTGGCCGAGGGGGTGCAGCCGTCGCAATGATACCGGACGGGCAGACCTTCACCTCGCTCAGCCTCACCCCCTCATACATGGACGTTGCTACCGTCACGGCGTCGCTCGCTGCCGGCCGGGTGCCCACCTCCACGCCCGCGACTCACGAGGTGAGGATGGTGCAGCGGGGCGAGGGGTACCACTTCGAGCCCGCCAACCTGACGATCGAGCGGGGGGATCGCGTACGTTTCATCACGGCGTCCGGAGCACCGCACAACATCGCTTTCGAGGCCGATAGCATTCCCGACGCGGCGGAGGCGGCGCTCGCCGCCAGGATGCCGGACCGGATCGCGCCGCTCGCCGGGCCGCTGCTCCTGCAGACCGGCGACAGCTACACCATCTCCTTCGACGGCGTGCCCACGGGGAGATATCCGTACATCTGCATGCCGCACGTGACGATGGGGATGAAGGGCACGATCACCGTCGAATGAGCGCGCTGCGCATGGGGCGCCGCTCCCGGCGGGATGCGCCGTCTCCCGATTCCCGCACGATGGAGGGTGCGAGATGTTGATCCTGAAGCGCACGATCCTGACGGCTGCCGCGGTGCTGACGCTGCTCGCCCCGGGCGTGCATGCCCAGTCGCTGCTCGATCGCCCGCCGAACCTCTCCGGGAACTGGGTGGGCGGCAGCGGGACGATGTACTTCAACTTCCTGCACCGCTTCACCGCCAGCCCGGCGCCGGAGCGGAAGGTCGCCAATGCGCCGTCCTTCGTGCTCGCGGTCGGGCTGCCTGCGCGCACGCTGCTCGGTGCCCACTACGCGACCAACTCGCGGCTCGCGCCGCGCTACCCGAATGAGTGGGAGTTCTTCGTGCGCAACATGCCCTTCACGCAGGAGAATGGGGCACCGTTCGACGTGGCGGGTCAGGCGGGCTACAACCTCGCGGCGGAGGGGATCGACGGGGAGCTGTCGCTGGCGCGCCGGCAGGGGCCGCTACGCCTGGTCGGGGCGGGACGCCTGATCTCCGATCCGCTGGAAGTGGGAGAGACGCGCTTCGCCGTCGCGGGTGGCGCGGTGCTGCGGCTGGGCCGCTATGTGGCGGTGGCGGGAGACCTGGCCTCGCTGCTGAGCCGGCGCGAGGGGGAGCTGGCCGCCTGGAGCGCTGGGCTTCACCTGGCGCTGCCTTACACGCCGCACACCCTCTCGCTGCAGGCGGCGAACACCAACGCCGCCACCCTGCAGGGCATCTCGCGCGGCGAGGACCAGGTGCGCTACGGCTTCGAGTTCACCGTGCCGATCACCCTGCGACGCTGGTTCGGCGGAGGATCACCGGTCGCGCCGATGAGCCCCTCCCCCGCGCCGGCCGCGGCCGAGCCCGCGCGGGCGGGTGAGCTGGCGCTGGCGGGGATGCGCAACCTCGCCTATACCCCGGCGCGCCTGGAGATCGCGGCCGGCACGACGGTCGAGTGGCGGAATCAGGACGTGGTCGCCCACACCGTCACCGCCGAGGAGGGCGGCTTCGACTCTGGGCTGATCGAGCCGGGCTCCACCTGGCGCCACACCTTCCATGAGCCGGGCATCTACTCCTTCCTCTGCACACCGCATCCCTTCATGAAGGGTGTGGTGGTGGTGCGCTGACCATGAGCATCCTACCTGGCACGCTGCGCGGCTCGCTGCTGGCACTGGCGCTGGGGGCAGCCGCGGCTTCCTGCTTCTCCGAGCGCTCGACCGTCACCCCGCCGGAGGAGGATCTCTGCACCGGCCCCGCACGTGCGGACGTGGTGGTGATCCGCAACTTCTCCTTCCAGCCCGCGCAGCTGCGGGTGAGCCCCGGCACGCGTGTCACCTGGGTGAACTGCGACACCGATCCTCACACCAGCACCGCGGACGCCGGTGGCTGGGATTCGCCGCTGCTGGGGAGCGGCGCGGTCTTCTCCCGCACCTTCGATCGCACCGGAAGCTTCGCCTACCACTGCGAGCCGCACCCCTTCATGACGGCGTCGGTGGTGGTCGAATAAACGGCGAGTCCCGCCCCTCTGCCCTCCCCTCCGGCCGGCTGCGTGCTCGCATGCCGGCCGGAGGGAGCAGCACATCCTACTGCACGCGGATCACGCCGACCATTCCGGTGGTGAAGTTGGCGGAGTGCGGCTCACAGCGGTAGCGGTACGTCTGGCCCGCAGCCGCGAAGGTGTGTGAGAACACCACCCCCTGCGTATTCGTCGTCTGCCTCTGCCAGACTCCGGTCTGGCTGGCGTTTTCAGGGGTAACGGTGTGCGCGATACCATCGATGTTCACCCAGCGCACGGTGGTGCCGGGCGTGATGGTGACATCCGCGGGGTCGAAGCTGGTACCTGTCAGGCGGATCTCCACCACCTCGCCTCCGCTGGTCTCGCGGTCGAGATCCCAGTTTATCGTCGCTGCCTGCCCCGCCGTCACCGTGGCCTGCTTGGACTGGGTGTCGCCGCTGCGCAGCCGGAAGCCCTGGGGAGGCGTGACGCTCACGCTGTAGCCGCCGGGCGCCAGGTCGGCGAAGTTGAACGCTCCGCCTGCGTCCGTGGTGCCGGTGCGCGTGGCACGGCCGGAGAGCCCGATCTGCGCTCCCGCGACATTGTTGCTCGTCCCCTCGGTCACGCGGCCACTGATCGAGCCCGTCGTCGGGCCGGGTTGCGTACCTCCATCCCCTCCGCACGCCGGCACCCCGAGCGTCAGAGCGGCCAGCAGCGGGATCCGTCGCATAGACCTTCCGATCATGCCACACCTCCGGAGATGCGGGTGAACTACCGCGGGAACGGGAGTCGTTCCGCGCTCTCACTGCATCGTACGGTAGGGCAATCCCCGCTCCGGGGGCAGCACCCGGTGCAGCTTCGCGTAAGTATGTGTGGCGGATACGTTTAGGAGGAAGTACCCGGTGCGGCCGGCGGGCGCGGCATGTAGTGTTTCACTACAAGCTGATCGCTTTCCGCACAATCACCCGGATGGCGCGGCGCGTACTGGTTCAGCGCCCGCGCCCGTCGCTACGGCCGAAGGAGGGAGCATCGGGACGGAGCTGGTCGGCGGTGGCGCGTACGGCGGTCGCCTCCGCCTCCGCTCCGAGGAGGGTGAACTGCTCGGCGGATTCGAGCAACGCCTCGCGCGCAGCGGCGAGCTGCCCCTCATCGCGCAGCAGCAGGCCCCGGTCACGCTGCACCTCGGCATGGAGAAGCGGATCGGAGTGGGCGCGGGCGACGGCGAGCGCCTCCTCGAGGCGATCCGCGGCGCGCGCGTTGTACTTGGAAGCACGCGCAGCCGCCGCGAGCGCGCGCAGTGCCTCCGCCCGGCCGAGCGGGTCGCCGATCCGTTCGAAGCGCTCGAGCGCCCGCTGCGCCAGTGCCTCCGCGAGCGAGCCATCCCGCGAGCGGGCCCGCAGCAGGGCGCGCTCCGTTTCGGCACGAGCGATCACATCCTCGCTCTGCGCGGCGCGCGCGAAGCGGATCGCCCGTTGGTAGTGCGCGTCCGCCTCGCGGTCGAATCCCAGATCGCGGTAGGAGATCCCCAGGTTGTGATGCGTCTGCGCCAGGCCGCGCAGGTAGCCGAGGCGATGATAAGAGGCCAGCGCCCGCTGATAGTAGGTGAGCGCCAGCTCCCGCCGCCCTCGTACGTTGGCGAGCACGCCCAGGTTGTTGCAGGCACGCGCCGCGTACTCCTCGTCCCTCCATGCGTTGGAGATCTCGAGCAGCTCGCTGAACCGCTCTTCGGCCTCCTGGCTGCGTCCCGCCTCGAAGAGGGACATCCCCACCAGGTTGATGACGTTCAGCAGGAGGCGCCGATTTCCCCTGCGGCGCACCTGCGGCTCGATCCGCTGCGCCAGGGTGAGCGCCCTCTCGGTCTCTCCAACCCGCCGGAACGCATCCGCGTAGAAGAAGGCGACCTCCGCCTCCTCCACCAGCTGCGCCGGGGTCAGTCTCGACGCCTGCTCGACGAGCGCCCGCCAGTTGCGAGTCTCATAGAGCGTCCGCACTTCGTCCTGGCGAGGGGGCGAGCTGAACGAGGAAGACGAACGCATCGTGTGGCTAGTTGTCCGCCAGCGCGTAGCGGGTGAAGCCGGTGAGAAAGGCCTTGATCTTCTCCGACGATTGGTCGCGCTCGGCGACCTGGGCCGACCACGGCTCGCCTACCCTCTCCTGGCGCCAGATAGTGAAGTTCTGGTAGATCTCCTCGTCCTGGCCGTCGATCACCCCATCGCCGTTGTAGTCGTGGTCGGCCCAGTAGTAGTAGACCCGTAGCTCGGCGGGTTTTCTGGAATCGAACTGCAGACCGGCGGGCTCGAACTCGAACTTGAACTCGGCGGGGTTTACCACCCGGATGGTGATGAGCACCGAATCGCCGCGCTGCACGGTGCGGCCGTCAGGATGGCGCAGCAGCGCGTCGCCGGGAACCCGGAACTCGAGGCATACCCCGCCATCGGGATAAGACGTGGTGGGGACGTAGCGGATCTCGACCCGCCGGTTCTCTCCCTTCACCGCCCAGAAGGAGACGATCGTGTCCACCAGCGCAGGGGCGTCCGGGGCGAAGCGGATAAAGGTCAGCTCGCTCTCGGCCACCGAGGTCTGTTTCTCCTGCGGCTCTTCGGGGCCGATGCCGAACGGGGCTTCGCAGGCGGCGAGCGCCACCACTGCCAGCAGGGCAAAGGCAACGGGTACGGACCGGGGAAGACGCATCTTCGACTCCTTGGATGGAGATCGTCGCAAACGGGCAGACAGGAGGCAGAGAAGCAAGGCACGGTCCCGCGCAAGCGCCGCGGAATTGCTGGCGTTCCGCCCCGATGTCCTGTCCCGGCGTGGGACATCTGTGCTATTCCGCGACACCCTCGAGATCGAGCAGGCGGTAGAGGCGCGAGCGCGAGATCCCGAGCGCCTCGGCGGCGGCGCTCTTGTTGCCGGACATCCGCTCCATCATCGCGTGGGCGGCCGCGCGCTCGATCTCCTCGAGCGGAGCGGGGAAGGGAAGCGGGCTGGCCTGGCTACCGGCGGCGCGCGGCTCGGCGGGGAAGAGGTCCGCCGGATGGATCGAATCCTCCCCCAGCAGCAGCGTGCGCTCGAGCGTGTTGCGCAGCTCACGCACATTGCCCGGCCAGTCGTGCGCCAGCAGCGCCTGCCGCAGCTTCGCGGTGAGCGGCAGAGGCGGCAGGTCGTACTGCTCCGCGAGGGTGGTGAGGAAGTGCTCGGCCAGCAGCAGCACGTCCTCTCCCCGCTCGCGCAGCGGCGGCAGGTGGATGGGGATGACGCTGAGCCGATAGAAGAGGTCCTCGCGGAAGTCGCCACTCCGCACCGCGCCCGCCAGGTTGGCGTGGGTAGCGGCGATGATGCGCACGTCCACCGAGCGGCTCTGCAGCCCTCCCACTCGCCGGATCTGCTTCTCCTCGAGCGCTCGCAGGATCTTCGGCTGCAGCTCGAGTGGCAGGTGACCGATCTCGTCGAGGAAGATGGTACCCCCCGCGGCGGCCTCGAAGAGCCCGGGCTTGGCGGCGCGGGCATCGGTGAAGGCGCCACGCTCGTAGCCGAAGAGCTCGGACTCGAGCAGGTTGCCGGGGATGGCGGTGCAGTTGATCTCGACGAAGGGGGCGGCCGCGCGGGGGCCGTTGTAGTGGATCGCCTGAGCCAGCAGCTCCTTGCCGGTGCCGGTCTCGCCGGTGATGAGGATGGTGGCGCGGTCGCGGGGAATGATGCGCGCGGCACGGTCCAGCGCCGCCCGCAGCTGGGAGCTCTCGCCGATGATGCGGCGGAAGTCGAAGGTCTGGCGCTCCGCCTCGGCGAGGCGATCTCCCGCGGCGTGCGCCTCCCGCTGGTCGGAACGGGCGCTCAGCTCGCCACGCAGCATATCCAGGTCCGCCGGAAGCGCGAAGTAGTCCGCCGCGCCGGAGCGCACCAGCGAGACCGCCAGGCGGTGGTCCTCGCGCGCGCCCACCACGAGCGGTGCTGGCGCGCCCGCGGCCGCCAATTCGCGCAGCAGCGGATCCCCCTCCTCCTCGACCCCCGCCACCGAGAGAACCACCGCCAGGGGATTGCCGCCCGCGGGGATCTCCGCAACGGAGGTCAGCACCCGCAGCTCGGCCCCCACCTCTGCCGCCAGCTCGGGCCAGACGGCGGAGAAGGACTCGCTGCGCGGGAGGATGATCAGCGTTGCCACCATGCTGTGCTTGTGAGAGTGGCTGGGCGGCGAGGAAACTCACCGTGCGAGACTGCCCTGGATCTGGTGCTGGTTTCTGGTAGTGTACCGAGATGGAACACCCCTACCAAGTGTTCCTTCCGATCGCCCCTCGGAGTGCGCGTGACACAGAGAGGGTCCGTGCCCCGGCGGGCCGCCACCCCTTTCTCTGGCGAAGCGACTATGGGTCACGCCAGCCCGGACCAGGAGCCGTCAGGCGGTGG
>JBPCIT010000255.1:0-9499 GCA_051006015.1 Longimicrobiaceae bacterium
GCCGAGGCGCGCGGTGGATCGCTCCAGCCGCGCAAGGTGTTCGCATGAGCAGGCAACGGCCCTCACCCCCTAACCCCCTCTCCCAACATTGGGAGAGGGGGAACTGTTCCAGCGTCTCCCCTTGCATCAACCCCTCTCCCGAATTCGGGAGAGGGGTGCGAGCTTTAGCGAGCGGGGTGAGGGCTTGGGAGCGGCCGGGGAAGAGGGATCCGGAGGTACTCGCATGACGGACGACTACGCCATCGATCCCCGGCTGCCGCCCGCCATCCCGCGCGACGGCCGGGGCGCGGTGGTCACCGTCGGCACCTTCGACGGCGTGCACCGCGGCCACCGCGACGTGCTGCGCACCATCGTCGAGCGCGCGCAGGCGACAGGGCGGCGCAGCATCCTGGTCACCTTCCACCCGCACCCGCTGCGCATCGTGCGGCCGGAGGCCGCCCCGCAGCTCCTCACCACCACCGCGGAGAAGAAGGAGTTCCTCGCCGAATCGGGCGTCGAGTACGCCGTCTTCCTCCCCTTCACTCCTACGCTGCAGAAGTACCCCGCCCGCCGCTTCGTCGAGGAGATCCTACTCGGCCGCCTGGGGATGCGCGAGCTGGTCATCGGCTACGACCATGGCTTCGGCAAGGACCGTGAGGGCGGCGTCGAGACGATGCGCGAGCTGGGTGAGGAGCACGACTTCCGGGTGGATGTGGTCGGCGCGGTCCGCATGTACGAGGACGCGATCTCCTCCACCCGCATCCGCCGCGCGCTGGTGGCGGGTGATGTCGTCGCCGCCGCGGAGGCTCTCGGTCGCCCCTACTCCCTGCGCGGGCCGGTGGTGCACGGCGCGGGACGGGGCCGTGACCTCGGCTTCCCCACCGCTAACCTGCAGGTGGGCGACTCCGAGAAGCTGCTCCCGCGCGAGGGGATCTACGCGGTGTATGGCTGGGTGGGGGGAACGCGTGTGCCGGGGCTGCTGCACCTCGGGCCCCGGCCGACCTTTCAGGGCTACCCCCCCTCCATCGAGCTGCACCTCCTCGACTGGCAGGGGGATCTCTACGGCACCGAGGTGCGCGTCGAGTTCTGCGCGCGGCTGCGCGACATCCTCCCCTTCAGCTCCGCCGCCGAGCTGGTCGAGCAGATGAAGCAGGACGCGGCGGCGGGCCGCGCCGTCTTCCGCGGCGAGGGGCCGCTCAGCGCTTGTGCCGATTCGAGCTAACCGTTAACTTTCACGATTACATAGCCGGACCGCAGGCGGGGTGCTGCGGCCATCGGACCGGTTCGCTTTCCCACCAGCACTGACTCTTGAGAAGGCACGGAGCAACATGGCGATTGATCGCGAAGCTATCATCGAGAAGCACCGCACCCACGAGACCGATCGCGGTTCGACGCGGGTGCAGATCGCGCTGCTGACGGCGCGGATCAACTATCTGATCGATCACTTCCGCACCCACCAGAAGGACCACCACTCGCGGCGCGGGCTGCTGAAGATGGTCGGACGCCGCAAGCGGCTGCTCGATTACCTGCGGCAGAACGACCTGGAGGAGTACCGCGTGCTGATCGCGGACCTCGGCCTCCGGCACTAAGATCCCTCTCCTACGCCGCACGGGCATGACCTGTGCGGCGTAGTCTGTATCTGCGGAAAGAAATTCAACCTGCCGGGAAGCAGAGAAGCGGACCCCCGGCAACCTCGAAAAGCGGAAAGAAAAAAAATGCCAAGAGTTGAAAAGCAGTTCGCGGGCCGGCCGTTCGTCATCGAGAGCGGCAAGATGGCGCGCCAGGCGGATGGATCGTGCGTGGTGCAGTTCGGCGGGACGATGGTGCTGTGCACAGCCGTCGCGCAGGACACCCCCACCCACCTTCCCTTCTTCCCCCTGACCATCGAGTACCGCGAGCGCACCTACGCCGCCGGCAAGATTCCCGGCGGCTTCATCAAGCGTGAGGGCCGCCCCAGCGACAAGGAGATCCTCTCGGCCCGCCTGGTGGACCGTCCGCTGCGGCCGCTCTTCCCCGACGGCTTCCAGCACGAGACGCAGATCTTCGTGTACGTGATCAGCGCCGACCAGGAGAACGACGCCGACGTGCTGGCGCTGACCGGCGCTTCGCTCTCGCTGAACATGAGCCGCATCCCCTTCGCGGAGCCGGTCGCCGCGGTGCGCATCGGGCGCATCCAGGGGCAGTGGGTGCTCAACCCCACCTTCCAGCAGCTCGAGTACTCGGATCTGGACGTCGTGGTAGCGGGCACCCGCAGCGCGATCCAGATGGTCGAGGGCGGCGCGCTCGAGGTGGCCGAGGAGGAGATCGCCGAGGGGCTGCTGGTCGCCCACGAGGGGATCAAGGAGCTGATCGGCATCCAGGAGGAGCTGCTCGGGCAGATCGAGCGGCCCGAGAAGATGGAGTGGACGGCCAAGGAGGTCGAGCCCGACCTGCGGCAGCGCATCACCGATGCGGTGAGCGGCCGCATCCGCGAGGCGATGGGCATCGGCGACAAGGCCGAGCGCAACGCGGCGCTCGCCGCGGCTCGCGCCGACACACTCGGCGATTTCGGCCCGGACGAGGTGGACATCGACAAGCACGTCTCCCTCGTCTCCAAGGACGTCGAGAAGCAGGAGCTGCGCGAGCAGATCCTCTCGAGCGGCCGGCGCTCGGATGGCCGCGGGCTCGACGAGGTGCGCCCGATCACCATCGAAGTGGGACTGCTCCCGCGCACCCACGGCTCGGCGCTCTTCACCCGCGGGCAGACGCAGTCGCTGGGGGTGGTCACGCTGGGCACGCAGGCCGACGAGCAGCGGGTCGAGTCCATCGACTCGCCGACCGAGCAGAAGAAGAGCTTCATGCTCCACTACAACTTCCCCCCCTTCTCGACCGGCGAGGCCAAGCCGATCCGCGGCACCAGCCGGCGCGAGGTCGGCCACTGCGCGCTCGCCGAGCGGGCGCTCGAGGCGCTGCTGCCGCCCTACGACCAGTTCCCGTACACGATCCGCATCGTCTCCGACATCCTGGAGTCGAACGGCTCTTCCTCGATGGCCACGGTCTGCTCGGGCTCGCTGGCGCTGATGGACGCGGGCGTGCCGATCCGCGCCGCGGTGGCCGGGGTGGCGATGGGGCTGATCAAGGAGGGCGACCGCGTCGCGGTGCTCACCGATATCCTGGGGATGGAGGACGCGCTGGGCGACATGGACTTCAAGGTGGCCGGCACCCGTGACGGCGTGACCTCGATCCAGATGGATATCAAGACCGAGGGGCTCACCATCGAGATCATGCGCGAGGCGCTGCAGCGTGCTCGCCGCGCCCGCCTGCACATCCTCGACGAGATGGACAAGTCGCTCCCCGAAGCGCGCGGCGAGCTCTCGCAGTACGCGCCGAGGATCCTGACCCTGAAGATCAACCCCGCCAAGATCGGCGAGGTGATCGGTCCCAAGGGCAAGACGATCCGCGGCATTCAGGAGGCCACCGGCGCCAGCATCAGCGTCGAGGACGACGGCACCATCCAGATCGCCTCGGTCAGTGGCGAAGGCGGCGAGCGCGCGCGCAAGATGATCGCCGCCATCACCGAGGAGCCCGAGGTGGGTCGCGTCTACGAGGGGGTGGTCAAGAGCACCACCAGCTTCGGTGCCTTCGTCGAGATCATCCCCGGCACCGAGGGGCTGGTGCACATCTCCGAGCTGGAGGAGGGACGGGTCGAGAAGACGGAGGACGTGATCAAGAAGGGGGACGTCACGCACGTCAAGCTCCTCTCCATCGACGAGAAGGGCCGGCTGCGACTCTCCCGCAAGGCGGCGCTCGCCGAGATGGCCGCGAAGTAGCATGCTCGTTCGCGGGCGGACGTGGCCGGATGGCGCGTCCGCCCGCTCGTTTCTCGGAACCGTTACCTGTGACCCCCACCCGTATCTGCCATCATGCTTATCGGAGTCCCCAGGGAGATCAAGACCAATGAGAACCGCATCGCCCTCGTCCCGGCGGGTGCGGAGGCGCTGACGGAAGACGGCCATCAGGTCTTCATCGAGAAGGGAGCTGGTGAGGGAAGCGGCTTCGGCGATGACGCCTACAGCGCGGCGGGCGCCGAGATCCTGGAGAGCGTCGACGAGGTCTGGGAGCGCGCCGAGATGATCATGAAGGTCAAGGAGCCGATCCCGGTCGAGTACGGGCGGATCAAGCCGGGGCAGATCGTCTTCACCTACTTCCACTTCGCGGCCGACGAGGAGCTGACGCGCGCGCTGATCGACTCCGGCTCGATCGCCATCGCGTATGAGACGGTGCAGCTCCCCTCCGGCGAGCTCCCGCTGCTCACCCCGATGAGCGAGGTGGCGGGCCGGATGTCCATCCAGGCCGGCGCCAAGTACCTGGAGAAGTTCTACGGCGGCCGCGGCCTGCTGCTGGGCGGCGTGCCCGGCGTGCCGCCCGCCGACGTGGTGATCCTGGGCGGCGGCGTGGTCGGCACCAACGCGGCGAAGATGGCGGCGGGGATGGGCGCGCACGTGCGCATCCTCGACGTCTCGCTCAACCGGCTGCGCTACCTCTCCGATGTGATGCCGGCGAACGTGGATCTCATCTACTCGAACCGTCACAACATCCTCGAGGCGATCGAGATCGCGGATCTGCTGGTGGGCGCCGTGCTCCTCCCGGGCGCCAAGGCGCCGATGCTGGTCCGCCGCGAGGACCTGAAGCGGATGAAGGACGGCTCGGTGATCGTGGACGTGGCGGTGGACCAGGGCGGCTGCGTCGAGACGATCCGCCCGACCACCCACGAGAACCCGATCTACGAGATCGACGGCGTGATCCACTACGGGGTGGCGAATATGCCCGGTGGCGTGCCGCGCACCTCGACGCTGGCGCTGACCAACGCCACCTTCCCCTACGCCGCCCGGCTGGCGCGCTCGGGGTGGCGCGAGGCCTGCCAGAGCGATCCCTCGCTGGCGCTTGGCCTCAACATCATCGAGGGCAAGGTGGTTTATCCCGCGGTCGCCGAGGTGTTCGGCCTCGATTACACGCCGCTCGAGGAAGTGCTCTGACTGCGAGACGCGAGGCGCAAGCGAGCCGGAGTTCGCTTGCGCCACCCACCTCCCATGCAAGTTCGCTTCACCCGCCTCCCGCACAACCCTGACCTCCCGCTACCGGCTCGCCAGACGCCCGGCGCGGCGGGCTACGACGTGGCCTCCGCGGAGCCAGACTTCGTGCTCGCGCCGGGGGAGCGCCGCACCGTGGCGACCGGCCTGTGTATGGAGCTGCCGTCGGATGTCGAGTGCCAGGTGCGCCCGCGCTCGGGGCTGGCGCTGCGGCACGGCATCACCCTGCCAAACACGCCCGCCACCATCGATCCCGATTATCGGGGGGAGCTGCGGGTGATCCTCTGGAACGCCGGAGACGAGCCGGTCGAGATCACGCGGGGGATGCGCATTGCGCAGCTCGTCTTCGCTCGCTTCGCGACGCCGGAAATCCTCGAGGTCCGGGAGCTGGGCGAGACCGGCCGCGGGGCGGGCGGCTTCGGTTCGACGGGAAGCTAGAGGGTTGCGCGCCGGCAGCGTCGCTGCCTTGCGTCGCTCGCCGAGGTGCCCTACCTTTGCCTGCTCCGGAGACTCACGTTCGTCAACTAACCAACTGTGCGGGAGTCCAGCGCGTGGCCGCGCCCTCCCGCTGATGCATCATTTGGAGAGCCATGGGGTTCTGGAGGTCCAACGGGAGAAGCGGCTTTTTCCCTTCCACCGACATCGCGGTCGATCTGGGCACGGCGAACACGCTGGTCTATGTAAAGGGTGAGGGAATCGTCCTCAACGAACCTTCCGTGGTGGCGATCGAGAAGGCCACCGGGAAGATCAAGGGGATCGGCTTGGAGGCGAAGCGGATGCTCGGCCGCACCCCGGAGGGGGTGACAGCGGTCCGCCCGCTCAAGGATGGGGTGATCGCGGATGTGGACGTGACGGAGATCATGCTCCGCTACTTCCTCGAAACGGTCACCGCCAAGCGCTTCCTCAAGCTGAAGCCGATGGTGGTCGTGGGCGTCCCCTCCGGGATCACGGAACTCGAGCGGCGCGCGGTGCGCTCCAGCGCGCACGAGGCCGGCGCCAAGGAGGTCTACATGGTCGCCGAGCCGATGGCCGCGGCGATCGGCGTGGGCCTGCCGGTCGAGACTCCCACCGGCAACATGGTGATCGACATCGGCGGCGGGACCACCGAGATCGCCGTCATCGCCCTCTCCGGCATCGTCTCCGACTCCTCCATCCGCGTCGGCGGCGACGAGATCGACACCGCCATCGTCACCTTCCTGCGCAAGAACTTCAACCTGATGATCGGCGAGCCGACGGCGGAGGCGGTGAAGATCCAGATCGGCTCCGCCTTCAGCACCGGCGAGGAGCGGGAGATGGATGTGAAGGGGCGCGACCTTGTCTCGGGTATTCCCAAGACGGTGCGCGTCCACTCGCAGGAGGTGCGCGAGTGCATCCAGGAGCCGATCCAGGCCATCGTCGAGGCGGTGCACCGCGCGCTGGAGATCACCCCCCCCGAGCTGGCAGCCGACATCGTGGACCGTGGCATCGTGATGACGGGCGGCGGCGCCCTGATCCGCGGCCTCGACCAGCTGATCGCCCGCGACACCCACCTGCCGATCCACATCGACCAGGAGCCGCTCACCTGCGTGGTGCGCGGGGCGGGCAGGGTGCTGGACGACTTCCATAAGTACAGAGGAGTGTTGGTCACCTGAGCGCGTTCAAGCCTTACCTGGGTCAGGGAGGAGAGCGCGGCCGCAAGCGGGAGTTCATCCTCTTTGGCCTCTTCCTCGCCCTCGCGCTCCTGCTCCGTTTTCTCCCCGGAATGTACCGCGAGCAGGTCGCCCGGAGCGTGCGGGAGACGGTGCTGCGTTCCGTGCTGAGCGTGCAGCGCACCAGCGTCGAGCGCCACGCGCAGCTCGTCGATCCCGTGCGCCTGCGCGCCGAGCGCGACAGCCTGGCGGTCTTCCTCATCGGGCACTCGACGCTCGAGGCGGAGAACCGGCAGCTTCGCGATCTGCTCGGCCTGCGCCCGCGGCTGCCGCGAGCCTTCGTCGCGGCGGAGGTGATCCGCGTACGTGAGCGCGGCCTGGGGGGCACCTTTCTGCTGACGGCCGGAGAGGCCGACGGCGTGAGGAGCGGCGCTCCGGTGGTCACCTCCGCGGGGCTGGTGGGGATGGTGCGGGATGTGGATGAGCGGGTCTCGATCGGGATCGACTGGACCCATCAGGATTTCCGCGCCAGCGCGATGACGGTGGATGGTGAGGTGTACGGCATCGTCGAGCCGCGGCTGAGCGCGGGCGGCGAGGCGCTACTCGCGCTCACCGGTGTGCCCTTCCATACGGAGCTGGATGATGGGGCGCTGATCGTCACCTCCGGGCGCGGTGGGGTGTATCCGCGCGGCATCCCGATCGGCGCGGTGAGCGGGATGGAGGAGTCGGACGCCGGCTGGCGCAAGAGCTACCTGCTGCGCCCCCTGGTCGGCCCCGCGGAGATGACGCACGTGCTGATCCTCGGCGAGGCGGAGCAGGGAGCGGCGGACCAGGATCTCGCCGCCAGCTGGGGGGTTCTTCCTCCCGAGCCACGCGTGGACACGCTTGCACCGGGCACCACACCGCCTGCAGGTGGCGCGGCCGGAGCGGCTCCGGCCGCGCCCGCGGCGACTCCGGCGCAGCCCCGCCGGGAGCCGCGGCTGCTGGGGGTACCGGTGCAGCCCTCGCCCGCTCCCCCCGATACGGGACGAAACGGCCAGGGGAGGCGCTGATGGGGGGCACGCGCTGGGGATTCGTGCTGGTGGTGATATCCCTGATCGTGCTTCACTTCGTGCTCCGTATCGGGCTCGGCTGGGGGCAGCTCGCACCGGACCTGATCGTGGCGGCGCTGCTGATCGCCGCGCGAGAGATGCGCGCGGATCTGGCGGCGGGGCTGGGGCTGCTGCTCGGCGTTCTGGAGGGTTCGGTCATCCCCTTCACCCTGGGAAGCAGCGCGATCGCGCTGACGATCCTCGGCTACCTCGGCGCCCGTACGCGCGATCTGGTGGCCGGCGACAGCCTCCTCTTCCTGGCTTTCTACCTCTTTGCGGGCAAGTGGCTCTTCGACCTGCTGCTCTACCTCGCCACGGGCGCCATCATTGGCCCCGAGGCGTCGTCCCTCTTGCTGATCTCGCCGCTCGCGGCGCTCTACGTCGCCGCGGTCGGCGTTCTCACCCTCTCGCTCTACCGGGTAGCAACCTAGCTTCGCAGGATCTGTGATGAAACGCGTTCGCGACGTGCGGCTCGGCGATCCGGGGCTCTTCCTCTTCGTGGTGATCCTCTCGCTCTTCGGGATCGCCATGATCTACAGCGCTGGGGTGCTGGACGTGCCCAGCACCATCGTCGCGGGGCTCTGGCGCCAGCAGCTGCTCTGGTTCGTTCTGGGGATGATCGCCATCCCGGTGATCCTGCGCATGCCGGTCGGCTGGCTCGAGACGGCGGCGCAGCCGATGTACGCGCTCGCGGTGGTGCTCCTGGTGCTCACCCTTTTCATCGGCACCGGCGCGGGCACCGCTGAGAGCGTCTCCGGCTGGATCGCGATCGGGCCGGCGCGTTTCCAGCCCTCGGAGTTCGCCAAGATCGCGGTGATTCTGATGCTGGCGCGGGTGCTGGGCGAGTGGCGCGAGCCACCGAAGACGCTCTGGGCGCTATGGAAGCCGATCGCGGTGGTGATGGTGCCGATGGGGCTGGTGATGCTGCAGCCGGACCTGGGCACCGCGCTGGTCTTCACGTCGATCCTTTTCGCCTCTCTCTTCTGGGCAGGCACCCCGCTGGCGACGATCTTCTTTCTGGTCAGCCCGGTGGTGGGACTCTTCCTCTCGATCAATCCCTGGATCTGGGGGGGATACGTGGTGCTGCTGGCGCTGCTGCTGGGTTTCGTCTACCGGCCGCAGATCTCCGAGGGCTTCACGATCATGATGGCGAACATCGTCGCCGGCACGATCGCGCTCCCCCTCTGGGACAGCCTGGCGACCTACCAGAAGAACCGGTTCCTGGTCTTCCTGGATCCGAGCATCGACCCGCGCGGGGCGGGCTACAACCTCATCCAGTCACGCGTGGCGATCGGCAGCGGCGGCTGGACAGGAAAGGGCTTCACGCTGGGTACGCAGAAGCGGCTTGCCTTCTTGCCGGAGCAGCACACCGACTTCATCTTCTCGGTGATCGGGGAGGAGTGGGGCTTCCTCGGCGTCGCGGCGGTGCTGGTGATCTTCGCGCTGATCTTCTGGCGGCTGGTGCGCATCGCCGAGCGCTCTTCGGACCCCTTCGCCAGCCTGGTGCCCTTCGGCCTCTTCGGAGGCTGGTTCGCGCACGTGCTGGTCAACACGGGGATGACGGTGGGGGTGATGCCGATCACCGGCATCCCGCTGCCCTTCCTCAGCTACGGGGGCTCGTTCCTGCTGGTCAACCTGCTGGCGATGGCGATCGTGCAGCGCATCGCCGCGGAATCCGGAGGAGGATAGCGCCATGCCCTGGTTCCGAAAGCCGAAGACGCCTCTGCAGGCG
>JBPCIT010000256.1:0-49115 GCA_051006015.1 Longimicrobiaceae bacterium
GCGTCCCAAGGGAGTCGTCACCACGCACGCCAGTCTTCGCGCGCAGGTGGAGTCGCTGATCCAGGCGTGGGAGTGGACCGCCGACGACCGCATCCCCCTCATCCTCCCCCTGCACCACGTCCACGGGATCGTCAACGTACTCACCTGCGCCCTCTGGTCAGGTGCCGTCTGCGAGATGCTGCCGCGGTTCGATGCCGATGCCGTCTGGTCGAGGATCGAGCAGGGGGAGCTCACCCTCTTCATGGCGGTGCCGACGATCTATCGGCGGCTGATCGCCGCCTGGGAGGCCGCACCGCCCGAGCGGCAGCGGCGCATGACGGCGGGGTGCGCGCGCATGCGGCTGATGGTCAGCGGGTCGGCGGCGCTGCCGGTCTCGACGCTCGAGCGCTGGCGGGAGATCAGCGGCCACACGCTCCTTGAGCGCTACGGGATGACGGAGCTCGGGATGGCGCTCTCGAACCCGCTGCGCGGCGAGCGGCGGCCGGGCTTCGTGGGGGTTCCTCTTCCCGGCGTCGAGGTGCGGCTGGTGGACGAGGAGGGCGATCCCGTCGAGCCCGGCACGCCCGGAGAGATCGAGGTGCGCGGTCCCAACGTCTTCCTCGAGTACTGGCGCCGTCCCGACGCCACGGCGGAGGCATTCCGCCCAGGCGGCTGGTTCCGTACCGGTGACGTCGCCGTGGTGGAGGAGGGCTACTACCGCATCCTTGGGCGCCGCAGCGTGGACATCATCAAGACCGGCGGCTACAAGGTCTCGGCGCTGGAGATAGAGGAGGTGCTCCGCACCCACCCCGCCGTCGCCGAGTGTGCGGTGGTGGGGGTGGAGGACCCGGATTGGGGCGAGCGGATCTGCGTGGCGGTCGAACTGCGGGCAGACGCAGAGCTCTCGCTCGTGGAGCTGCAGGAGTGGGCGCGGGAGCGGCTGGCGCCCTATAAGCTGCCGCGCGATCTGCGCAGCATCCCCGCGCTTCCACGCAACGCGATGGGGAAGGTGATGAAGCCGGAGGTGGCGGCGCTGTTCACTTGAATGCCGCCCCTCGACCCGCTATCCTGTCGCGCCCGATCCAGTGGCGCACACTCACGGCTTCCGACATCCCGAGCCCGATGCGAATCTGCCTGCTGACTGACTCCTATCCTGCCGGAGATGCGCGTCTCAAGGGCGACGAAACCCCTTGCGACCCACGCCCGTACCTGCCCGATGCCGAGTGGGAGTGGGTCACTCTGGAGAAGCCGACGGCGGTCCGGCGCGTGATCGAGCTCTCGCGCGGCGGCTTCGACCTCTTCTTCAATCTGTGCGACGGGGCCTGGGACGAGGACCGACCCGGCATCGAGGTCGTGCAGGCGCTCGAGCGGCTGAATCTTCCCTTCACGGGTGCGACCTCGGAGTTCTTCGAGCCCTCGCGCGAGGCGATGAAGCGCGTCTGCCAGGCCTGGGGGATCGGCACACCGGGCTACATCATCGCGCACGATGAGGGGGACGTGGCGCGTGCGGCCGACACGCTGCGCTTCCCGCTCATCGTCAAGCATCCGAGCAGCTACGGCAGCGTCGGTCTCACGAACGCCTCGCGGGTCGAGACGCCGGATGCTCTCTTCGTTCAGGCTCGGCAGATGATGGAGGCGCACGGCGGAGCGCTCGTCGAGGAGTTCATCGAGGGGCGCGAGTTCACGGTGCTCGTCTCGGAGAACCCCGACGATCCACGCAGCCCGACGACCTACACACCCATCGAGTTCCGCTTCCCGGCCGGCGAGAGCTTCAAGCACTACGACCTGAAGTGGGTGGACTATCACGAGATGCACAGCGTGCCCGTCGGCGAATTAGAGCTGGAGGCGCGGCTGCGTGAGATCTCCTCGACGATGTTCGTGGCGCTGCGCGGCGCCGGCTACGGCCGCTGCGACATCCGTGTCGATGCCGAGGGCGAGCCTTACATGCTGGAGATCAACCCCAACTGCGGCATCTTCTACCCGCCGAGCGATCCGGGTAGCGCAGACCTCTGCCTGCTCAACGATCCCGCCGGCCACGCGGGCTTCACCCGCCAGGTGATCGAGGCCGGCCTGCGCCGCTGGCGCATCCGGCAACGCTGCTGGGAGGTGCGCCAGCGCCCCGCGGGCGACTATGGCCTGGTGGCCAGGCGCGCGATCCGGCCTGGCGAGCGCATCATCACCTTCGAGGAGCAGCCACATGTGCTCGTCACACGAGCACATGCCGAGAAGCACTGGGATACGCTGCACCGCGCCTGGTTCGAGCGCTACGCCTGGCCGCTCACCGACGAGGTATGGGTGATATGGGGGAACGATCCGGAGGAGTGGAAGCCGATCAATCACGCCTGCGAGCCGACCGCCTGGCTCGAGGGTCTCGACCTGGTCGCCCGCTCCGAGCTGCAGCCGGGCGACGAGGTCACGGTGGATTACGCCACCTTCTACGACGAGCGGATGCCCAGCTTCGCGTGCGAGTGCGGCGCAGCGGCCGGCCGGGGCACGATCCGCGGCGACGACTACCTGCAGGATTTCGTCGCCCGCTACGGCGACCACCTCTCCGACCACGTGCGCAGGAGGCGCGGCGAGCGCCGGCGCGAGCCCTTCGCCATCGATTAGCTTCGCATCGCCGAGAAGACGGCCCGATGCCCCTCGAGGATGCGCTGGATGACGGCCGGGTCGGGCTCGGTGGACCACTCTCCCCGCTGGCGGGAGCCGCCGAGCACGATCCCATCGGAGCGGGGGAACATGTAGAACTCCCCGGCAAGGACGATGTAATCCACCTCGGGCTGCGGGAGCAGCACCGCCAGGTCTCCCTTCACGGGGATCAGCTCCTCGTCTCCGAAGAGAGTATGGCTCCCCAGCCCCGTGCAGTTGACGATCACCGGCTCCGGCAGGCTCGCCAGCTCGCGGCGGTCGTGGATCTCCCGCACCACCACGCGTCCGCCGCGTAGCAGGTAGTCGCGGGTGATCGCGTTCAGAAAGGTGGCGGGCTCGATGAGCATCGTGCTGAACCTGTCGACGTACGGTGCGGCGAAGGGATGCTGAGACGGCTCCAGCCTCTCCCGGCCCGGGTACAGATCGGCCATCGGTCCGCCGCCCTGCGGCGGTGTGTTGCTTAGCACGTAGTTCTCGATCCACCGCACGCCGTAGACGCTGCCCGCCAGGCTCTGGAAGTAGCGGTTCGCAAAGCGGGCGGCGCGCTCGAACTGCTGTAGATACTCCGGCGTCGTGCTTCCCGGCGCGTGCACCGAAAAGGGCGACCAGTGGCCCCCGGCGATGTTCGAGGTGGTGTTCGGTGGCAGGTCGCGTGCGTAGATCGTCGCCTCGAAGCCGCGGTCCTGGAGCAGGCGAGCGCTCGTGAGACCCATCACCCCGCTGCCCAGCACCGCGAAGTGCTTCGCTCCTGTTTGCTGCGCGAGCTCGGCCGCCAGAGCGGAGCTGCCCCAGGAGAGCGAGATCCCGCCGCCGCCGTGCCCATAGTTGTGCACCACGGTCCTGTCGCCGAGCCGCTCCGCACGCACGACGAAGCCGCTGGCGCGGAAGGGGCGGAGCCCCGCCACGCTTCGTACCAGCCGGTCCTGAGCGACGCGTACCGGCGCGAGCGTCCGCCCCGGGGTGCCCGCTGTCTGGGGTAGCGGCAGCTCACGAGGCGCGCATCCGGCGCCGAGAAAGGCACCGGCGGCCATCGCCATGCTCCGCTTCAGCATGAGCCGCCGGCTTACCGCACGATCGATCAAAGGATCCCTCCAGATCAGGTATTGCTGTTAACCGTACTGCCGCTGCAGGGGGCGGACGACGCTCGATCCCAGCGCGCTGCTATGGTAGGTGCTCGTGTGATGATGAACGAGGGGCCGGGGACGAGAGGACCATCTGGTGATGCGGGAGGCGGTGTGCAGAGCATCCAGGCTGGGTCGTCCGTGCGCGGCAACGCGGGGGTCCGCCGCTGCGCGGTCGCGAAAGCCCCCTGGCCGCGGACGGACCAGGGGGCTGGGGAACTTGCCGAGAAACGTCTCTCTACCGGGACGTTGCAGCGCCTTTCGTGGTGATGCGGATCACCCCGTGCGCCGCTCGCGGATCGTCGAACTGCCGGGTCGCCGCATCACCCTTGAGCACCTCGACGCGCTCGATCTGGTCAGGCGGCACGTTGCGCAGGGCGCTGGCCTGCGCCACCACACCATCGATCACCAGCAAGCCCTCGAACTCGCCGCCTGCCGTGATCGCTGTGACGCCCCCACCCTCCTTCCGCTGCGCCCTGAAGACGCGGACCTGTCCTTCACCATCGGGCGGCGGCAGATCGCGCACGATCTGCTCAGTGAGCGCATAGATCTCCCCCGCGTCCTCACCAGCGCGGGTGGTGATGCGGATCTGCTTCCCCTCCTCCGGGCTGACGCGGAGGACTTCCATCCTGGCGATGCGGTCGCCGGCAAGCGCACGTGCCTCCTCGCCAGTTACCTGAACGCCATCGACCATGTAGATCACGGTTCCCTCGTCCGGCGCGACGAGGCGGAGGCGCTGCGCCTGATTCTCCACGGCCGCGACATCCATCGACTCGACCTCGGCGGCGGTTGGCAGGCGCGTATCGCAGGCGACCAGGAGAGCGGCGCTTCCGAGAACGCTCAGGCCGGCGGCCCGTACGATCGCGAAGCGGGGCAGATGTCGTGTCATGGCGAGTAATCTCCTTTCGAGAGTGGAGGACGAGCGAGCGAACGCGGCTACGCCCAGGGGAAGGCCGGAGCTACGCCCGGCCATATCGATCAGCAGAGTGCCGTACGCCTGTGGACGAACGCCGGCGCGCAGCACGCGGGCATCGCAATCCAGCTCTACGGCCAGGCGCAACCGCAGGAGCATCCACCAGGCAACCGGGTTCCAGGGCAGCAGGATCACGGAGAGGCACCCGACCGCCAGAACCAGGGGATCGCGGGTGCGCAGGTGCTCTCGCTCGTGCAGCACCACCAGCTGCTGCTCCTCCGCGGGCGCATGCAGCAGCCACTCGGGAACCACGATCTCCGGTCGGAGCAGGCCGACGACGGCCGGACCAGACGCGGGCGCCACCCGCACCCCCACACCGGCCACCTGCCGCAGGGGCCACGCCTCCCGCGCGCGGCGGTAGCGGAGCAGGGTCGCGAAACCGACCCCCAGCAGCGTCAGCGAGAGCAGCAGCCAACCGGCCGCCAATGCGCTCGCCGCGCGTCCCTCACCCCGGGCTCCGGCGGCACGGAGCGGCCACGCCATCGCGGAGCGTACGGCGCCACGCGCGTCGCTCAGAAGAGACCAGCCCCCGGGTGGGTCGGCGCTCGCCCCGCTGGCGGCGGGCAGCGCAGCCAGCTCGATCGCCGATCCCGCGGCGGACGCTCCGGCCATCATCGTGCGTAGCGGAGCGAGCGCCACCAGGCCGAGGGTGGCGATCAGCGCACCGATCCACACGAAACGCGTCGGGAGCCCGCCGAGCCGGCAGACCTCCTCCAGTGCACGAGCGCCCACGCCGAAGAGCGCGGCCACCAGCAGCGCGTAGAGCATCCAGGGGGCGATCATGGTTCCTCCTCGAGCCGCTCGCTGAGGAGCCGGCGCATCCGGTCCAGCTCCTCGCGCCCGAGGCCGCGGTCGGAGATGAGCTGCGCGAAGAGCAACTCCGCCGATCCCTGGTAGATGGCGTCGCGAATGCGGGCGAGCGCGCTGTCCCCCGCCTCTTCGGGCGCCACCGTAGGATGATACCGATAGGCGCGGCCCTCGCTCTCGTGGCGGACGTAGCCCTTCTCCTCCAGCGTCTGCAGCGCCGAGAGGACGGAGGTATAGGCCAGATCCTCGCCGAGCGCCTCCCGCACCTCGTTGACGGTGCCGGAGCCGTTTCGCCAGAGGATGCTCATCACATCCAGCTCGCGGGGTGTAAAGGTGATCTCGTCCATGACGCCTCCTCTACGGGTTCTCCCGTAGAATAGGAGGTGCCGCGCTCGTTGTCAACGGGTTTTCCCGTAGATGTGACGAAACGTCGCCCTGGTGGGGTGAACTGTCGCTCAGATAGGGTGAACTACCGTCCGCTGGCGAACGCGCGCACCATCTCGTGCCAGAAGTCGAGGGCTTCGTAGAAGCTCTGCACCAGGATCCGCTCGTCCCTGCCGTGCGCGCGACCGTCGCCGGGCTCGCCGAAGACGGCCGAGACACCGTACACGGGGATGCCGGCGTTGCGAACGTAGAGGCCGTCAGTGGCACCGGCGGACATCTGCGGGACGACAACGGCGCTAGGGAAGTGCCGCTGCGTGAGCCGCTCGATCACGCCGAGCACCTCCGGCCGGAGGGGTGACGGCGGACTCGCCGTCGGCTCGCGGACGCGGCGGATGGCGACGGCTGTATCGCCCACCACCTCGCGCAGCGCGCGGTCCACCTCGGCAGGGTCCTCTCCCGGCAAGATGCGGCAGTTGACCACCGCCCGCGCCGTCTGTGGCAGTGCGTTCTCGGCATGGCCGGCCTCGAGCATCGTGGCCACGCAGGTGGTGCGCAGCATCGCGTTGTAGCCGGGATCCTCGGAAAGGCGCTCCGCGGCGGCCGCGTCGGGTGAGGCCGCGGCGACACGGTGCATCTCCTCGGCGTAGGGGCCGCCGAGCTCGGCGGTGCGGCGGAAGTAGGCGCGCGTGACCTCGTTGAGCTGCACGGGAAAGCGGTGCTTCTCGAGCCGCGTGAGCGCCCCGGCGAGCTGGTAGATGGCGTTGTCCGGGCGCGGCCGCGAGCTGTGCCCGCCGGGGTTGCGCACCTCGAGCTGGTAGTCGAGATAGACCTTCTCGCTGGCCTGCACGCCCATCACCACCTTCCGGCCCTCGCGCAGCTCGCCGCCGCCCGCGTCGGTGTTCAACGCAAAGCCGGCCCTCGCCACCTCTGGATGATTCTGGAGCAGCCACTGGATGCTCGCGCCGGTCGTCTCCTCGTCGGCGGTCAGCACGACGATCAGGTCGCGTTGCGGCCGGAAACCCTCCCGGCGGTAGCGGATGAGGTTGGCGACGAGCATCGCTGCGCCAGCCTTGTTGTCGATCGCGCCGCGTCCGTAGAAGTAGCCGTCCTGCTCGGTGAGGGTGAAGGGATCCACCGACCAGTCGTCACGCCGGGCGGGAACCACGTCGATGTGTGCCATGAGCAGGATCGGCGGCAGCCGCCGGTTGCTGCCGCGGTAGCGCGCGACGAGGTTGCCCAGCCGCGGCTCCGGCCCGATCACCTGCACGTCCTCCTCCGGAAAACCCGCCGCGCGCAGCCGCGCCGCCATCGCCTCCGAGGCCGCGCGGGGGTCGCCCTGCGGCGGCTCGGAGCTGTCGATCGCGATCAGCTCTGCGAAGATCTCGCGTGCGAGCGCACGATCGGCGCTCGATGTGCGCGCCTGCGCCGACGCGGTCGTGTGGAGGAGGACGGATGCGGCCAGCGCAAGCGCGGCGGCGCCTATCCAGGTTTGTGTCGCGATCACGGTATCCAGGATTCAGGGTTCGGGTGAACAACAAGGCGGACAACCGATCGGCCGCAGCCGCTGCACCTCCGCGGCGAGTGCGAGCACCCCCTCCTCGCCCCGGGGCCGTCCCACGATCTGCAGCCCGACGGGCATCCCCCCCAAATCGAGGCCGCAGGGGACCGAGCCCACCGGCAGCCCCGTCATGCTCAGCACAAAGGTGGGGGCGATCCAATCGACGTACGTCTCCATCTCGCGGCCGCCGACGGTCCGGGGGTAGTTCTCCGCGACCGGGAAGGGAGGCACCGCCATGGTGGGGGTGAGGAGGTGATCGAAGTGCTGGAAGAGAAGGCGGAAGCGCTCCCAGATGCGCTTGCGCGCCTGCTCGGCGGCACCGACCTCCTCCATCAAGGTGGCGAGCCCGGCCCGCGTGTTGTTCTTCACGTTGGTGCCGAACTCCTCCAGCTTCTCGAGGTGCGGGTGGAGCTGGGAGACGAACCAGAGGCCGCGGAGCGCGAGGAAGGCCTGGCGCGCGAAGGAGAGGTCCAGCTCGATCACCTCCACGGTGGCGCCGTGCTGCTCCAGCGCGAGCGCGCCCTCCCTGCACACCCGCTCGACCTCCGCGTCGATGCCGATCCCGGCGATGTCGGGAGAGTAGGCGAGGCGGAGCCCCTGGCCGATGCCGGCTCGAACCGCAGCGACGAAGTCACGTCTCTCAACCGGCTGTGTGAGCGGCGACAGGTCGCTCGGGCCGGCAATCGCCTGCAGCGCGAGCGCGACATCCTCCGCGGTGCGTCCCATCGGTCCGGTCACCTGCATGGTATCCCAGAGAAACTCGCTTGGCCAGGTCGGAACGAGGCCGACGGAGGGGCGGATCCCGACCACACCGCAGAAGGAAGCAGGAATGCGCAGCGAGCCGCCGAGGTCCGTGCCCTGGGCGAGGGCGATCATTCCCGTGGCGAGCCCGACAGCCCCGCCGCCCGTCGAGCCGCCCGCGCTGCGCTCGGGGTTCCACGGATTGCGCGTGCGGCCGAAGACCTCGTTGAAGGTGTTGCCTCCTGCCGCGAACTCCGGGGTGTTCGTCTTCCCCAGGATGACCGCACCGGCCTCGCGGAAGCGGCGCACCACCAGCGCGTCCTCCTCCGGCATGTGGTCCGCGTAGAGCGGCGAGCCGTAGGTGGTGCGCACCCCCGCCACCTCGGTCACGTCCTTGATCCCGACCGGCAGCCCGGCGAGCGGAAGCACCTCGCCGCGATCGAGCCGCCGCTCCACCTCCTCCGCCTCCTCGCGGGCGCGAGGGTTGAGGGTAACCACCGCGTTCAGCGTGGGGTTCAGCCGCTCGAACCGCTCCATGCAAGCGTCGAGCAACGCGACGGCGGCGACCTCGCGGGCACGGACGCGCCGCGCCAGCTCGGTCGCGGGGAGGTCGGCTAGCATGGAGGGTTCAGTCGCGCCACGGGTTGACGATGACGACACCGCGATCTTCGAAATCGCTTTCGTTCCGCGTCACCAGAGTGAGATCATGATGCATGGCGGTGGCGAGCAAGAGCCCATCGACGATCGGCAGCGGCCGACCAGCGCGACGACCCTCCCCCGAAAGTCGACCCCATATGCGCGCGATCGGCTCGTCAATGGGGAGAATGCGGTTGCGGAACTGGTGTGGCAGATCGCTGTCGAGCCACAGCTCCAGCTCATCCCGACGCTTCCCCGGAGGCAGGGTGTGAATACCCTTGAGGATCTCGCCGACGGTGAGCACACTGATCGCCAGATCGAGTGGGGAGCGGCCGCGGATCCATTCGGCGACACGCCTGTCAGGCTGCCGCCGTGACCCCTCGGAGAGGACGTTGGTATCCAGAAGGAACCGCATCCTGCCGATCAGAGAGCGATGTCGCGCCCGAAATCGCGTGGCCGCTCGATCTCCAACTCCCCCGACTCGAGGGCATCGCCGAGTGGCGAGCGCTGCAGGAAATCGAAAAGGTTTTCTGGAGCGGCCAAACGCTCGTATTCCTCGATGCTCACGACGACAACAGCATCGCGCCCACGGCGTGTGACGAGCTGGGGTCCCTGCTCGCGCGCTCGCCGCACTAACTCGCTGAAGCGGTTCTTGGCCTCTTCCAACTTCCAGCTTCTCATCGGCACCTCCTCTCATCCTGTCCAGACTGGACAGATCGAAGATACGGTACCTGCAATCTGCTGGCAACGAGAGCCACTGGACGCTATTCCCCCCACTCCCCGACGAACGCCACCGCCCGGCAGAAGGCGGCCTCGCCGCCCCTGAACTTCCAGGGGAAGCAGCCCAGGATCAGCCGCTGGTTCTGCAGCTCGGGCGCGGAAAGGTCACCACCCAGGTTCTCGATGTGCATGCAGTTGTGCGGGAAGAGCGCGTTGTGCGTGAGCTGGTAGGCGCTGTCGGGGAAGAGTTCTTCGAGGCGGTCGCCGAACTTCGCCTCGGCCTTCGCCCGCACCTTGTCGCAGTGGCCGTGCGCGCCCTTCCCCAAAAAGCGGCCGATCGGGAGGTTCATCGGGTGGTCGGTGGAGATGCAATCCACTCCCCAGATCCTGATCTCCATCTCCAAGAGCCAGGGCACCATGTCGGGGTGCGCGCCGGGGTGCATGTGGATGTACTTCTCCTCGTCCGGCTCCTCCCCCCACTGCGCGTAGCGGTGCCAGCCGGTGTGCAGCAGAAGCATGTCGCCTTTGCGCACCTCGACCCGGCTCTGGATCATCTGCGGAGTGTAGACCCACAGCTCGTCCACCTCGTCGCTCAGATCCGCGATCACGCCGGGTCCGCAGAGCCACTCCATCGGGATCTCGTCGATCGTCATCCCGCTGGTCACGAAATGGCGCGGCGCGTCCAGGTGCGTGCCCATGTGGTTGGACGTCTGGATGTACTGCGCGTTCACCCCATGCTCCGCCTTGCGCTTGATGTACTTCACCTCGAACGGCGGATAGTAGGGCCAGAAGGGGGCCTGCTCGTTCAGTGGCTGTGAGAGGTCGTAAAGCTTCATGGAGCACTGAGGGTTGCGGGTTCGGTTGCAGAAGCGGCTGCGAGGGTGCGTCGCCGCATGAGGAGTGCGTACAGGACGAAGGATACGAGCGTGGCCGAGAACCAGGCGCCGTCGAAGAGGAAGGCGAGCCGCGGGTGCAGCAGCCCGGCGAGCGCGACCAGGATCCCGGCCGCGAGCGCCATAACGGCGCTGTGGTTCACCCCGCCCGTGTAGCGGTAGATTCCCTCCTCCAGATAGAGGTCACGGAGCGCGAGCCGGCCGCGGCGCACCAGCACGTAGTCGCAGAGGATCACCCCGCCCACCGCTCCCAGCAGCCCCGAGTAGCTGATGAGCCATCCCTGGTACATCTCGAGCAGCAGCCAGGGAAAGATGAAGATGCCGACGAGGCCGGCGATCAACCCGCCGAGGCGGAAGCTGATGCGCTGCGGCGCGAGGTTCGAGAAGGTGTTCGCCGGTGCCACCACATTTGCGGCGATGTTGGTGCTGAGCGTCGCCAGCGCGATCACCAGCATCGCGACGATGCCGAGCAGCGCGCTCCCCCGCTCGGCGGCGAGGCGGGCGACGAGATCGACCGGATTCCAGATCGCCTCCCCGTAGAGGATGAGCGTGGCGCCGGTCACCGCCACGCCGATGAAGGCGAAGAGCGGCATGGTGGTCAGCAGCCCGATGGCCTGCCCGACCGCCTGGTCCCTCTGGCTCTTCGCGTAGCGGGTGAAGTCGGGGATGTTGAGCGAGAGCGTCGCCCAGTAGCCGACCATCGCCGTCACCCAGGGGAGGAAGAGGGTGAGGAGGAAGGTGCTCGCCGGGATGGCGCGCTCCTGCTGCGTCAGCGCATCGGCCTCACGCAGGATGGTGCCGATCCCGCCCACCTGGCTCACCGCCCACGCCAGCAGCGCGATTCCCGCCGCGATCAGGAAGGGCGCCGCGAGCGTCTCCAGCCACTTGATGCTCTCCGTCCCCTGCCAGACGAAGTAGATGTTGACGAGCCAGAACGCGATGAAGCTGAGGTAGTGGGGAAGACCGTAGCCCATGAAGCTCCAGCCGCCTCCAAGTGTCAGCCAGGCCGGCCAGAGGATGCCGAGCAGCGCGTGGATGGCGAGCCCGCCGATCCAGGTCTGGATGCCGAACCAGCCGCACGCCACCACCGCCCGCAGCAGAGCGGGGATGTGCGCGCCCATCGTGCCGAAGGAGGCGCGGGCGTAGACGGGGAAGGGGATGCCGTAGCGTGTGCCGGCGTGCGCGTTGATCACCAGCGGTATCCAGACGATCAGGTTCCCCAGCAGGATGGCGAGCAGGCTCTGCCACCAGTTCATCCCCGCCTGAACCATGCTCGCCGCCAGCATGTAGGTGGGGATGCAGACGCTCATCCCCACCCAGAGCGAGGCGATGTGCCAGAGGTTCCAGGTGCGGCCCGCCAGCCGGGTCGGCGCGAGGTCGGCGTTGACGAGCGGCCCCGGCGGCAGCTCCTCCGTGAGCTCGACCATCGGGCTGATGCCCTCCAGCGGGTCAGGGCGCGGCTCGGCGGAGATCTCGGCGTGCCTGGTCATGGCAGCTCCCACGCCTGAGGGGAGTTCATCAGCACGCGAGCCGGCAGCGGAGACGCGGCGAATCGCATGCGGGAGGGATCACGAGGTGGCGAGGGCGCGCGCCCGCTCGAACGCGCGCGGCAGCACGCGCCGCACCAGCACCTCGACGAGGTGGCGCCGGTAGGCGGCGGAGGCGTGTATGTCCGCCGGCGGATCGATGTCACGATGCGCCGCGGCGTCCGCGGCGGCGCGGATCGCCTCCTCCGTCGGCTCGGCGCCGGCCAGCGCGCGGGCAGCCTCAATGGCCAGCACCGGTCCGTCTCCTACGCTGAACAGCGCGACGCGAGCGCGCTCGCATCTGCCACGCTGATCCAGGGTCACGGCGGCAGCCACACCGGCGAGCGCGTAGTCGCCGTGGCGACGCGAGATCTCCGAGAACGCGAACCCCGAGCGTTGGGGAGGGAAAGGAATCTCGACCTCGGTGAGCAGCTCCGCCGCCTCCAGAGCGGTGCCGAAGAGGCCAGTGAAGAACTCCTCGGCGGCGAGGCTGCGGGTCCCCTGCGCGCTGCGGAGGTGGAAGCGCGCCTCGAGCGCGAGCATCACCGCCGGCAGCTCGGCGGCGGGATCGGCGTGCGCGATGCTGCCGCCCATGGTGCCACGGTTGCGGATCTGCGGGTGCGCGACGAAGGGAAGGGTCTCGTGCACCAGCGGCGCGCGCCTCGCGACCGGGTCGCTGCGCTCCGCCGCCCGCTGGCGAGTCATCGCTCCGATCCGCAGCGCATCGGCTTCCTCGCGGATGTAGGCCAGCTCCTCGATTCCATTCAGGTCGATCAACACCGCGTGCTGTGCGATGCGGAAGTTCATCGCCGGAATCAGGCTCTGCCCGCCCGCCAGGAGCTTGGCGTCGAAGCCGTGGCGCGCGAGTAGCTCCAGCGCCTCGTCGGCGCTGCCGGGGCGGTGGTAAGAGAAGGCTGCTGGCTTCACGCGCTCGCCTCGCCAGGGGCGGCGTCCGCTTCGAGTCGGGCGACGACCTCGCGGTTCAGCGCCTCCAGCCCCTGCCGCGTCATCAGCTTCGCGACCTGATCGATGAGCCGCTGGCCGACGCCCGCGACCCTGCCGCCGACTTGCAGGTCGGCGCGGTAGCACATGCGCGTGGTGGAACCCTCCTCCTCCTCCTCGAGATCGACATGCGCTTTGCCACGGGTGAAGCCGAGCGGTCCCTTGCTGTCCACCTGCATGGTGTAGCTCTCCGGCTCCACCTCGTCGCCGAGCACCACGCTGAGCGCCCACTCGGCGGCCGTCACCGGGCCGACGCCGATCCGCAGGACGCCCTCGTAGCGGCCATCGCCGACGTGGTCGAGCCGCGTCGCGCCCGGCATCGCCTTGACGAGCACCCCCGGATCGCGCAGCAAGCGCCAGATCGTCTCGCGGGGTGCGGCGAAGGTGAACTCTCCGTCTATGATCATCGGTGCTCGCTCTGGAAGTTCAGTCGGCGGCGGCTGTCGTCGTGGAGCGCTCCGCCTCCTGCAGCAGCTCGAAGAGGCGGTTCGGGCTGA
Source organism: Longimicrobiaceae bacterium (assembly GCA_051006015.1). Taxonomy (GTDB): domain Bacteria; phylum Gemmatimonadota; class Gemmatimonadetes; order Longimicrobiales; family Longimicrobiaceae; genus JBPCIT01. The sequence goes on from JBPCIT010000256.1 coordinate 13,487, forward strand.
GGGGCATCTCCCGGATCTCGAGCGCAAGCTCCGGCAGCGCATCCTCGATCGCCTGCGCGAAGGCTGCGCCGGTGGGGATCGCGCCGGCCTCGCCGACGCCCTTCAGCCCCAGCGGGTTCATCGGCGCGGGGGTCTCCAGGTGCCTCATGCCGACGTTCGGCACGTCCATCGCCGTCGGCAGCAGGTAGTCCATGAAGGAGGCGTTGAGGAGCTGCCCGCTCTCATCGTAGACCAGCTTCTCGAAGAAGGCGTTGCCGATCCCCATCGCGACCCCCCCCTGCACCTGTCCCTCGACGATCCGCGGGTTGATGACGCGGCCACAGTCGTGCACCACGACGTAGCGCCGGAAGTGCGCCATTGCCGTCTCGGGGTCCACCTCTACGACGACCGCGTGAACCCCGCTGGCGGTGCTCCCCTTGGCGGGGCCGAAGTAGGCGGTGGCTTCGGGTCCGGGCTCCGTCCCGGGCTCGACGGCACCGCGCAGCGGATTGGCCCAGCCGGCGAGCTCCCCGAGTGGCATGGCGCGCTCGGGCGCTCCGCGGACCCGCACCTGGCCGTCCACCAGCTCGATCTCCTCCTCTGGCGCGCGCAGCACGCGGCTGGCGACGCCGATCGCCTTCGCGCGTACCGCCAGCGCCGCCTCATGACAGGCGCTCCCCGCGACCACGGCGCTGCGGCTGGCGAAGGTGCCGGTGCCCCAGCCGAACTCGCGCGTATCGCCGGTGATGACGTGCACCCGCTCGACCTCCACCGCTAGCACCTCCGCGACGATCTGCGCGAAGACGGTGTAGTGGCCCTGGCCCTGCGTTCCCACGCCGGTCGCCACGCGCACGTGGCCGCTCGGCTCGATGGTTACGCGGGCCCCCTCGTAAGGGCCGATTTCGGTACCTTCAACATACGAGACGACGCCGATCCCTAGACGGCGTCCCTCCGCGCGCGCGCGGCGCTGCTCCTCACGGAAGCTCTCGTAGCCGATCTCGTCGAGCGCCATTTCCAGAGCCGGGAGATAGTTGCCGCTGTCGTAGTAGAGGGGCGCGAAGTCCTGGAAGAGGATCTTCCACTGGTGCGGGAAGTCCGCGTGGCCGATGTAGTTCCTACGGCGGATCTCCACCGGGTCGATCCCCAGCTCGCGGGCGGCGATGTCCAGCAGCCGCTCCATCACGAACACGCCGTGCTGCCGACCGGCGCCGCGCACCGGCGTGACGATGGTCTTGTTGGTGAAGACCGCCTTGAACTCGCTGTCGTAATGCGGCACGTCGTAGGGGCCGAGCAGCGTGCACTGGCTGTTGATCGGGATGGTGAGGCCGTATGGATCGTAGGCGCCCGTGTCGTGCAGGAAGCGGTCGCGAATGCCGAGGATGCGGCCGTCGCGGGTGAGCGCGATCTCCGCGTCGTGGAGCTGCCCGCGCTCCTGCGTGGTGGCGAAGAAGTTCTCCTGGCGGTCCTCCGTCCACTTCACCGGGCGCTTCAGCTGCATCGCCGCCCACGGAATCACCATCTCCTCCGGGTAGTGCATCATGATCTTCGGGCCGAAGCCGCCGCCGACGAAGGGCGCGATCACCCGCACCTGCGCCTGCATCAGGCCGAGCCGCGCGGCGAGCCCGTTGCGGATGGGGATCGGCGCCTGGGTGGTGTCCCAGACGGTGAGCTCTTCCGCCCGCTCGTCCCAGAGGGCAGCGACGGCGCGATTCTCGATCGCCGCCGCCGCGCCGCGGTCGTAGAAGAAGCGGCGGGAGATCACCAGGTCGGCATCGGCGCGCGCCCGCTCGTAGTCGCCATGCTTCTGCGCCACGTGCGCTGCGAGGTTGCTTCCGAACTGCGGGTGGATGAGCGGAGCGCCGGGTTCGAGCGCCCCCTCCAGATCCACCGCCGGATCGAGCGGCTCGTAATCCACCACGATCTCGGCGAGCGCGTCCTCGGCGAGGTAGCGGCTCTCGGCCACCACCAGCACGATCGGCTCGCCGACGTGCCGCACTCGCTCCTTCGCCAGAGGGACCTGGGTCGCCTGATTGAAGATGAGCCCCTCGACGGGCGGCGGCGGGACGAGCAGCGGACCCGGCTGCCAGTAGTCGCCGAGATCCTCCGCGGTGAAGACCGCCACCACACCCGGCCGCGCGCGCGCCGCGGCGACGTCGATCCCGCGTATCAGCGCGTGTGCATGGTCGCTGCGCAGAAAGGCCGCGTGCAGCATCCCCTCGAGCTGAACGTCGTCGACGAAGAGCGCACGGCCGGTGAGCAGGCGAAGGTCCTCGTTGCGGGGGACGGATTCGCCCACGTATCGCTGGTTCATGGCGCCTCCACCTGCACGCCGGCCATCCGCGTCGCCGCGAGCTGAACCGCCGCGACGATCTTCTGATAGCCTGTGCAGCGACAGAGATTACCGGAGATCGCCTCGCGGATCTCCGCCTCGCCAGGAGCGGGATTGTCGCGCAGGAAGGGAACCAGCGTCATCAGGAAGCCCGGCGTGCAGAAGCCGCACTGGAGGCCGTGCGCGTCCCGAAATGCCTCCTGCAGCGGGTGCAGCCGCGACTCGTCCGGGGCGAGGCCCTCGACCGTCTGCAGCTCGTGGCCGTCGGCCTGTGCCGCGAAGATCAGGCAGGAGCGTACCGCCTCGCCGTCCATCAACACCGTGCAGGCGCCGCAGACCCCGTGCTCACACCCGACGTGGGTGCCGGTGAGGCCGAGATCGTAGCGGAGAAAGTCGCTGAGGAGGAGTCGCGGCTCGACCGGGCGCTCGTACGTTTCACCGTTGATGGTGACGGAGATGGGAAGCGAATCGGCCACGCAGGTGATCTCCCCTGAAGGTCGCGAGTGGGAGCCGTGTCCTCAGCCGCGCCAGCGGAGACCGCGGAGAGGGTGGGGTGTGCGAGCCGGGAAGTTACGGCGCGGTCGGCAGGGCAGCAAGTCGCCAGCGCGGCGACCTGGGCGCGGCCGACTCCGACGGAGTGCTCCGGTCGCAACTGGCCCGGGTGGTGGCAAGAGGCGGAGTATCGCGATACCTTGCCGGGCACTCACGACCTATCGTCCGCCGCCGGGGCAGGTCAGCTCCGGAGGCGTTCACCCTTGGGATGCCGTGATGATGAGAACCTCTCTCTTGCTCGGCGCGGCCTTCTTGCTCGCCGCGTCTCCCCTGGCTGCGCAGCAGGAGTTTCGGCTCGAGGTCAAGGAGCACACGCTGTCCAACGGCCTGCAGGTCCTGGTCGCCGAGCGCCCCGCTGCGGGGCGGGTGGGCGCGCGTATCTTCACCCGCGTGGACATCGCCTCCGAGCGCCCCGGCATCTGGGGATCGGCCCACATGCTCGAGCACTCGATGTTCAAGGGCTCGCGCTTCATCGGCACCTCCGACTGGCGTGCGGAGACCGAGATCGCGCGCCGCGTCGAGGAGCTGGCGCGCGAGGTCGAGGACGAGCGCAACCGCCTCAAGGACGTCTGCCGGGCGCGGAACCTCCAGGTCGCCGGCGACGTCGAGCCGCGCTGCCGCCACCCGCGGCTCGACTCGCTGGTGACCGCGTACGAGGCGGCGGTCGCCCGGCAGGACGAGTTCACCCTCGGCACCGACCTGATGCGCGTCTACCAGTACGCGGGCGGCACCAACATGACTGCCTCGACCGGAACCGACTGGATGAAGTTCGACATCGACCTCCCGGCCGACAAGCTCGAGCTCTTCATGTACGTCGAGCGGAGCAGGCTCGAGCACCCCGTCTTCCGGCAGTTCGACCCCGAGCGCGAGGTGGTGGTGCAGCAGATCCAGGGGCAGTTCAACCGGCCGGAGGGAAAGTTCGAGCGGGATCTGCAGACGATCACCTACCCGGCCCACCCCTATGGGCAGCCGCACTGGATCGCCGACCTCGAGGCCTCGCAGCGCGAGGATCACTGGGAGATCTTCTACAAGTACTTCATCCCGCAGAACACGGTTATCGTGGTGGTCGGCGAGATCGCGGCCGAGCGCGTCTTCCGGCTGGCCGAGCGCTACTTTGGCGACTGGCAGCCAGGCCGCCCCTCGCCCAGGCTCCGCACCATCGAGCCGCTCCCCGCGGGGCAGAGGCGGCTCGAGGCGAGCGCGGCGGCGGGGCCCACGCTGGCGGTCAACGTCCGGATCCCCGCGGTCGGGCACCCCGACCTGCCCGCACTCGACGTGCTGGCCGCGGCCCTGACCGGCACCGAGGGCTGGTTGGCGCGCGAGCTGGGCGAGCTGGTCGCCCGGGCGAGCGTGACCGCCATGGTGCGCAAGTACCCGGGCCACATCGCCTTCCGGATCGATGCCCGGAGCAACGAGCAGCTCGGCGCCCTGGAGGAGGGTCTCGAGCGGGTTCTCCGCCGCATCGCCGCGGGCGAACTCCCCCGGGCCGAGATCGAAAAGGCAGTGGCCGAGCTGCGTTTCCGGAATGTGCAGAACTTCGAGGAGATCGGCGCCAGCGCCGTTCGCATCGGCGCGATGCACGTGATCCACGACTGGCGCTACCTGAACGAGCTGCCTCGCCTCTGGGGCGAGGTCACCCCGGAGCGGATCGCCGCCGTGACCCACGAGTACCTCGCGCCCGAGCGGCGCGTGGTGGGCGTACTCCGGCGCGAGGCGCCCACCGGGCAGGCGGCCTGGGCATCGCCCCCGCGGAGCGAGGCCGCGCCGGGACCGGACGACGATCCGGCGCTGCGTCCCGCAGGCGAGATGCCCCGGGCAGCCTCGTCCGCCACGGCCTCCTCCGTCCGCACGCCGATCGGCGAGGAGGTCGCCCTAGGAGACCGGATCTTCGTTCCGCCGCCCCTCGATGCACCCCCCGCACGGGTGGCGGCGGCGGTGTGGTGGGCGCCGCCCTGGATGGCCGATCAGGGCGACCGCCGCTTCCGCGGCGCCGACATCCCGGACGACTTCCGCGAGCTGAGCTTTCCGCGAACGACCTTCCGGGCGCCGCGGGCGGAGGAGTTCCGCACCACCTTCGCCAACGGTCTGCGCGCGTACGTGGTGCGCGACGCCTACCTCCCGATCCTCAAGGTCACTGCTCTCCTGGACATCACCCCGCTGGAGGATCCGGCGGGGAAGGAGGGGCTGACGGAGCTGCTGGTGCAGATGGTGCGCTTCGGAGGAACCCGGGATCTCGCCCCCGCCCAGGTAGAGGAGCGACTGGCCAGCATGCAGGCGCGCCTGACCACCCGGGTGGAGCGCAATGCTGCCTGGATCGAGCTGACCGTCCCCGCCGCGGCGGCCCAGCAGGCGGTCGGCCTGCTCGCCTCACTCCTGGCGCAGCCGCGCTTCGACGAGGATGCCTTCCGCACCCACCGGGAGCGGACGGCGGTGCAGGCGGGCCGCGCCACCGACAGCCCACTCGAGGTCAGTGCCCGCGCCTTCGACGCCGCTCTCTACGGGGAGGATCACCCGATGGCGCGGCGCCCCACCCCCGCATCGGTCGGGTCCATCGAGCGAGCCGACCTGCTCGGAATGCACCAGCGGGCGGTCACTCCGTCACGGATTATCTTCGCGGTCGCGGGAGCGGTCGATCCGGCGCGGGTGCGTGGCTCGATCGCCTCGGCGTTTGGGACCTCGGTGCGGCGCGGCGGCAGCTCGACTCCGCGCGCGCGCCAGCTCCCCGCCGCCTCCGCGCCGCAGGGACGGCAGGTGGTGACGGTGGATCGGCCGGGGATCCCGCAGGGACACATCCGCCTCGGCCACCTGGGTATCGCCGAGCACCCCGAGGACGCGGCAGCGCTCGAGCTGATGCACTACGTGCTCTGCGGGGGCGGCTTCGGCTCGCGGATGATGGACCTGCTCCGCACCCGCACCGGGATCACCGCGGCGCTCTTCTGCGAACTGGAGCCCGGGATCGGAGTCACGAATCCGTATCTCTGGCGCTTCAGCGGCCGCCCGGAGACGCTGGCGCGCGGGGTCGAGCTGGCGCTGCAGGAGATCGAGCGGATCCGCCGCGACGGGATCAGCAGCGAGGAACTCGAGGCTGCCCGCACCGCCTACATCGAGGGATACATCCCCGCTGCCTACGACACGCCGCACAAGACGGCCGTGCGGCTCGCCCACCATGACCTGCTGGGCGTCTATCCGTACGGCCGCACCCAGTACCTGAACTTCTATCCGGGTGGCGACCCGCACCTCGCCGCGCTGCAGCGCGTGAGCGTCGAGGACGCCAACAACACCGCCCGACGCTACCTCGACCCGGAGAACCTGGGGGTCACCGTCGTGGAACCACTTGACGAGATTGCGGCGGGCCCCCCGGATTCCCCCCTGCGCTTACTCGGGTTGCGGGGCGAAAGGTGAGACACGCCACTCAGAACACTCCACAGGATTCGTCTCGAGAGCCGATGAAGCTGATTCTTTTCGATGCCGGCAATACGCTGGTCTGGGTCGATCACCCCTTCCTGATCGAGCTGCTGCGGGAGCACGGCCTCGAATTCACCGGGGACGAGCTGCTCGAGGCCGAGTACGTTGCGAAGCTGATGCTCGACGAGCTGGTGCGCTCGGGCCGCGCGGGGAACGACGAGTCGCGCGGGCGCCGGTATTTCGCAAAGGTCTTCCAGGAGCTGGGCGTTCCCGAGGCTCTATTTCCCCTGCTGGCGGAGCGGCTGGAGGCGCGCCACGCCGAGCGCAATCTCTGGACGCTGGTGCGGCCGGGCACCGTCGAGGCGCTCGAAGAGCTGCAGGCGCGTGGCTACCGGCTGGGCGTGATCTCGAACGCGGACGGCCGTGTGGCTGCGCTGCTCGAGTCGGTCGGACTGGCCCGCTACTTCGACTTCATCCTCGACTCGGCGGTGGTCGGCGTCGAGAAGCCGGACCCCCGCATCTTCCGCATGGGGTGCGAGCAGGGCGGCGCGCGGCCCGAGGAAGCCGTTTACGTGGGCGACATCTACGAGATAGACGTGGTGGGAGCGCGTGCGGTGGGGATGCGTACCTTTCTGATCGATCCGCTGGGGCGGCGCGAGGAGCTCGACTGCGAGAGGATCGCCGGGGTGCACGAACTGCCGGCGCGGCTGGAGAACGCGGCGTAAAGCAGAGATCCGCCGAGGTTAGTCGAAGCCGCGGAAGATCTCCGGAGCCCGAATCGTCAGCGTTGGCCCGCCCGGAAATGGCGTCCACGTCAGCGTGTCGCGTACGATGGCGGGTTGCGCCGGATCTTCCTGCACCCCGTAGACTTCGATGTGCCTCGATTCCGGATCTACGATCCAGTAGAGCGGCACCCCGAAGTAGGCGTACTGCTTCCGCTTGATGCCACGATCCCTCGCTGCCGTCGAGCCGGAGGTGACCTCGACGATCAGATCCGGCGGCCCTTCGATTCCGCGGTCGGTGATGATCCCCCGCCGCTCCCGGCGGACGAAGACGATGTCCGGTTCGACGTACTCGCCGTCGGCATAGAGCACGTCGACCGGCGCCGGAAGGACCCAGCCGAGGTTGTGACGCTCAGCAAACTCCCTGAGCAGCAAGGCGAGCGCGATCAGGACTTCCTGATGGATCGGGCGGGGTGCTGGAGTCACGTAAAGCTCGCCTCCAATGACTTCGTACCGGTTCCCATCATCTGGGAGCCGGGCGAACTCGGAGTAGGTCCAGACGGTCTGCTGCGCGCGAGTAGCCATGATCGAATCCTCCTGACGGCTCAACATACGCTGCCGCTAACCCGCGGACAACGCTGCTGCGCTTGTCTCTGGGGCAGGACAGGCTTATCTTCGAGGCACACACAAATGTCTCCTGCTGTATCATCATGGACGCTCGTTTCCGCGGAGCTGCTCGGGATCGCCCATTCCTTCGGGCTCCCATCGCGTGCGCGCTATCCCAGGCAGGGTGTCTTCCTGCACGCCGGATACCTTGCCATCTGGTTCAACCTTTGGCGCGTACGCAGCCGCCCGTTTCCACACTGGTTCAGCACAGCCTCGCCCAAGGGGCCTCTCCTCAGCATGATATGGGGTGCGCATGATCAATCAGCTGCCGATCAACCCGGAACCGACAGCCTTCGCGTACGCGGATCGAGATCTGAAGCTGGTGCAGAGACTTTGTGCCGATGATGCTACAGCGCTGGATGAGCTGCTCTCTCTCTACTGGTCCGCAGTAGCAGCCTACGCAGAGCGCCTCCTCGGGAACGTGGATGCGGCAGAGGATGTGGCGCAGAAAACCTTCCTGCAGCTCTGGCAGCGGCGCTCGAGCTGGAGGGTGGGTGGCTCCGTGCGCTCCTATCTCTACCGGGTCGCGCGCAACCTCGCGCTCAACGAGCAGAGGCGTCGAACCGTGCGCGCGAAGTGGGGGGAGATCTTCCGTCGTCAGGAGCAGGGGCGCCCGGCGAGGCCCGACCAGGTAGCGGAAGGGAACGAACTGGAAGCGGCCGTGAATGTAGCGATCTCTGCCTTGCCCGAGCGTCGCCGCGAGGTCTTCGAGCTCGTGCGTTTTCACAGCCTGTCGTATCGTGAGGTCGGTGACATCATGGGGATCTCACCGCAGACCGTGGCGAACCAGATGAGTGCGGCGCTGACGGATCTCCGTAATTCCCTCGCACCCTTCCTTGAGGAGCCCGCCTCTGCTCCGCTGCGGGTTCTTCCGCGCGCCGCGCCGACCAAGGCGGCTGCCTCCTCTTCCGCCGGTTGAGGATGGAAGCGCGCGGCACTGCCGCAGCGTAACCGCCCGATAGCGAGCCATCCCGAGGCGCCGGATAGTAGGATCTGGCGCCTCGCGTGTTTTCTCCTCAGACGGCCGTGACGAGCGGCCACGCTCCTCTTTCCCGATTCCGGAATTAAGCTCTCGCGTGGACGAACTGATCATCCGCTTTCTGCAGGGCGAAGCCTCCGAGGCTGAGGATCGCGAGCTTCGCGAGTGGCGTCGCGCCTCCCTCGATCATGAGCGGCACTACCGCCAGGTCGAGCGTATGTGGTCGCTGACAGGGCAGGCTCAGCCGCGCGAGGCCCCCACGGTTGTGCCCTCCGCGGCGGATCTCCTTGGCGGGCGCGGCGCGCCGGAAATCCGACCTCGACGATCGACTCGCCGTAGCAGGTGGCTCGCCCGCGCTGCAGCGGCGGCAGCGTTCATCGTTCTGGGGCTTGCGCTGGGTCGCAGCATCGGCGAGGAAAGTGGCGACGTGGCGTATGGGGCGACCGAGTTCGTCACTGGCGCCTCCGAAGTGGCTACTGCCCGGTTGGCCGACGGCAGCGTCATCCGGCTGGGGCCCGGGAGTCGCCTGCGGGTGACGGGGATGCGTAATACCCGTGCGGTGTGGCTGGACGGCCGTGCCTTCTTCGCGGTGGTGAAGGATGAGGCTCGGCCCTTCACCGTCCATACCCGTGCGGGCGAAGCGCTCGTCCTCGGCACCCGCTTCGAGGTGCATGTCGAGCAGGGCGATCTCCGTGTGGTGGTGGTGGAGGGGCGGGTTGCCCTTGAAGCTGCGGGTGAGAAGGTGGAGGTGGGGGCGGGGGAGGTCAGTTACGTGGTCGGAGGCGCGCCTCCAACTGTTGAGAAGGTCGAGGATGTACGTCCGATCCTGGACTGGATGGGAAGCTTTCTCGTCTTCGAGTCGACGCCACTTCGCGACGCTGCCAGGGAGATCGAGCAGCGCTACGGAATGCGCATCATCCTTCCGGACAGCGCGCTTGCCGAGCAAACCGTGACCGTCTGGTTCAGCGACCAGAGCGCGGAGGAAGTGCTGACGGTGATCTGTCGGATTGTGGATGCCCACTGCTCGATTCGTGCCTCCGTTGCGAGCATCGAGCCGTAGGTCCGGTTCTACCCGAAGGTAGAGATCATCCGTTGGGATGATGGTTGTTTCCTTCCCACATGAGGAGGTTCCGCAATGAGCTCCATTGTACGCGTAGCGGTAACGGCGCTGCTGGTGTTGGCGGCCGTTCCGGCCGCTGCCCAGAGCATCGCCTCTCGCACGGAAGCTTTGTCTTCCGGGGCAGAGGGGCGTGCGCGGGCGAGTTCGCTGCTGGAGCAGCCCGCCCATCTGAAGGTGGAGCAGGCCCTGCTTCCCGCAGCACTGGACGAGCTACACAGGAGATCCGGGGTTGCGCTCGCGTTCAGCCCGAGCTTGCTGCCTGCAAATCTGCGGGTCACATGCGAGTGCGAGGGGCTTACTGTAGGAGAGGCACTCGAGAAGCTTTTTGCGGGAACCTTCTTCCGGTACTCGGAGCTTGGGAGCCAGGTGGTGATCGAGCCGCGGCCTTCGCCACGGCAGCATCCGCTGCGCGTCCTGCCTCCGCCGCCGCCCGCGCCGGTATTCGCCTCGTATGTTGCGCAGCCGTCGCGGCCGGCGCGAGCTTCCGCGGTGGCGACTGCGGCGCAGACGGGGACGGTCACGGGGCAGGTGGTCGAGGCCCGTACCCAGCGCCCTCTCGCTGGCGCGCAGGTTCATATCGCGGGAACGGGATTAGGAACGCTTACGAACAACGCGGGCCGGTTCATGCTGGTGAACGTGCCCGCCGGTACGGCGACCGTGCGGGTGCAGATGCTAGGGTTTGGCGCAGCGGAGCAGATCACAACCATAGTGTCAGGCGAAACGGTTACCGTCAACTTCGAGCTTGCACATCAGGCGATCGCGCTGGATGAGGTCGTTGTGACGGGGACAGCCGGGGGAACGCAGAGGCGGGCCATCGGGAATGTGGTCGCATCGGTGAGTGCCGATGAAATCTTGGACCAGGCTCCGGTCGCAAACGTGGACCAGCTTCTGGGCCAGCGCACTCCAGGCGTGATAATGCTGCCGGGTACCGGCCAGGTCGGCACCGGCTCGGCCGTTCGCATCCGGGGCAACAGCAGCCTTTCCCTCGCGAACGAACCGATCATCTACATAGACGGTGTGCGCATGGACAGTGATCCCCGTCGTGGTCCGGGCCAGCGGGGAGGCGCGAATGTGAGCCGTCTGAATGACGTTCACCCCGCTGATATCCAGAGCATCGAGATCATCAAGGGCCCTGCGGCCGCGACACTTTACGGTACGGAGGCATCAAACGGAGTCATCCAGATCATCACGAAGCGCGGTGCCTCGGGAGCGCCCCAGTTCGACATTACTACACGGCTCGGGACCAACTGGCTCTGGGACCCCGAGGGTCGTACGGGTTTTCGGTGGATGCCCCACCCCGACAAGCCCGGAGAGCTCTTCGGCTTCAACCCATACCAGCACGAGAGGCTTAACGGTCTAGGGCCCGCGTTCGGTCACGGCTTGTTGCAGAGCTACAACCTGAGCCTTCGAGGTGGAACGGACGCCGTTCGCTACTTCGCCTCGGCCTCCTACAATAACGACGTCGGGATCGTCGCTCACAACTGGGATCGGCGGACTGCCCTGCGGGCAAACGTTGAAATGCTGCTGTCGGATCAACTGACCTTGACCGTCGGCAGCTCCTACAGCCCTGGCCAGACCCGGCTGGTCCAGGGATCGATCAACACCGATCCCTTCAGCAACTTGATCTGGGCAAACCCCAGAAACCTGAACGATGCCAGAAGAGGATGGAGGCAAGCGCCGCCAGAAGAATGGAGCAAGGTCTTCAGCCGAGCCGACAACGACCGCACCACGGCGAACGTGGAGCTCCGCTACCAGCCGACGAGCTGGTCCACGCACCGCCTAATAACCGGGGTTGATCTGAACTCGGAAAACAACTGGACCCTGTATCCGCAGCAACCCGAGGGGGCGGAGCACTTCTACGGTCAGCTGGGTCTCGGGAGCAAGTCTGTCGAGCGCGGCACACGAAGGTTCCTGACCGTGGATTACTCTGGCAGCGCGACATTGAATTGGCGCGACTTCGAGCTGGTCCCGTCCGTAGGGTTCCAGTATTACAACAACCAGTCGGCCTTTATCAGCGCCTCGGGAGCGCAGTTTCCTGCCGTGCCGATCACCACAGTTTCGGGTGGTGCGGTTCGGGATGCCGGCGAAACTTACGTCGAGAATGCAACTGTCGGTATTTACATCCAGCAGCAGGTCGGGTGGAACAACCGCGCGTTTGTAACCGCCGCGGTGCGCGGGGATGACAATAGCGCATTCGGTGCTGAATTTGAGGCCGCTATATATCCAAAGCTGAGCGCGACCTGGGTTGTTAGCGAAGAACCTTTCTGGACGCTGGGCTTCGCCGACCAGCTTCGCCTCCGTGCAGCATGGGGTGCGGCGGGGCAGCAACCTGGGACATTCGATGCAGCTCGGCTCTACACCCCCGAGATCGGGTACCGAGATCGGCCCGCGCTGTGGCCGAGCTCCTTCGGCAATCCCCAGCTCAAGCCCGAGCGCGGGGAGGAGCTGGAGGTCGGCTTCGATGCCAGCTTCCTGGATGGCCGACTCAATATCGAGTTCACGCGCTACCAGCGTGCCGTGAGAGACGCGATCGTCCAGGCCCCGCTTCCGCCTTCCAGCGGCTTCACCGGGTCGCAGATCGTGAACCTCGGCCTCCTGAACGCGTGGGGGAATGAGGTCGGCGCGGTCGCTCGCCTCCTGGAGACGCCTCGGTTCGCCTGGGAGCTAGATACCCAGTTCTCGACCATGAGCAACAGGATCGAAGACCTGGGCGGCCTGGACTTCGTCGGCGCCCCTGGGCAGGCGCAGCATCGAGAGGGGTACTCGATCGCCGACCTCTTCATGCGGAGGATCCTCTCCGCCGAGATCGACAGCCGTGGCCGGGTTCTCGAAGCGCTCTGTGACGGCGGGACCGGCCCACAGGGAGTCGATCCTGGGGGTGCTCCTGTTCCGTGTCGCGAGGCCCCCCAGGTCTGGTGGGGGCATACCCAACCCACTTGGCAGATCGGGGTTGGCAACGCTTTCACCCTCTTCAACAATCTCAGGTTCTACGCCCGTGTGGAAGGGAATGGCGGGCACTACCAGGTGAACAGTGAGATCCGTGCTCGTCATAACCAGGCGACATCTGAAGCGGTTCTCCGCGGGGACAATCCGCTCCTCCAGGCGACCCGCATATACGAGAACGACGCGACCTCGGTGTACCAGGCGGGCTTCCTCCGGCTTCGCGAACTCTCGGCCAGCTATACCCTTCCGGACGCGCTCGCGCGGAGGCTGCGGGCGAGGAGAGGATTGATCAGCTTCGGAATGCGGAACGTGGCCATGCTCTGGACCGCGGAGCATGGGTGGAGCACGCCTCGCAGCGGACTCATCCGCGAGCCGCTTGCCGGAATGGAGGTCTGGGATCCAGAGGTTCGGTCCACGGGCCAACTCGCGACGGAATACCAGACCGTTCTGCCCCCAACCGCAAGCGCCACGATGACGCTGCGTTTGAGCTTCTGAGGAGAAACGAAGATGCTAAGAATGCCAGGAGGACTCGCGCCGGCGAGAGGCGTCGAAAGGACGGACAAGGAGATCATGAACTATTCATTCATACGCGACCGAAGTTGCAGGTCCCGCCGCAGGGGCGTCGGGCCTGTCACGGGGCTTTTGCTCGTCATGAACCTCGCGGCCTGCGATAATCTCCTCGAGGTCGAGCTCCCAGGCTCGGTTGCGGGAGAGGACCTGAACAACCCTGCGCTTGCCGGAACGCTCGTGAACAGTGCGCTCGGGCAGTTCGAATGTGCGTACACGAGCTATGTCGCATCGGCCGGCATCCTCGCGCATGAATACATCAACGCGTCGAGCTGGCTGAACGTCAACACCTGGGGCTGGCGGGGGCTCGAGCTTCACGACATCACCGGAAGCTGCCCCAGCAGTCGTGATGCAACCGGATTGGGTGCGTACACGCCTCTTCAGCAGGCCAGGTACGTCGCTGAGGAAGCGATGCGCCTGATCGAAGGCTTTCCAGACGACCAGGTCTCTGGCAAAAGTGAGAAGCTGGGGATGCTGGCGGGACATGCCGGATTCTCCTACGTGCTGCTGGGCGAAGGGTTTTGTGAGATGGCGATCGACCAGGGGCCTCTGATGACACCGAAAGAGGTTCTCCAGGTGGCGGAGCAACGGTTCAATTCGGCCATCTCTCATGCGGAAGCAGCCGGAAACACCGATCTTCGTCTGATGGCGTTGGCTGGCCGGGCCCGGACTCGTCTCAACTTAGGAGACCTTGGCGGCGCAGCCTCAGATGCCGAACAGATTCCCCCCGGATTTGTATGGAATGCTGAATATTCCACTATCGACGGTCGGCGCGAGAATCGCCTCTACAACCTGAATCACAGAAATAGGGTGCTGTCCGTGGAACCTGCCGGATACGGCAACGTTCGACTCGCGGGTGTGGCGGACCCGCGAGTTCCCGTCGCGAAGTCAGGGCTTGTGGGGCACGACGGTGTCACGGAGCACTGGTTCCAGGCAAAATACCCTTCTGCCGACTCACCGATTCCCATGGCCTCTTGGGAGGAAGCCCAGCTCATAATCGCGGAGGCCCGTCCGGAGGAAGCTGCCGCCGCCATCAATCGCCTTCGCGCGATCCAGGGGCTCCCAGCGTACCAACCTTCCGGCAATGTGCTCGCCGACGTGCTGGAGGAGAGGAGGCGCCAGCTCTTCAGCGAAGGTCACAGGCTGAACGACATGCTCCGCCACAATCTCCCATTTCCCACAGGATTCAACCATAAAGGCCAAGCATGGGGTCCCATTACGTGCATGCCGCTTCCGAATCAGGAGCGCCAGAACAACCCAAATATCAATAACTGATCGTCTTTGCAAGTGGTCACTGCCGGTATCTGTCTCATGCCATGCCGCGGCGGTGCCGGGATGATCCGGGAGGGATGTTCTTCACCCCTCCCGATGTAGGGTCAATCCCGAATAAACGAGGCGAGACCGGTAAACCTGCTGGCGGTCCTCGTCGCGCCCTCGCCCAACTGATGGAGGCACACGCTCCGGGCTCGGTGTGGGGAGACGACTGCCTTTGTCGACGACCCCGTTCCACACGAACTCAGTAGGCAGGCAAATGAGTGACATACATCGAGGTGTGATAGCCGCTGCCGGAATAGCTATCCTCGGGAGCCTGTCTCCGCCGATCCTCGCGGGCCAGGAGGGAGCGCGGCATCCCGACGTAAAACGGATCGTGGCCGAGGTGGACCTGGAGCAACTCCGTTCCAACGTAGAGACTCTCGCTCGCTTCGAGACCCGCAACTCCATGTCCGACACTCTGTCAGAAACGAGAGGAATCGGTGCAGCCCGGCGCTGGATTCACGCCCAATTCGAGAGCTATGGCCCGCGGCTGGAAGTCCGGTACGACAGTTACCTCCTTGCCCCGCAGGGACGCATCACGCGTGAGACCAAGATCAGGAACGTGATGGCGGTTCTCCCCGGCCGCTCCAACCGGCGGATTTATGTGAGCGGCCACTACGACACGGTTGCTCGGCGTCCGCCGGGCTGGGCGGAAGACGACTTCGACAATCCGGCACCCGGCGCGAACGATGATGCCAGCGGAACCTCCATCGTGATGGAGATGGCCCGGGTTCTCTCGCAGTCGGGCCTTGAGTTCGACGCGACTCTGGTCTTCATCGCGTTCGCTGGCGAGGAGCAGGGTCTGCTCGGGGCCCGGCTGCACGCCGATCGCATCGCGGGGGAGGGCCTGCGCGTCGATGCGGTGTTCAACAACGACATCGTGGGCAACTCCATGGGAGGAAACGGGGTCGCCGAGGCGAACCGCGTGCAGGTCTTTTCCGAGGGGCCGACCGATTCCGAATCCCGCCGTATCGCCCGCTACCTTCGGCAGCAGGCCGCTATCTACGTTCCCGGTCACACCGTTACCCTGGTCGCACGGGATGATCGATTCGGTCGGGGCGGCGATCACAGCGCCTTCAACATGGCGGGCTATCCCGGTGTCAGGCTCACGGAGGCGCGAGAGAATTACGCGCAGCAACACACCGCGGACGATCTGCCCGAACACATGGATTGGGCATACCTGCAGCGAAACGCCAGGGTGAATGCTGCCGCGGTGGCTTCGCTCGCCCTGGCGCCGCGGGCGCCCCGGATCGAAAACGAGGGGCGCCCGCTGTTGAGCCGAGAGCCGTCCGGCTACGATGCCACTCTCGGCTGGGAGCCTGTGCCCGGGGCCGCCGGGTACCGGGTTTACTGGCGTCAAGCGTGGCACAGAGACTGGGACCAGTGGGTCGATCTGCCGAGCGACCAGCATTCCTTCACGCTGGATGGGGTCTCGATCGATGGTCATGTTTTCGGTGTCGCCGCCCTCGAGCCCGAGGGCAATCCCAGCCTGGTCTCGGTCTACATCCGGCCTGTTCGGGAGAGGGATCCCCTGGAGGTGATCGGTGGGCGCTGAGATCCCAACCCATGCGATTCCCAGGAGCCGATTGACCCAATCTGTTGACGCGCATGGGTCGGCGGCCTCGATCCCGGGCCTTTGCGGAACGCCTTCTCGGCGACGGCCGATTCGGGCAATGCTGGTGGCCCTGTCGCTGATCCTTGGAGCCTCCGTCTCACCCACCGCTGCGGCCGCTCAGGATCTCGTCGTCCGAGGCGGCTGGCTTTTCGATGCGACAACGGACGAGGTCATCCCGAACCCGGGTATCGTGATTTCAGGAGGGCGCATTATCGAAGTGGGTCCGGCGACTTCCGGCTTCGAAGACGCGGAACTCCAGATACTCAACCGTGGTGAGGATGAGTATGTGCTACCCGGCATCATTGATCTCCATGCCCACTACAACGTCAACCTTCTCGGCGAGGGGCGAGTGGACGAGGTGGAGGTCAACACTCTCGTATACCTCGCGAACGGTGTGACCACGACGTTCCCCGCGGGTGAGTACAACCCCGAGCGACTTCTCCTCGCGCGGGAGGAGATCGATGCGGTAATACGTCCCGGGCCGCGGATCCTTCCCTCCGGGCCGTACTTCGGCCGCTCACGGCCTGGTTGGGAGTCGATGACCGATGAGGAGATCCATGCCGAGGTGGCCGACTGGGTGGCACGTGGCGTCCGTGGTTTCAAGGCGAAGGGTGCGGATCCGCAGACGCTCCGGGCTCTTATCGAGGCGGCGCATCGGCACGGCGTGACCGTGACCGGACACCTCGACTCTGGGTTCCGTGGCACGATCAACTCTGTGGACGCGATCCGCATGGGGATCGATCGCGTGGAGCACATCCTCGGAGGCGTGGCTCTCGATCCGGAGCGGCCGGCGTACCCCGTATGGGTGCAGGTAGACACTGCTTCCGCCGAGTTTCGGGAGACGGTGCGGATGTTTCTGGATCGCGGGGTCAGGTTCAACGCCACCATCACCGCACCCGTCTACTTCACAGAGCTGAAAGAAGGATTCGACTACTGGGTGGATGAGCGTGAGTTCTTCACGCCCTACGTACAGCAGATGGTGGCGGAACGAGAGCCACGTGAGCGGAACGACCTGATGAGTAAGCTCTACTGGGCAATGCGCAGGACAACGAAGGCGTTCTATGATGCCGGCGGCGGCGATCTGATCACCCTCGGCACCGACAATCCGAGCCGGGGCGAGTTCCTCCCGGGGTTCTCGGCGCACCGGGAACTGCAGGCGTTCGTGCTGGCGGGGATCCCGGAAGCGTCGGCGCTCCGCATCGCGACCATCAACGGTGCCCGCGCGATCGGAATGGGAGACCTTCTGGGCACGATCGAGCCGGGAAAGTTGGCCGATCTTTTCGTCGTGCGCGGCAATCCCCTCGAGGAGATCACCAATACCCGCAACGTGCAGCACGTAATCCGCGGTGGCGAAGTTTATGACCCGGGTGAGCTTTTGCACCGTGCCCGCGGCCGGATCGGGCCGACCGGGCCGGATGATCGGGAGGGGTGGTGACTGGATCCCGTTCGACAGGAGTTGTGCAGCCTGACCACGCGGGAAGTACAAGCCGGGCGGAAGACCGCGCGAGTGCGTCGGGCAGGTCGATGCTGCTGCGGCATGGCCCGAGCCTCGGGAGTGTTCCAGCATGAAATCGACATTTCGGGGCATGATAGCCTTCGCGGTATTCTGCCTGCTGACCGCTGTGATCACTTCGCCGCTCACTGCACAACTGGAGCGCATAGATCCGGCCGTGCTCGCGCGCATCCAGGAAGAGGGCCTGCAGCGCTCGCAGGTGATGGAGCATGTGATCTGGCTCGCCGACATCTACGGACCCCGCCTGACCGGCGGCCCTGGAATCGAGCAGGCGGGTGATTGGGCGGTTGCGCAGCTGCGTGGCTGGGGGCTCGCACATGTGCGGCAGGAGCGTTTCGACTTCGGTCGTGGCTGGTCCCTCGATCGCTTCAGTGGACACATCATCGAGCCGCAGGTGCAGCCGCTCATCGGCGTGCCGAAGTCGTGGACCTACGGGACCAACGGACCCATCACCGCCGAGGTCGTCCACGCGCCGATCGAGAGCGAAGCGGATTTCGAGCGCTACCGAGGTACGCTTCGAGGCAGGATCGTACTGACGCAGCCTCCCCGCGCGGTGAACCTGCTGGACGGTCGCGTCGTGCTTCGCATGAACGAGCAGGAGATCGAGGAGGCGCCCACGGTTATCGATCCGCAGGCGACAGCAGCCTCCGCAGCGCGCGGCGGGGGCCAACACTCAGCGCCGTCGGCACCCTCCCAGCGCCGGATCCAGGAGTTCTACGCGGCGGAAGGCGCAGTCGCACTTCTCGAGCGCGGGCCCGACAGCGATAGGGCTCCTGGCGGAAGCGATCTCTCATGGGTCACGCAGCGCCCGGATGGCGGCACGATCTTCGTCGGCGTCGGCGGTTCCCGCGCGGCCGATGTGCCTCGAGGGCTTCCCTCCGTCGTTCTTGCCGTCGAGCACTACAACCGGATGGTGCGCATCCTGGATCGCGGCGTACCGGTGAAGGTCGAGCTGGACGTGCGCACCCGCTTCCATGATGAGATCCGGCCGAACGCGTTCAACATCATTGCCGAGATCCCTGGCTCGGATCCCGCGCTTGCAAACGAGGTCGTCATCCTTGGCGCGCACTTCGACTCCCACCATGGGGGAACGGGTGCCACCGACAATGCGGCGGGTAGCGCAGCAATGATGGAGGCGATGCGCATCCTGAAGGAAGCCAATGTACGGCCGCGGCGCACGGTTCGCCTCGGGCTCTGGGGGGCGGAGGAGCAGGGACTGCTTGGATCTCGTCACTACGTCGAGAAGCACCTCATCGACGATGCCGGGCCGAAGCCAGAGTATGAACATGTCTCGGCCTACTTCAACATCGACAACGGGACGGGCCGTATCCGTGGTATCTGGCTGGAGGAAAATCTTGCGGCAGGACCGGTTTTCGAGGAATGGTTGACGCTGCCGGTTCTGCGCGACCTCGGTGTTGAGATCATCGGGCCAAGAGCAGTCGGCTCGACGGATCATGTCGCGTTCACTCGCGTGGGCATTCCGGGCTTTCAGTTCATGCAGGAGCGCCTCGAGTATCGCTCCCGCACGCACCACGCGAACATGGACGTCGTAGACCGCGTGCAGCCGGAAGATATGCGGCAGATGGCGACTGTCGTGGCTCTCTTCGCGTATTTGGCAGCGGAGCACAACGAGCGCATCCCCCGCGCTGCTACGAAGGAATGACCCATGGTCGGGATGAAATTGTGCTCTTCTGACGCGACCCCGTATTCTTGAACCCGTTATCGTAGGGGCCTGAATCAGCCCTTTCCAGGTGCTATGTCCGGGAGCTGTTTCGGGCCGATAAAGACAATGCTCGCACTCACTTACGGGCCGCGCAGGCCGGGGACGATACCCGTAGAGAAGTGGTGCATTCCAGGAAGCGCAGTGGTTTTTCCTCCCCACGGGCCTATGACCGCGCCTGATGCAGCTGGCGCCGTGATCTTGCGAAATCGCCGAAAATCCAGGAATCCCGTCACCTTTTATTGCACCTTGAAAGGGCTGCTCTCCAATGGCTAAAGTCCAGATGATTGGGATCAGACACCCGTATCGCTCGGTCGTAGGCAAGCTCGCGCTCCAGGCCAGGACGCTGCTCCTCGTCGCCCTGCTCCTCGCCCCGTTTCCCCTCCATGCGCAGCAGCCCGCGCGGTCAGCGGCCGCTGTGCCCCACCCGGCCACGGTTTTCGGCTTCCAGCCGGGCGAGGACTACAAGCTGGCGGACTATACGCAGCTCCTCACCTACTATCGGCAGCTCGCCGCCGCGAGCGAGCGGGTGCAGATGATCGAGATCGGCCGCACCGCTCAGGACAAGCCCCTGGTCCTGCTCTTCATCTCGACAGAGGAGAACTTGCGGCAGCTCGAGCGCTGGCGCTCGATCAGCGAGCGCCTGGCGCGGGCCCGCGATCTCGCGGACGCCGAGGCGCGGCAGCTGGCCCGCGAGGGGAAGGCCATCGTCTGGATCGACGCCGGCCTGCACTCGACCGAGGTCGCCCATGCGCAGCACGCGCCGCTGCTGGCCTATCACATGGCCACGGATGAGTCGGAGGAAACGCAGCGCATCCGTGAGGACGTGATCCTGCTGCTGATGCCGCAGATGAACCCGGACGGCCACGACATCGTGGTGAACTGGTATCGGCAGAACCTCGGTACGCCCTACGAGACCACCCGCCCGCCCAACCTCTACCACGAGTACGTGGACCACGACATCAACCGCGACTGGTTCATGATCACGCAGGAGGAGTCGAAAGCGGTTGCTCGGATGCTCTACAATCAGTGGTACCCGCAGATCATCTTCAATCACCACCAGACAGCGCCTTTCCCCGCGCGCATCTTCATTCCGCCCTTCGCGGACCCCGTCAACCCCAACATCCCGCCGCTGGTGGTGCGGGGCACCAACCTGGTGGGTGACCACATGGCCAAGCGGTTCGAGGCGGAGGGGATGTCGGGTGTGGTCGCCCGCATGGGCTTCGACATGTGGTGGAACGGTGGGATGCGCACCGCGCCGTACTTCCACAACATGATCGGCATCCTCTCGGAGGTGGGGCATGCCTCGGCCACTCCTGCCTACCACGAGCCGTCCGAGCTCCCCGAGACCTTCGGCCGGGGGACGCAGATGATCTCCTCGCGCGACCCCAGCGTCTTCTACGCGAACCCCTGGCCGGGTGGGTGGGCGCGCCTGGGCGACGCGGTGCAGTATCACATGGTGGCCTCGCTCGGCACGCTGGATATCGCCTCCAGGCTGCGGGAGGAGTGGCTCTACAACATCTACCAGATGGGGCGCGCCGCCATTCGCGTCGGTGAGCAGGGTGGCCCGTTCGCCTACGTGGTTCCCCGCGAGCAGTGGGATGCGGGCGAGGCGGTCGAGCTGGTGAACGTGCTGCGCCGCGGCGGCGTCGAGGTGCATCGCGCCACCAGCAGCTTTGTTGCCGATGGGCAGCGCTATCCTGCGGGCAGCTACGTCGCTTTTGCCGGACAGGCGTTCCGCGCTCACCTGGTGGACCTGATGGAGCGGCAGGTCTATCCCGACCGGCGCCTCTATCCCGACGGACCCCCCGAGCCCCCGTACGATCTGGCCGGGTGGACGCTTCCCTTCCAGATGGGCGTGCGGGTGCATCGGGTCGAGGCGCCGTTCCGTGCTGACGTGGAGGCGGTGGAGGTCGCGCCGCCGCCGCCCGGGCGCATCGCGGGCAACGCCAGGTGGGGATATCTCCTCTCGCCGCGCTCCAACGCCAGCCGCACGGCGGCAAACCGCCTGCTCGAGGTGGGCGAGGTGGTGAGCATGGCGGATGCGGCCTTCAGTGTCGGCCGGCAGCGCTACGAGGCCGGTACCCTGGTGGTCCAGCGGGGGGCCGAGACGGCTGGCCGGGTCGAGACCCTGGCGCGGGAGCTGGGCCTCGAGTTCACCGGCATCACCGCCCAGCCACGGGTGGCGCGGCGGCCGCTGCGGGCGCCGCGGGTGGGGCTCTACCGCTCCTGGGAGGTCAACATCGACGAGGGATGGATGCGCTGGACGCTCGAGCAGTACGGCTTCCCGGTACGCACCCTCCGCGATGCCGACATCCGCGGCGGCGATCTCTCCGGGCTGGATGTGATCATCCTGCCCGCGCAGCCCGCCGGGAGCCTTCTCCAGGGTCATGAGCCCGGCAGCATGCCCGAGGAGTACGTGGGCGGGCTGGGTGCCGAAGGGGTGGCCGCGCTGCGGCGCTTCGTGGAAGGAGGGGGCAGGCTGGTCGCCATCGACGGATCGACCGATTTCGCCATCGAGCAGCTCGAACTGCCGGTGCGCAACGTGGTGCAGGACATCCCGGCGCAGCAGTTCTTCATCCCCGGCTCGCTGCTGCGGATCCACATCGACCGCAGCCATCCCCTCGCGTACGGGTTGCCCGAGGAGGCGGCAGCCAACTTCGTAACCCGGCGCGGAAGCCAGAGCCGCGCCTTCGAGCTGCGTGACCCGGCCGCCGCGGAGGTGATCGCCCGCTGGGCACAGGAGGAGATCCTCATGAGCGGCTGGGCATTGGGAGCGGACGAGCACCTCGCGGGGCGGCCCGCCATGCTGCGGGTGCCGCTGGGCGCGGGCGACGTGGTGCTGATCGGCTTCCGGCCGCAGTTCCGCGCCCAGCCGCGCGGCACCTTCAAGCTCCTGTTCAACCCGATCCACGACGCCACCGCGGACCGGCCCGCGGCGGCCAATACGGGTGAGCGGGAGGCGCGGGTGCGGGTGGGGAGGGGAGCGCCGTAGCGGCGCACTCTGCCTCACAATCGATCAACAGAAACCGGAGCACGTTTCCATGACAGTTTGCCTCAAGCCGCAGTGCCATCTTGTGATCCTGGTCCTCCTGGCACTTCTCGCCGGCTGCGCACCCCCACCCCCGGCCGCTCCCCAGCCCGCCGCGCAGCCCGTCGCCGCGGCGCCCATGGGGGAGGAGGACGAGTTCACGCCGGCAGAGGTCGAGCCGCGCTACATCGCTGAGGTGCAGCGCATCGCCCGCCGCCCCGAGGTCGAGCGCGCCTTCCGCGTCGTCGAGCAGCTCGAGGAGCGCACCACGCGCGACCTGATCATGCTCACCGAGATTGCCGCGCCGCCCTTCATGGAGGAGGAGCGCGCCCGCAAGTACCTCGAGATGCTGGTCGAGGCGGGGGTGGACACCGCCTACATCGATGCCGAGGGGAACGCCATCGGCATCCGGCGCGGTGTGGCGAGCGGCCACACGCTGGTCCTCTCCGGCCACCTGGACACCGTCTTCCCGGAGGGGACGGACGTGACGGTGCGCACGCGCGGCGACACCCTCTTCGCGCCGGGGATCGGCGACGACACCCGCGGGCTGATCGTGGTGCTCACCGTGCTGCGCGCCATGAACGCGGCGAACATCCAGACCCAGGGCGACGTCTGGTTCGTGGGGACGGTGGGGGAGGAGGGGCTCGGCGATCTGCGCGGCGTCAAGCACCTCTTCCGCGAGGGCGGGCCGCGCATCGATGCCTTCATCTCGGTGGACGGCGGCGGCGACAGCCGCATCGTCAACCGCGGGCTCGGCTCGCGTCGCTACCGCGTCACCTACCGCGGCCCCGGCGGCCACTCCTGGGGCGCCTTCGGGATGGCCAACCCCGCGCACGCGCTGGGCCGGGCGGTCACCGCCTTCGACCGCGAGGCGGGCGCCTACGCGGCGAACGGCGTGCGCACCAGCTACAACGTCGGCCGCATCGGCGGCGGCACCTCGGTGAACGCGATCCCCTTCGAGTCGTGGATGGAGGTGGACATGCGCTCGGAGAGCCAGCCGCGGCTGAGCGGGATCGATGAGATCTTCCGCCGCGTGGTGCAGCAGGCGCTGGACGAGCAGAACCGGCAGCGGCGATTCGGCGATCCGCTCACCGTGGATATGGACCTGGTCGGCGACCGTCCCTCCGGCGAGATCCCTCCCGGGAACCCCTTCGTGCAGCGCGCGATGGCGAGCGTACGCTTCTTCGACATCGAGCCCGCGCTCGGCGTCGGCTCGACGGACGCCAACATCCCGATCGCCCTGGGGATCCCGGCGGTCACCGTGGGGCGGGGTGGGGAAGGGGGCGGCGCGCACTCGCTCGATGAATGGTGGCTCAACCGCGACGGCCACATCGCCATCCAGCGCACGCTGCTGCTGGTGCTGGCGGAGGCGGGGCTGGCGGGAGGGGGGCAGTAGCCGCAGGCGGCATGTACCGTCTGCGGCAGGGACGCTATTCGAAGCCGCGGAAGAGCTCCGGAACGGAGATGGTCAGCGTGAGGCCGTCCGGGGCAGGTGTCCAGGTGAAGGTGTTACGACCGATGATCGGATTCTGCGGATCTTCCTGCAGGGGGTACACCTCCATCTGCCGTCGCTCACCGTCCATGATCCAGTAGAGCGGCACGCCGAAATGCGCGTACCGTTCGCGTTTGATGCCACGGTCTCTGGCGGCCGTCGCGCCGGAGACGACTTCCACGATCAGGTCCGGCGGTCCCTCGATGCCCCGATCGGTGATGATCTTCTCACCGCCCCGGAGAACGACAACGATGTCTGGCTCCATGTAGTCGCCTTCAGCGAACAGGACATCGACCGGTGCGGTAAGCACCCATCCCAGATCGTGCTCATCGACGAAGTTCAGCAGTAACTTGTTCAGCCGCTGCGAGGCCAATTCATGCCGGGGGCGAGGTGCGGGTGTCACGTGGAGCTCTCCTGCGATGACCTCGTACCGGTTCCCGTCATCCGGGAGCCGCGCGAACTCGGAGTAGCTCCAGACGGTCTGCTGCGCGCGAGTAGCCATGATCGAATCCTCCTGGCGCCAAGCTAACTCGCCTTTCCTGCAGAATCAATCGGCGGAGTCGCGGCGCCCTGTCACTCCCGCTCCAGCACCCCGGTCAGGCAACCGATCCCTCCCGCCGCTTTGAGCAGCTCGTCGACCACGATCGTGGTGCAGGTGACGCCTGCCTCCTCGTAGAACGCCTGCGTGCGCGGGTTCCCGGCAGCCATCAGAATGCGCCGCGGCCCCAGGGTAACGAAGTTGTTCGCCTGCCCCCGCACCGCCTCCGCCTCGTCTGGGAAGAGCAGAACGGTGTAGCCGTGGCCGCAGAGTGCTTCGATCGCACTGTACGCGAACCTCCTCGGCCAGACCGCCGCCAGATCCCGGTCCAGGAAGCGGAGCTGCCCCATCAGGTGCATGGTGCCGACGGGGAGGTCCGTCTGCAGCACTTTAACGCCGATCTCGTGCAGCGTGGCCGCCACCTGCGCCGCACCCTCGGCGTTGGTGCGCAGCCCGCGGCCGAGCAGCACGGTCTTCTCGTCGATCCAGGCGGCGTCGGCGCCCTCGAAGGTGCCGCGCCCGCCAACGGTACGCAGGATGGGGACGCCCAGGTCGGCGAGCCGCCGCGCCACCCAGCGCTCCTCACCCGCACGCACCGTGGAGGCCGGACGCCCGACGATCGCCCCGTCAGGCGTCATGAACATGAGGTCGGCCACGAACATCTGGTTCGGCGGCGGTGTGGCGCTCGGCTCGAGGTAGAACACCTCTACACCTGCCGCACTGTAGGCGGCCGCGATCGAGTCGTGCTGTTCCTGTGCGACTTTCAACTCCGGGGTGGCGAGCATCAGCGCAGCATTGGCGTCCGAGGCGCCCGCCAGCTCCGCTCCCGGCCGGTGCAGAAGCACCGCGCGCAGCGGCGACCATTCGGTGCCGACGCCGAACCTCCCCCACACGGTGCCCATCTCCTCGCGCGCGGAGTGCGTGCGCGGGGACCAGCCCGGGCCGCCATACGCCGCCGTCTCGAAGATCGCGCTCATCCGCCCGTAGCATCCGTGAGCGGCTGCGCGGCCTTCGCCTCCTCCACCATCCGGGCAACGTCGGCGAGGAGCTGCCGGGCGTCGTAGATGATCCCGTCCTTTATGGTGTACCGCACTCCGCCCACGCGCGTCGGTCGGTTGGTCGCGTCATCGAGGCGGAAGTGCCCCGTGCCGTAGAGCACCTTGAGGTTGTGGATCGGGTTTTCCTGGACGAGCACGAGGTCGGCGAGCATCCCCGGGCGGACCACGCCGAACTGGATCGGCTGGTTCTGCGGGCGGTGCAGCTCCTCCGCGCCGCAGAGAGTGGCCGCGCGGATCACCTCCAGCGGATGGAAGCCTGCCTCCTGCAGCAGCTCGAGCTCGCGGATGAAGCCGAAGCCGTAGAGCTGGAAGATGAACCCGGAGTCCGAGCCGGCGCAGACGTTGCCCCCGCGGTTCTTGAACTCGTTGATGAACGCCATCCAGAGGCGGTAGTTCTCCTTCCAGTCGATCTCGTTCTGCGTCGTCCAATCGAACCAGTAGGAGCCGTGCGCCTCCCGGCTCGGCTGGTAGAAGGCCCATAGCGAAGGAAGTGTGTATCGCTCGTGCCACTCCTGCCGCATCGAGCGCATCAGGTCGCGGCTCGCCTCGTAGATGTTGAAGGTGGGGTTGATGACGAAGCCGAGCCGAGCGAGTTCGTCGATCACCTGGTTCCAGCGGGGACTGCCCGGCGGCGCCGCCTGCCGCCAGAGCCGCCCGGCCTCCCCGAAGCGGTGCTGCTCGTCGTTGTAGTTGTAGTCCGTGGGATAGCTCTGGATGCGGCGCTCGGTGAAGAGGGACTCGGGCAGGCCGTACCAGTGCTGCATCGATCCCAGGCCGGCGCGAGCCGCATCCAGCACGTTCATCCGTGCCACGCCCGTCTGCGCCAGGTGGGCGGTGGTACCCATCTCCTGTCGCTTCGCCTCGTCCATCATCGCGGCCATTACGTCGGGGTCGTAATACTGGCCGAGCCCCAGCTTGAAGCCGTCCGCCCCTCTGCGCGCCGCCCAGCGGACATACTCGCGGCCCAGCTCGGGCGTGGTTACCGGACCGCGCTCCCAGCTCAGCCCGGGCGTCACGTAGACGAAGATGCGCGGGGCAACGATCTCGTTGCGGGCGCTCCGCTCACGCTCGCGTAGCGTCCAATCGACACCGTTACCCGAACCTGGATCGCGGATGGCGGTGACGCCGTGCGCCAGCCAGAGCTTGTAGACGTATTCGGCGGGCGTTCCCTGCGCGCTGCCGCCAATGTGCGCATGGCCGTCGACGAAGCCTGGCAGCACGTACATCCCGGAGGCGTCGATCTCCCGCGTCGCGCCGGTTGGGCGGCGATCCTCACGGATCGGCACTCCCGGGTAGCCTACGCTGCGGAATTCGCGGATGCGGTTGCCCTCGATCACGATGTCCACCGGCCCCACGGGCGGTGCACCGGTCCCATCCACCAGCGTCGCCCCGCGGATGATCAGGCGCTCGAACGGCCCCTCTCCCTCGCCCGGGCGCCGTGGCGGAGCGGGTGGGATGCCGCCGCTGATCGTCGCCGCGGCCTCGCGTTCAGCCGGCGCCCGCCGCTGCGCCTCTGCCTCGTGGGGAAGCCAGATAGCCGCCAGGAGACTGAGCGTGGCCGCGCGGCGCAGCAAGACGAATCGTGTCGGCATGGAATCCCGTAGGTTGCTGGTCGCGCCCTCCGCGTCGGAGGCGCGTGCGGGAAGATGCGGGTGCGCCAGGCACGCGGTCAAGCGATCCTCCATTGCCGGTCACGGTGCGGATCGCCTATCCTTCCGCCGCCCGCGACCGGAAGCGCGGGCGTGACGTATGATTCCGTCCCACCCACGGTTCATGGCTGCCCCGGAACGAGACGCCTGGTGGCGTGACTACTTCGACGAAGCGTATCTGGAGGTCTACCGGTCGCGGCTTCCCACCGCCCGATCGCGTGCGGAGGTTGCTGGTGTCGTGCGGCTGCTCGGGCTGCCGGTGGGCGCCGACATCCTCGACGTGCCCTGCGGTTGGGGCCGGCACTCCGTTCCGCTTGCGGAGGCCGGCTACCGGGTGACGGGCGCGGACCTCGCACCGCTGCCGCTGGAGGCGGCATGCGAGTACGCGCGCCAGTCTGGCGTCGAGGTCCATTGGGTGCGCGCGGAGATGCGAAATCTGCCATGGCAGGGATCTTTCGATGCGGTGATCTCGCTCTTCTCCTCGCTCGGCTACTTCGATGGGGATGAGGAGGACCTTGCCGCGCTGCACGCATTTCGCAGCGCGCTGCGCCCCGGCGGTGTGTTCCTGCTCGAGACGATGCACCGCGACGCGCTCGTCCGGGACTATGCCTCGCGGGACTGGTGGGAGACCGAGATGGGGACCGTGGTACGCGTGGAGCGGCGCTTCGATGCAGTCGCTGGTGTGAACCACGAGTGGTTGCGCTGGGAGCGCGCTGCCGAGGGAGGCGAGAAGTACCACCGGATTCGGGTGCGGAGCGCGAGCGAGTGGGACGTTCTGCTGCGCCGCGCGGGGCTCGTGCCGGCAGCCTGGTACGGCGGATGGAAGGGGCGGCGCTTCACGCACGCGTCGCCGCGGCTGATCGTCGTCGCCCGCCGCACGGAGTGAGGCTATTGCTTGCTGCACCCCCGCTTCCGGGCTATGTTCTAGCGGCGTTCAACCCACGTGCAACCCGATGAACCTCACAGGATTACCCTCTGATGCCTGAGCGGAAGATTCGAGTACTGGTAGCCAAGCCCGGCCTGGATGGTCACGACCGCGGCGCCAAGGTGATCGCCAGCGCGTTGCGCGACGCCGGGATGGAGGTGATCTACACCGGCCTTCACCAGACTCCTGAGATGATCGTCAGCGCCGCCATCCAGGAGGATGTGGACGTGGTGGCGATGTCCATCCTCTCCGGCGCGCACATGACGCTCTTCCCGAAGGTGCTCGAGGCGCTCCGCGAGGAGGGCGCCGACCACATCCTGCTCACCGGCGGTGGCATCATACCGGAGGAGGACATGGAGGCGCTGCGGCAGCAGGGCGTCGGCCGGCTCTTCGGCCCGGGGACCACGACCGGCGCCGCGGTCGAGTACATCCGCTCCTGGTTCGCGGAGCACGGCCGCGACCGCGAGGCCGTCGCGACGTGATCACCACCACAGCGGCAGGCAGCGCGGCGGCGCCCGCCGAGACCGAGCGCCGCGCCGCGCGCCTCGCCCGCGAGCTCAAGGAGCTCGAGGCGGAGCTGCGGCAGGGAGGCGGCCCCAAGCGCATCGCCAAGCAGCACGAGCAGGGGAAGCTCACCGCACGCGAGCGCATCGCGCTGCTGCTCGACCCGCGCAGCCGCTTCCAGGAGATCGGCCTGCTCGTCGCGCACGACCGGTACGACGGACAGGCGCCCGCGGCGGGGGTGGTGACGGGGATCGGCACGGTGGCGGGGCGCGAGATCGTCGTCATAGCCAACGACGCCACTGTCAAGGCGGGCTCCTGGTGGCCGGAGACGATCACCAAGATGCTGCGCGCGCAGGAGATCGCCATGCGCTGCCGCGTCCCCATCCTCTACCTGGTGGATTCGGCGGGGGTGAACCTCCCCTACCAGGGCGGCGTCTTCCCCGGGCAGTACGGCGCCTCGCGCATCTTCAATTACAACTCGATCATGCGGCGCTACCTGAAGGTGCCGCAGATCGCCGCGGTGATGGGGCAGTGCATCGCGGGCGGCGCCTACCTGCCCGCCCTCTCCGACGTGATCCTGATGGTCGAGGGGAGCTCCTTCATGGGCCTCGGCGGTCCCAACCTGGTGAAGGGGGCGACCGGGCAGACGGTGGACTCCGAGACGCTCGGCGGCGCCTACACGCACAACGCGATCTCCGGCGTCGCCCACTATCGCACGTCCGACGACCGCGCCTGCATCGCCAAGATCCGCAACCTGGTCGCCGACCTGCCGCGCCACCCGCTCGCGCTCACCATCGAGGAGGCGCGGCCGCCCGCGCGCCCCGAGCGCGACCTCTACCAGATTCTGCCCGAGGACCACCGTCAGCCCTACGAGATGCGTGAGGTGTTTCGCTGCCTGCTGGACGGCGGCGACTTCGATGAGTTCCAGGCCGACTACGCCCCCGAGATGATCTGCGGCCACGCGCGCATCGAGGGCATCCCCGTCGGCGTCATCGCCAACGCGCGCGGGATGCTCAAGGACCCGCACGGCGGCCGGCCCAAGTTCGGCGGCATCATCTACGCCGACAGCGCCGAGAAGGTCGCCTACTTCATCGAGACGCTCAGCCGCCACGGCACGCCTATCCTCTTCCTGCAGGACGTCTCCGGCTTCATGGTCGGTACCGATGCCGAGCACTCGGGGATCATCCGCGCCGGTGCGCACTTCGTCGAGGCGATGGCCACCGCCACCGTCCCCAAGGTGGTGCTCACCCTCAACCACGCCTCCGGCGCGGGCTACTACGCGATGTCGGGGCAGGGCTTCGACCCCGACTGGATCTTCACCTGGCCCACGGGGCGGATGGGGGTGATGGAGGGCGAGTCTGCGGTGATGGCACTCTTCAGCGCGCAGCTCGAGGAGCTGAAGAAGCAGGGCAAGCAGCCCGACGAGGAGTTGCAGGCGAAGATGGATGCGGTGCGAGCCGACTACGAGCAGCAGCTCGACGCGCGCTTCGCCGCCGCCCGCGGCTTCGTGGACGCGGTGATCCTCCCCGAGGAGACGCGCGCCGCGCTCACGCAGGCGCTGCGCACCTCGCTCAACAATCCCGGTCCGCACCTGGGCGCCTTCGTGCTGCCGCCGAGCCTGGCGTGAGGAGGAGATGATGGCGACGAAGCTCGCATCCATTCACCGGTTCACGACCGACGAGTACGAGAGGATGGTCCGACTGGGAATCGTGCCGTCCGACTCGGCTCAATTGATCGATGGACGAGTCTTTGTCGACGGTTCGCTCTGGCGATTCTCGACAGCGGATTACTACCGGCTCGCGGGGGCGGGTATCCTGACCGAGGACGACCGGGTAGAGCTGATCGAGGGGGAGATACTCGACATGGCAGCGATCGGTAGTCGGCACGCTGGAACCGTCAACCGGTTCAACGCCCTTCTGGGTCACCGGCTGGGCGGTGAGATCATCGTGTCCGTGCAGAGTCCTCTCCATATCCGTGACGGTGTCGAACCCGAGCCGGACATCATGGTCCTGCGGGCGCGCGAGGATTTCTATACCGGTTCTCATCCGACTGCGGCCGATGTGCTGCTGCTCATCGAAGTTGCAGATACTTCGGTCGGTTTCGATCGCACGGAGAAGGCTGATCTCTATGCAAGCGCGGCCGTGGCCGAGTACTGGCTCGTGGACCTCGGTATGAAGCGTGTACTTGTGCACACTGGCCCGATGCCGGCCGGTTATGCCAGAGTCGAGACCAAGGATGTGGACGACAGCTGGACTGCCATCTCGCTGCCGCAGCTGACGGTCAGTGGCACGGACATCTTCGGCTGAATGACGGGAACTTCGTCCGCAGCCTGCACTACACCGGGGAGCGACAGCTTGGCTCGTTCATCTTGCTGAGGCTGACGTCGAGGAGGAGAGTATGGCCGTTCAGCATGCACGACATTTCCGCTTCACCGTTGAGCAATACCGGCGGTTGGCGCACGAAGGATACATCGCTCCCGATGCTCGGGTGGAACTGATCGACGGGGAGATCGTCGAGATGAGTCCGATCGGAGAGCGCCACAATGCTGTCGTGGATGGTATCACGGAGTTGCTCTTCGAGCGGCTAGGCGCAACGGTGAGCCTGCGTATCCAGGGCTCCATCCGTCTCAGCGAGGAGCTTGCTCCGCATCCAGATGTCGCGGTGATGCGCCGGCGGAATGACCGTTACGCGAGCGGACTTCCACGCCCGAAGGATATACTCCTGATCATCGAGGTCGCCGATAGCTCGCTCGTCTTCGACCGCGACGAGAAGGCGCTCCGCTACGCACGCTACGGGATCGTCGAGTACTGGTTGGTTGATCTGACACAGAACGTGGTGCTGGTACACACCGATCCCACGCCGGAGGGTTATCGGAGCGTCGAGATCCGGCGCCGCGACGACAGCTGGAATCCCCGATCGCTGCCGTCGTTGACGGTGAGTGGCAAGGACATCTTCGGATAAATGGCAAAGGACTCCATCCGCATCGCTTCCGGACAGGGCTTCTGGGGCGACCAGCTCGACGCCCCGAAGCAGCAGGTCGAGGGTGGGCCGATCGACTACCTGATGCTCGACTACCTGGCCGAGGTCACGATGTCGATCATGCAGAAGCAGCGCGCCCGCAACCCGCAGCTCGGCTACGCACGCGACTTCGTGCCGCTGATGGGCGAGATCTTCCCCGCGGTCGTCGAGCGCGACATCCGCGTGGTGGCGAACGCGGGCGGCGTGAACCCGGAGGGGTGCCGCGACGCGGTGCTCGAGGAGGCGCGCAGGGTGGGTCTCGCCGGCCGCGCGCGCATCGGCACCATCACCGGCGACGACATCCTGGAACGCCTTCCCGAGCTGCTCGAGCGCGGCGTCGAGCTGCGCAACATGGAGACGGACGAGCCGCTCTCCACCGTGATCGACAAGGTGCAGAGCGCCAACGCCTACATCGGCGCGCGCCCCATCGTCGAGGCGCTGCGGCAGGACGCGCACGTGGTCATCACCGGCCGCTCGACCGACACCGCGCTCACCTACGCGCCGATGATCCACGCCTTCGGCTGGTCCTGGGACGACTACGACCGCATCGCCGCGGGCATCGTCGCGGGGCACATCAACGAATGCGGCGCGCAGGCCTCCGGCGGCAACTGCCTGGTCGACTGGCGCAACATCCCGAACCTCGCCAGCGTCGGCTACCCGATCATCGAGGCGTATCCCGACGGCTCCTTCCTGGTCACCAAGCACCAGGGCACCGGCGGCTGCGTTACGGATTACACGGTGAAGGAGCAGCTCGTCTACGAGATGGGCGATCCGCGCAGCTACATCACCCCCGACGCCGTCGCCGACTTCACCACCATCCAGCTCGAGGACGCGGGCGGCGACCGGGTGCGGGTGCACGGGGTGCGCGGTCAGCCCGCCACCGAGTTCCTCAAGGTCAGCATCGCCTACGGCGCCGGCTACAAGGCCACCGGCACGTTGGTCTACGCCTGGCCGGACGCCGTCGAGAAGGCGCAGATGGCCGACCGCGTGCTGCGCGAGCGGCTGGATCGCCTCGGCCTGGAGTTCGACGAGATCCTCACCGAGTACGTGGGCTGGAACGCCACCCACGGTCCCCTCGCGGGCGAGATCCCGCGGGACCTGCCCGAGGTGACGGTGCGGTGGGGCGTGCGCGGGCAGGACTTCGCCGCGGTGGACCGCTTCACCAAGGAGATCGCCCCGCTCGTGCTCGCCGGCCCCCCCTCGGTGACCGGCTTCGCCGGTGGCCGCCCGCGGGTGCAGGAGATCGTCGCCTACTGGCCCGCGCTCATCCCCAAGCAGGAGATCGAGCCCTATCTGCGGGTAGACGTGCGGGAGGCGTAGTGCGGGTTACCTTTCTCGGCACCGCCGCCGCACGTCCTACCGTCAGCCGCAACGTCAGCTCGCTCGTAATCGAGCGCGAGGGCGAGATGCTGATGTTCGACTGCGGCGAGGGGACGCAGCGGCAGATGATGCGCTACGGAACGGGCTTCTCCTTCAACGACATCTTCTTCTCGCACCTGCACGCGGATCACTTCCTGGGGGTGATCGGTCTGCTGCGCACGCTGGGGCTGCAGGGCAGGGAAGAACCGGTTGACCTCTGGAGCCCGCGCGGCACGCAGAACGTCCTGCGGCAGGCGGTCGAGCTGGGGATCGAGCGCGTGCCCTTCGAGGTGCGCTACCACGAGATGGATCCGGGCCAGACGGTCGAGCGCGAGGCGTACTTCATCCTCGCCTTCCGAACCAACCACGGTGGACGCAGCCTCGGCTACGCGGTGATCGAGCACGAGCGGCTGGGTCGGTTCGACCCCGACCGTGCGCGCGAGCTCGGCATCCCCGAGGGGCCGCTCTGGGGACGGCTGCATCGCGGGGAGCCTGTCGAGGTGGAGGGCCGCACCATCACCCCGGAGGATCTCGTCGGCCGCCCGCGCCCCGGCCGGCGCATCGTCTACACGGGCGACACCCGGCCCGCCACCGTCACCCGCCAGGTGGCTGAGGGCGCCGACCTGCTGATCCATGAGGCGACCTTCGCGGAGGAGGAGGCGGAGCGCGCCCAGGCCACCGGCCATTCGACCGCCCGTGATGCGGCCGAGGTTGCGCGCGATGCCGAGGTTCTCCAGCTCGCCCTCACGCACCTCTCGCCCCGGTATGCCGACGATCCCCGCCTCCTCGAGCGTGAGGCGCGCGCCGTGTTCCCGAAGACCATCACTGCCTTCGACGGGCTGGTGATCGAGGTGCCGCACCGGAAGGAGGAGGATAGAGGGGAGTTGCCCGGGAGGGCGGCGGCTCAGCGTGGCAGCTCCTGATGCACGTACATACAGGCCGTTTCGGCTCCACTTCGTTCCATGCTGCCCTGCCCCCACTCGCGCGGAATGGCGGCGATGCACTCCGCGAAGGAGGCGTGGTCCTCGGCCCGGAAGGTCGGACCGCGGAACGCCTCCCGAAATACCATGATGATGGCCACGAGAAGGCAGAGTGCCAGGATACCGCCGACCCACCATTTCATCGCCATCGTCCTCCTTTGGATTGAGAGCGGCTGCCGCTCCGGCAGCAACCGCGCCTGCGTCGCGAGCCTATCTCAAGGTCCTTTCCCCGCAGTCGCCACTGTCGGCATCTCCAGCATAGCTCCCGGCCGAATCAGGCTTTGGGGATGGAGGATCCACGCCATTTTGGCCGTGTCGCGCGGCATGCATTCTGCGCCGGTCGAATGTGACGACGGCGGCGCTTGACAGCCGGGTGCTGCCGGTTAAATTGTCTCCAGGTTAGCACTCACTCGATGAGAGTGCTAACAATTACCGCTCACTTTCAACGGAGGAACACACCCTATGGCAACTGCGACCGATCTCAAGGTCAAGCCCCTTGCCGACCGCGTCGTCGTCAAGGCGCTCGAGGAAGCCGAGCAGATGCGCGGCGGTCTCTACATCCCCGACACCGCGAAGGAGAAGCCCCAGCAGGGCGAGGTCATCGCCGTGGGACCCGGCAAGATGACCGATGATGGCAAGCGGATCGACATGGAGCTCAAGGCGGGCGACAAGATCCTCTACGGCAAGTACAGTGGCACCGAGGTCACCGTCGGGGACGAGCAGTACCTGATCCTGCGCGAGTCCGACGTGCTCGCGGTGGTCGGCTGAGCGGAAGCGCCAAGCCCGAAATCAGAGAGCTGACTCGCCTACGGGACGGCGGAGGTGGTGGGGGCGGGGGATTGACGCGTTGAGATTTTCTGACTTCTCAGTTGTACACTTTAAACTCTGGAGAAATTGGTATGGCAGCTAAGGAACTGGTATTCAGCACGGACGCACGCGCTGCTCTGAAGCGGGGCGTGGACCAGCTGGCAGAGGCGGTGAAGGTGACGCTCGGCCCGAAGGGCCGCAACGTGGTGCTCGACCGTAAGTTCGGCTCCCCGACCATCACCAAGGACGGCGTGACGGTGGCCAAGGAAATAGAGCTCGAGAACCCGATCGAGAACATGGGCGCGCAGATGGTCAAGGAGGTCGCCACCAAGACGAGCGACCAGGCCGGCGACGGCACCACCACCGCCACCGTCCTCGCGCAGGCGATCTTCCGTGAGGGCCTCAAGAACGTGACGGCTGGCGCCAACCCGATGGCGCTCAAGCGGGGCATCGACAAGGCGGTCGAGCGCGTCGTGCAGGAGCTGGCGAGCATCTCGGTCGAGACCGCCGGCAAGAAGGAGATCGCTCAGGTCGGCTCCATCTCTGCCAACAACGACGAGGAGATCGGCAACCTGATCGCCGACGCGATGGAGAAGGTCGGCAAGGATGGCGTGATCACCGTCGAGGAGGCGAAGGGCCTGGAGACCACGCTGGAGACCGTCGAGGGCATGCAGTTCGACCGCGGCTATCTCTCGCCCTACTTCATCACCGATCCGGATCGCATGGAGACCGTTCTCGAGGACGCGCAGATCCTGATCCACGACAAGAAGATCGGTTCGATGAAGGACCTGCTGCCGATCCTCGAGAAGGTGGCGCAGGCGGGGCGTCCGCTGCTGATCATCGC
>JBPCIT010000257.1:0-7645 GCA_051006015.1 Longimicrobiaceae bacterium
GACGTATGTCGCCGGCACGGCGCTGGCGGAAGTGCTCACGGCGGAGCGGCGCATCACGGGTGGCTGCTGGCTTACTTACCTGCGCGGGGAATTGGCAGGAGGAGCGTGGTCCCCCCACCCCCTGCCCGCTCTCCCGCGTGTGGGAGAGTGGGTGCCGAGCGAGGCGGGGGTGAGGGCCCCCGGGCCTTGCCGAAGGCCGGCGTCCAAACCAGAATGCCAGCGCGAGCGCTCCCTCCACATTTCCCGGCGGACGCGGCGCTTCGCGCTCCGCTGCTCTCACACGCAGGAGACCTCTATGATTCGCTTGCTGGTCGTTTCGCTCATGCTGCTCGGATCGCTGGTGGCTGCCACGGCGCACTCCCAGGAGCCGGCGGCCCAGGAAACCGTGGTGCTGCGCGCGGCGCGGCTGATCGACGGCACCGGCGCGCGTCCGGTGCAGAACGCGGTGGTGGTCGTCACCGGCGACCGGATCGTCGCGGTGGGGAGGGAAGGGACGGTAACGATCCCGGCCGGCGCTCGCACGGTGGATCTCGGCGATGCCACGCTGCTGCCAGGCTTCATCGATGCGCACACGCACCTCATCGGCCGTGTGCTCGGCGATCCGGGTGCCGATCTCGCGGCGGTGCGGGACTTCGCGAGCTACGGTGCGATCCTCAGCGTCGGTCATGTCGAGAAGACGTTGCTGGCCGGCTTCACCTCCGTTCGCAACGTCGGCGCCGGCAACTTCGACGATCTGGCGCTGCGCCAGGCGATCAACGACGGCCACATCGTCGGACCGCGGATCCAGACGGTGGGTCACGGGCTCGGCATCACCGGCGGCCACTGCGATGAGAACGCCTACCGGCCGGGGCTGATGGACGGCGACCACCGCACGGGGATCGCCAACGGCCCCGACGAGGTGCGCGCCGCGGTGCGCTACCAGATCAAGTACGGCGCGGATGCGATCAAGACCTGTGCGACAGCCGGGGTGCTCTCCGAGGGGATGGCTCAGGTGGGCACGACGCAGTACACGCTGGAGGAGCTGCAGGCGATGGTGGATGAGGCGCGCAAGGCCGGGCGCAAGGTCGCTGCGCACGCTCATGGCACCGAGGGGATCAAGATCGCGACGCGGGCGGGCGTCGCCTCCATCGAGCACGGCTCCTTCCTGGACGCGGAGGGGGCGCGGCTGATGGCACGCAACGGCACCTACCTCGTTCCCACGCTGATGGCCGGGGAGGCAGTGGAGGGCTTCGCCCGCAGCGGCGTGCTCACCGGCAATCGTGCCGAGAAGGCGCTCGCCGCCGCGGAGGCGATGCGCAACACGGTGAGGATCGCCCTGGCCAACCGCGTGCCGATCGCGCTGGGCACCGACGCGGGGGTGATCCCGCACGGCACCAACGGCCGCGAGTTCACCCTGATGGTCCAGTGGGGCGGAATGGCGCCGATGCAGGCGATCGTGGCTGGAACCCAGAACGGCGCTCGGCTACTCGGGTGGGACGACCGCTTGGGCACGCTGGCCGCCGGCAAGCTCGCCGATGTCGTCGCGGTGCCGGGGGATCCGCTCCAGGACGTCACCGCCATGGAGCGCGTCGGTTTCGTGATGAAGAACGGCGTGATCTACAAGCAGCCGGGGGTGCAGGCAGCCGCGATGCGAGCGGAGGCGAGCCGGCCGGAGTAGCTCTACAGCCCCGCTCGGCGCCGAGCGCCCGCACCACCAGCTCCTCCTGGCGGAAGCGGCGCTCGAGCCGCTCGCGGTAGTCGCGCCACCACGCGCGGTCGAGCGGGTCCGCCATCACCTCGAAGATCACGATCTCGTCGCGCGCGACCTCCCCGCCCTCCTCCTTTCAGGCGCCGCGCGCGGGCGAGCGCAGGTACGCGGTGACGCCGCCGAAGCGCTCGGTGAGCTCGGCCTGCACCTCGTCAAAGACTGCGTGATCGAAGCGATTGCCCTGGTTGTCGTAAAGCGGCAGGAGGAGCTGGATCAGGTGCATGGCGGAACCCTCACTCGTGCTCGATTGCGGCGCGCAGCGCGTCCTCCAGATGCGGATAGCGGAAGCGATAGCCGGCGTCGAGCAGGCGCTTGGGCACGGCGCGCTGGCTGGCGAGCACGGTGTTCTCTCCCATCTCACCCGGGGCGAGGCGCAGTGCGAACTCCGGAACCGGCAGCAGAGTCGGGCGGCCGAGCACCCGGCCCAGGGTGCGGGTGAACTCCTCGTTGCGGACCGGATTGGGAGCCATCGCGTTCACCGGACCCCGCAGCGTTTCCGTCGCCATCGCGAAGCGGATCACGCCGACGGCGTCCTCCAGCGCGATCCAGCTCAGCCACTGTCTGCCGCTTCCGAGCTTGCCGCCCACGCCAAGCTTGAACGGCACCAGCATCACCTGAAGCATCCCGCCCCGGCGGCTGAGCACCACCCCGAAGCGGAGGTTGACGACCCGCACCCCGGCGCGAGCGGCCGGCTCGGCCGCGGCCTCCCACTCCCGCGCCACCTGCGCCAGGAACCCGGTTCCGGTAGCGCTCGTCTCGTCGAGGATCTCATCCCCGCGGTCGCCGCCGTAGAAGTTCACCCCTCCGGAGCTGACGTATACCCTCGGCGGTCGCTCGAGCCGCGCGATCGCCTCTGCGACGAGGCGACCGCCCTCGACGCGGCTGTCGCGAATGCGGCGCTTCTTCGCCTCCGTCCAGATTCCCGCGATGTTCTCTCCCGCCAGGTGCACGACTGCATCCATGCCTTCGAGCGCCGCGGCATCCAGCTCGCCGCGCGCGGGATCCCAGAAGACGTTCCCGCCTCCCGCCTGCTCGCGCGACCGAACGAGGCGGATCACCTGGTGCCGATCTCGCTTCAGGGAATCCACCAGCGCACTGCCGATCAGCCCGGAGGAGCCGGTGATGGCGACGCGCCAGGGGGTGTCGCCGGGAAGGGCGGGATCGGGTCCAGCACTGGAGCTCTGCATGAGGCTTTCCGGAATAGGGTGTCTCGGGACGCGGGTGCTCACCGCATCCGCAACATTGTTGCCCGGAGTGCCCGCCGCGGGCCCCACAGCGCGCCTGTACGTGCCGCGGAGCTTGTGGGAACTCCGTGGGAGGTTGCATGATACGCGGCATGCGAGCCCTCAGCGAAGCCACGTCGGCCCCCGCGCCGGCGCCCGGAAGCCTGCGCGAGCGCCTGGAGTTCATCCTGGTGCACTACGAGGAGGCGCGGGCGCACGCCTTCTCCGGCAGGAAGCATCCTGTCTGGCAGGCCTTCCGCGCGCTCGAGCACAACCTATCGCTGCAGAGCGCCGTGCGGGACCGCCACACCCTGGAGATCGCCTGGTCGGCCGGGCAGAAGAGCTTGCTCAAGATCCCCTGGCTCGCGCTCCTCGACCGCCGCGAGGCGAGAAACCGGCAGGAGGGCGTCTACTGCGGTTTCCTCTTCCGGCAGGACATGACGGGTGTCTACCTGACGCTGAACCAGGGGATCGCGAAGCTCAAGCGCGAGGTCGGGCGCGACGTGGCCCGCGCGCGGTTGCGCGAGCGG
Source organism: Longimicrobiaceae bacterium (assembly GCA_051006015.1). Classification (GTDB taxonomy): domain Bacteria; phylum Gemmatimonadota; class Gemmatimonadetes; order Longimicrobiales; family Longimicrobiaceae; genus JBPCIT01. Next base: position 3,501 of record JBPCIT010000257.1, read on the forward strand.
ACGGGTGAGCTGCGACTGCTCTGCAGCGATCTGACAGAACGAGGTTTCCGGCTTGACGATCTGATGGATCTGCGTGCCGATCCGGCGCTGAGCGCAGACTACGACTACACCACCGTCGCCTACAAGCTCTACGAGGCGGGCACGCTGCCGCCGGACGAGGTCATCACCGAGGACCTGGCGGCGGTGCTCGACAGCTACGACCGCTGCCTCGCCGCGAAGGACGGTTATAGTCCCCGCTCGCGGCCCGCGCTGGTGCGGGAGCAGGGCAGGGACGAACAGCGGCGGGCGTTTGAACGGGGCCCTGCGGTGGAGGCGCTGATAGAGTACATCGGTGCGCGCGGCTTCGTCTTCGAGCCCTGGCAGGTGGCGGCGTACGTGACCGCGCTGCGCACGAAGCCGTTCGTCATCCTCGCGGGGGTGACAGGGACGGGCAAGTCGAAGCTCCCTGCGCTGGTGACGGAGGCGACGGGCGGGGCGTCGCGACTCCTGCCGGTGCGGCCGGACTGGACCGACAGTGCCGACCTGCTGGGCTACACCGATCTGCAGGGCGCCTTCCGCCCGGGTGCGCTGCTCGACGTGGCGCGGACCGCGATGGAGCAGCCGGACCGCCACTGGGTGTGCATCCTCGACGAGATGAACCTTGCGCGTGTCGAGCACTTCTTCGCCGAGGTGCTCAGCCGCATCGAGGACCGTCGCATGAGCGGCGGCGGCGGTTTCGCCAGCGATCCGCTGCTCTCCCCGACGCTGCGCGCGGACGCCCAATGGTCCGCCGTCGCGCTCCCGGCGAACCTGGCAGTGGTCGGCACGGTGAACATGGACGAGAGCGCCCACGGCTTCAGCCGCAAGGTGCTCGACCGCGCCTTCACGCTGGAGCTCTCCGACGTGGATCTCGCCCTCTGGCAGTTGGCGCGCGAGCCGGCGGAGCCTGCCCACTGGCCGGCCAGCGCCTGGTTTCCCCGCGCCACGCGGCTTGGCGAGCTGCAGGGGGTGACGGAGGCGGAGGATGCCTCGATCGGCTGGACGATCGAGACGCTTACCGAGGTGAACGGCTTCCTCGCGCCCGCGGGGCTGCAGGTGGGCTACCGGACTCGCGACGAGGTCGCGCTCTTCGTGTTGCACGCCTTCGATCTCGCCTCCTCCTTCGTTACCCGATCAGGAGCGCCGGTCGATCCGCTAGATCTGGCGCTGCACATGAAGGTGCTCCCCCGCATCGTGGGTGGGAGTGGCGCCGTGCGACGGGCGCTGCTGGGGATGCTGGGCTGGGCTCACGGCGGGCGGCCGCTCACCTCGGAGGCGGAGGCGAAGTCCGTGCTTGCCGCGTGGGACGATGCGGGGCGGATCGGCGCGCTGCCCGGCTCGCGCTTCCCGCGCACTGCCGCGCGGCTCTGCCTGATGTGGGAGCGCCTGCTCGCCGAGGGGTTCACCTCCTTCTGGCTGTAGACCTCACGGTGGACGAGCTCTTCCGCATCGAGACCGACCGGCTGCTGCTGGTCTGGTCGGCGTCGCGCGGCGCGGCGCACGCCTCGCTCCCCATCAACTCGCCTCCCGGCGCAAGCGTCGCCGCCCGCCTCTTCGAGCAGACCGACTACCTGCTCTTCCTCCGCAGCTCCACCGCCGAGCCCATCGCAATCGAGCACCGCGACCCGGTGCTGCTGCGGGATCTGACACGCTCCGACGGCGGCCGGGTGGTGCACGGACGGGTCAACTTCGGCTCGCAGGTGGGGCGCAGCGCCTTCACCCTCTCCGTCGGCGAGACGACACTGGATTTCGAGGTCGAGATCTTCCCGACGAAGCTGGATTACGCGGAGGACTACGCGCGGCTCACTGCCGAGACGCAGGAGATCCTCACCGGGCTGGTGCTGGAGTATCTTCGCTCGACCTTCCAGCTCGGCCGTACGGCGCCGAGCCGCGGCGAGAGCGGTGTCGAGTGGCTGACGCTGCTGCGGCACGCGAGCCTCGAGCTGGAGCGTGGCCTGCAGCAGGTAGCGAGGCAGCCGCAGCGCACCCTCCTCCGGGAGCCGCAGGCGGCGCGCGCGGAGCGGGTGCAGCGCACGGACGCCGACCTGCGTCGTGCGGTGCTGCGCGGCAGGGGATGGGGAGGCGCGACGCCGCTCGCGGGAGGCGCCACGGTGCGCGAGCGGCTCGAGGAGCGGCGCGCCCGCCCGACGCTCGACACGCCCGAGCACCGCTGGCTGGCTGCGCAGCTCGCGAGAATTCGCCGCCGGCTCGCGCGGCTACGCGCGGAGGAGGCGGAGCGCGGGGCGGGGGAGCGGCGGCGGCGCACCCTCGAGGAGATCGACGCGATCGAGGAGCGGATCGTCCGCCTCGCGCGGCTGGAGCCGCTGGCGGCGGCAACCGGAGAGCCCCCGCCCGGCTTCGCCTCGCTGCAGCTTCAGTCCACCTCCGGCTACCGGGAGGCATACCGCGCCTGCCTCCTGCTCTCTCACGCGCTGCACCTCGAGGGCGGACCGGTGCGGCTCGCCCTCAAGGAGCTGCATCTGCTCTACGAGTACTGGTGCTTCCTCACGCTCGTCCGCCTGGTGGCGGAGGAACTCGGCCAGCCGCTGCCCGCGCAGGAGCTGCTCGCCGTCGAGCAGCTCGGGCTCCGGGTGAGACTGCTGCGCGGACGCCAGCAGAGCGTCGCATTCGACGAGTCCGGCTGTCGCATCCGACTGACCTACAATCCTCTTTTCGCCGGGGAGGCGCAGCTGGTGCCGCAGCGGCCGGACATCCTGCTCGAGGTGGAGCGGCCGGATCGGCCGCCCTTCCGCGCCGCACTGGATGCCAAGTACCGGCTCGACGCCTCACCGCCGTACCTCGCGCGCTACGGCTCTCCCGGTCCGCCGGAGGAGGCGCTCAACACCCTGCACCGCTATCGCGACGCCATCCGGCTGGCGGGTGGCGCCGCGCCACGATCCGGTGCCCCGCCGGTCGCGCTCGATCAGGTGATCGCCCTCTTCCCCTACGGCGAGAGCGAGGCGGATCTCTTCCGGTCCAGCCGCCTCTGGCGGTCGCTGGCGACGCTCGGCGTCGGCGCGATCCCGCTGCTGCCGGGGCGCACCGGCTACCTGGCGGAGTGGCTGCGGTCGGTGCTCTCCTCCGCCGGCACGATCACGGAATCTCCAGCCGCTCGTTGAAGTCCCCGAAGTGGAAGCCGGGCTGCGGTCCGCCCGAGAGCACATAGATCGAGCTGCCGAACGGTGCCGCGCCCAGACCGTGGCGCGCGGTGGGCATCGGCGGCAGCCGCTCCCAGCGCTCCGTCCGGGGATTGTAGCGCTCCGCCTCGTCGAAGGTCTTCTGCACCTCCCCGAAGCTCTCCCCGCCGAAGAGGTAGACGTGTCCCATGTGATCGAGGACGGCCACGCCGCTCCTGCCGGTGGGCACCGCGGGTCCGGTGCTCCACGAATCGGTGGCGGCGTCGTAGATCTCGTGCGTCGTCATGCGCGCGTTGCCGTCGGCGCGGCCGACCACGGCGTGGATCCGGTTGTACAGCGCGGCTGCGCCCAGGTGGTTGCGCGGCGTCGGCATCGGCGCCAGACGCGTCCAGCGGTTGGTCGCCGGGTCGTACGCCTCGTGCGTGTTGACCGAGCGGTCCTCGGTGATCCGCGCGCCCTCGTGGTCGTGCACCGCGTGCTCGCTGGCCGCGTTTCCGCCCAGCAGGTGGATGCGTCCCTCGAGCACGGTGAAGCCGATGGCGCCGCGCGGCGTCGGCATCGGCGACCCCTCGCTCCAGCGGTCCGAGGCGAGATCGTAGATGCGCACGTTGCCGACCGGCTCGAAGCTGGTCTCCCGGAATCCACCGAGGATGTACAGCTTGCCGTTCAGGTGCACGAAGGCGGTGTGGTGTACCCCCTGCGGGATCTGCGTGAGCGCCTCCCAGCTATCCGCTCGCGGATCGTAGCGCCAGAGGGTGCGCGGCGCCGTGGCACGCTCCTCCCCGCGTGGCGGCCCGAAGCCGCCCGCGAGGTAGATGTAGCGCCCGTCGGTGGTGGCGCTCACCTCGGTGCGACGCTCCGGTAGCGGAGCATGCCGCGTCCATCGCGCCGCCGTTGCAGGCGCCGTCGTCGGGCGAGCTGCCACCGGTGCCGGAGTGGTATCCGCCACGGCCGGCATCCCCTCGACCGGCGGCTGCAGCTCCGGGCGCG
>JBPCIT010000258.1:0-9122 GCA_051006015.1 Longimicrobiaceae bacterium
CGAAGAGCCGGCTCATGTCAACGAAGGTTTGCGGCGCGACCGCATCTGGCACTATCCCATCGAAGCGCTGCGGGAGGCTGCAGTGAACGCCCTCGCCCACCGTGACTGGACACGGGCCGGTGAGGTAGAGATCGTACGCTATGCCGATCGCCTCGAGGTGACCAGCCCCGGCGCGTTGTTGAACGCGATGACAGTAGAGAAGATGCTCGCGGGGCAGCGATCGCCCCGCAATACGATCATCGTCGACATCCTGCGCGACTACGGTTATGTGGATGCCCGCGGCATGGGAGTTCGCCGCAAGATCATTCCGCTCGTTCGGGAGGCTAGCGGTGCCGATCCACAGTTCGATGCAACCGAGGACTTCCTACGCGTTGTCCTTCCCAAGGGGGAAGTAGCGGCGCGGTAAACCCTGGGCTCCAGTTCGTCCCCACAAATCCGACAAGCAAGTGGACTTCCGCATCGCCGACACCTTCACCGATAGCCTGGCCAGATTGACGGGTGAGGAGCAGAAGGCCGTCAAGACCACGGCCTTCGACCTCCAGCTGAACCCTGTCAGCCCGGGGATGCAGTTCCACAAGCTGGATCGAGCGCGGGACAAGAACTTCTGGTCGGTGCGGGTGAATCAGGACATCCGGCTGATCGTTCACCGCACCGGGGGAAGCCTGCTGCTCTGCTACGTGGACCACCACGACCATGCCTATGCCTGGGCGGAGCGGCGCAAGCTGGAGACGCACCCCACGACCGGCGCCGCGCAGCTCGTCGAGATCCGGGAGACGGTGCGGGAGATCTCCATCCCGAAGTACGTGGAGGTCGAGCGGCCCGCTCCGCCGAGGCCGCACCTCTTCGCGCACGTCGCCGAGCAGGAGCTGCTGGGCTATGGCGTGCCGCTCGAATGGCTGGAGGAGGTACGACTCGCCACGGAAGACACCCTGCTGGAGGTGGCCGACCACCTGCCGGCCGAGGCCGCCGAGGCGCTGCTCAATCTGGCGGTCGGCGTCACCCCAGCGCTCCCGCAGCCGGTAGCGGCCGGCACCGACCCGTTCGCGCACCCGGACGCGCAACGCCGCTTCCGCGTGATCGGCGACGTGGAGGAGCTGGCACGCGCACTGGAGTATCCGTGGGAGAAGTGGACGATCTTCCTCCATCCCGCGCAGCGCGAGTCGGTGGAGCGGGACTACAGCGGCCCGGCGCGGGTCTCCGGTTCGGCCGGGACGGGGAAGACCATCGTTGCATTGCACCGAGCTGTCCATCTCGCCCGTACCCACCCCGACGCACGGGTACTGCTCACCACATTCTCTCCTGCGTTGGCGAGCGCGCTGCGGGTGAAGCTGCGGCGGCTGATCAGCAGCGTGCCGCAGATCGCCGAGCGGTTGGAGGTGCACGCTCTCGACGAGATCGCGCTGCGGCTCTACGAGCGCAGCCTCGGGCGGCCGGAGATCGCCTCCCGCGAGCTGATCCGGGAGCTGCTCGCGGAGGCGGCCAAGGAGACGGGCGCCCAGAAGTTCAGCCTCCATTTCCTCACCACCGAGTGGGAGGAGGTGGTGGATGCGTGGCAGCTCGGCAGCTGGGAGGCGTACCGCGATGTAGTGCGCCTCGGACGCAAGACCCGGCTTCCCGAGAAGCAGAGGGAGCTCCTGTGGAGCGTGTTCGAGCGTGTCCGAGCGGGAATAGAGGCGCGGGAACTGGTCACGCGCTCCGACCTCTTCAGCAGGCTGGCGGAGCGATACGCGACGGGCACGCCATTCCCGTTCGACTTCGTCGTCGTGGACGAGGCGCAGGACGTCAGCGTCGCCCAGCTGCGCTTCCTCGCCGCGGTCGGAGCCGGGGGGCCGAACGGGCTCTTCCTGGCGGGCGACCTGGGGCAGCGGATCTTCCAGCAGCCGTTTTCCTGGAAGTCACTGGGCGTGGACGTGCGCGGCCGCTCCCGCACGCTGCGCATCAACTATCGCACCTCGCACCAGATCCGCGCCCAGGCCGACCGCCTCCTCGGCCCCAGCATCGCCGACGTGGATGGCACCGTCGAGGAGCGCCGGGGCACCATCTCCGTCTTCAACGGCCCGGACCCGGAGATCCGGATCCTGCCCACCCCCGATGCCGAGGTCGATGCCACGGGCGCATGGCTGATCGAGCGCGTAGCCGAAGGCGTGGTCCCGCAGGAGATCGGCGTGTTCGTCCGCTCTGAGGCTGAGCTGGATCGCGCGATCGCAGCCGTGTCACGCGCCGGGCTGCACTTCAAAGTGCTCGACGAGAGGATGGAGACGAGCAGTCAGCACGTCTCCGTCAGCACCATGCACCTCGCCAAGGGGCTCGAGTTCCGGGCCGTGGCGGTGATGGCTTGCGACGACGAAGTGATCCCGCTGCAGGCGCGGATCGAAGCCGTCGCCGATGACGCCGACCTTGAAGAGGTCTACAACACCGAACGCCACCTGCTGTACGTTGCCTGCACCCGCGCGCGGGATCACCTGCTGGTGACCAGCGGCGGGACCGCGTCGGAGTTCCTGGACGATCTAACCTGGATGTAACCGATGGCGAACGAAATCAGCATCGAGCAATTCATCGAAGCCATCCGCAAGCTCCCGGAGGACGAGCCCAATGACAATCCCCGCGTCTGGTACCGGACCCAGAAGGAGCACTGGCTCGGCTGACTGAGTGGGTACCACGGACCGGGTGCCTACGGACGGCTTGCTGGGAAGAAGCGCGATGCGAAGTTCGCCTACAACCACATCGTCAATCCGCAGATGCTGCTCTGGCTGATCGAGGCAGCCGGCGTAGATCCGCGCTTCGTCAAGGCAGCGCGAGAGGCCGCGGCGGGCGGCAAGACGATGATGGAGAAGTCTGCGGCCATACGGCGGCACATACCGTGGGACGCGGTCGGCGAAGCCCTGTGGGGATGATCCACGCCGCCGAAGCGCAGTGGTCGTCTCGACCGCCTACCGCCTCGCGATGCGCCGATGCCGCCGCCCACCGCCATGTCCCCCCTCCCGCGCCGATCCTCGACGTTCTGACTCCGCCTGCCTCCACGCCAGCGCATAGGATCCTCCTGTGTTTCGGGTGCTGCCGGCAGGTGATGCAAGGCGGGTGCACAACGGAAGCTGCGGATGACTGCGGGGGCTGGAACCGGAGTCGCCCGCATGCGACGTCGGGGTTTTTCGAGCAGTCCCCTCGACCAGGGAATCCGGTTGTTCATCCCGATTACGGAGCTGCTCCAGGCAGAGACTACACGCGCTGCTGCCCTCGTTTGCCTGGGTGCTCTTCCGGCCCGGCACGCAGATCTGGACGCCCTGCCGCCTGCTCAGCTCTCGTCCGCGTGACCAACAGAGAAGCTGCACAATTAGCGGACAACTCGCTGTAAGCGTTTGCAAGATCAGGGCTTGCGGACTCAGCGCTGACCGAGATTGCTCGGGCGGCCAAGTTGTTGTCATCACTCATCTTACGCGCGGCGCAAACCCCTACTACGCAGCTTCTCTAATGCGTTGATGGCTCCAGCCACGCCCACTCTTCGACTCTGCGGCGGCAGAGGCGGTTGTGCTGATCGAAGGTCAGGAGCAGGCGCCGCACCAGGTCCTCCTTGTAGCGCACGCAGACGGTTCTGCGCACCAGCCCTGAGATGCGGCTCCTCCACTTGTTGTTCAAGCCTTCTGCGACGCTGGTGCGCCCGCTGCCCTTGGCACTGGGCCGGTGCTGCCAGGGGCGCAGGAGCTTGGCATAGACCTCGTACTCATCGGTGTAGACGAGCTTACGCCGGTACGCCGGGGGGACCCTGGACCACAGGGTGCGCAGGCTGCGGATGCTGCGATCTCCCAGGAAGACGGCGAGCACCTGGCGCGTCAGCCGCGAGACGGCGATCCACAGGTAGCGATAGCGCCGCTTGAGGCGAAAACGCACCACCAGCTCATCCATCTCCACCGAGTCGTAGCGCAGAGGCGGCACCAGGTGCGTGCTCAGGCAGCGGCCTTCAGCTTTTTTTTCGCGGTGCGCCGAATGGTGTCGCGGCTGACCCGCAGCACGCGCGCAATGGCTCTCTGCGAGAGGCGCTCGCTCAGCGCACCGGCAATTCTCTCTTCCGTCTCGGGCGTGATGCTTCGGTCCCGAGGGGCGGGGGTGAAGGTCCTCTGGCACGCCTTGCAGAGCAGGCGCTGCGTGCCCGAGCGGTTGGTGCCAAAGCGGACCACGGGTTCGGCCTGGTGGCAGTGCGGACAGGGGAAAACCTGCGTGACCATGAAAATGTACAAGGTGAAGGGACAGGGACCGGAACCGTTCCTCCTTCAACTAAGCACATCAATGCGGGAAAGGCCAATACCCATGCGACATGGACCCTCCCTTACTAACAGCGAGCGAAGGGTCACGCTGCGGAGGGGGCAATTCCTATCGGCTGCGGCGGGCAGGCACGGAGCAGTCTCACGGAGGGAAGTCAACCGCCACGAGTGGTAACTATAATTGACAAAGCACAACAATAGTTGCAGTTTCGGACGAGCGTACCTCTCCCGGACAACAGGACCGGCATCATATGCGACATCCCTCCGGCCCCGCGAGCATCCTTCACAAGCCGCTTGACGAGATCCTCGGTTCACGCGGCAACGTAGGCGTGCTGCGCGTGCTCTGCCGACACGGTGGGCCGCTCCCGACCCGCTCGGTCGCGGATCGTTCCCGTCTGACACGCCAGGGGATCAAGAAGGCGCTCGATCAGCTGGTCGCCCTGGGGATCGTGGAGCCGGTGGGGCAGGGCCGCAGCCTGCTGTACGAGTTGAACGAAGAGCACCCGCTGGCCACCGCGATTACGGGGTTGTTCCGGGCGGAGACTGCACGCGTCGACGCCCTCTTCGATCTGATCCGGCGCACCGCGGAATCTCTTCGTCCTCCACCGCTTGCGATCTGGCTCTACGGCAGTGCTGCCCGGCGGGAGGATCACGCCGGGAGTGATCTGGATCTTGCTGTTGTCGGCGATTCGCGAGAGATCGCCGAGCAGAGCGCCGCACTCGAAGACGCGCTGCTGCAGGTGTCGGAGAGTTGGACCATCCGTCCCTCGATCATCACCCTCACCCCCGCCGACGTGAAGCGCCACGCGCGAGAGCGCACGGCCTTCTGGAAGAACCTGGAGCGAGACGCGATCCCTATTTACGGTGCTACTCTGGGGAGAATAGCAGATGGCTAGGGGATCATGGCGGCAGGTGGACCGAGGTCAGTGGCTGGGCCGCTTGCAGAACGCCCGCGATTTCCTGCAGGCGGCCCGGAATGCAGCGGCGCTCGCGGAAGCATCTGCCAATGGCAACCCGATCATGTCGCAGGTCGTGCTCGCGGTGATCGCGTACGGGGATGCGCTGACCATCCGGTTCGGCGGGATACAGAATGAGCACGACCATCGGCAACTCGTGCGGGCGCTTCGCTATACCCTGGGCAATGCGGCTGACGCGGAGCAGTTGACGCGGCTGGGACGGATCATCGGCCGCAAGGATCAGATCCACTACGATCACCGCACGGCTTCCCTCGATGAGGCTCGCGGTCTCCTGGAGCAAGCCGAACGATTCGCCGTATGGGCGGAGCGGGAGTTGCTGCGCGCATAGCGTCTCCACGCCATCCCGTACGGCTATTACTTCTGGTCCGCCTGGGTGGTCTTCCGCCCCGACACTCAGTTCTGGACGCCGTGAGGCGCTACGCCGGACCACCGAGCGGGGCTTCACCAGCCCCTGCTCAACCCCGCCTGCAAGGTTCGCCCTGCCGCGGGATCGTAGTAGACCACGCCGGAGCCGGCCGGATCGGGGAAGCCGGTGGTGCTGTACTCGCGGTCCAGGAGATCGAACACCTCCAGCGAGAGCCGGACGCCGCGGATGGGGTGGGAGAGCCGCGCATCCCAGCGGGTGAATCCCGGAAGCTGGAGGGTGTTCGTAGCCGATCAGGAGCTCCTCGGCGGCGGGGTGCTGGCGGAGACCGCCCGCTGGATGATCGGGGTGCTGCGTGGCGCCCGCCCGCGCAGCATCTGCATCCCCGAGTTTCCGGACTTCGCTGGCCGCTGCATCGGGAGCACCGAGGTCCGCTGCGCCTGCGTCGAGTCCACGGAAGATCAGCTCAGCGCGCTCTGTCGGAAGCTGAGCGGCGATTTCTGCTTCCACACCTCTGCCCTGCTGGCGGATCAGCTCGGCATGGCTCCCGGCGAGGAAGACGCGATCGACCTCCTCCCGCAGGAGATCCGGGATGCGGACCTCCTGGTGACCTCGATGTTCCACGCCGCCACTCTACGGACCGTCGCCGCACGTCTCGACAAGCCGCTGGTAGTGATCCGGCTCAACCCGGAGATCATCCGCCGCTTGCAGAATGCCCTTGCCGACGGCGAGGTGACTGTTGTCCACGTCGATCCGCGTTTCCCCGAGCGCCTGCGCCTGCTCGCGGGCGCGCACGCGGAGCGAATCCGCAGCGTACTCGCGCGGGATCGGAGAGCGCTCACGCGCCTCGACCGGTCCCACCCGATGCTGATCTCTCCGGCGGCGCGCGACCTCCTCCGGGATGCGGACCTCCCGCCTTCCTTCCTGGACGGTCCACTGATCTCGAGCGAGTCCGCGGACGAGCTGATCGAGCTTCTGATCCGCTTCAACCTGGAGGCAGTGCGGGAAAGGGCGTAGCCGACGCCGTGCGCCTACGCGCGGGTGCTGGCCTGCGCCGCACGGAGCAGTGGTTTCCGGATGCGGGTGTAACAGACTCGGACCTATCGGATTCCTGTGTTGCAGAAGCAGCAACACGGAACAGGTCTTGCTCCCCCTGCCGCTCTCCTGGACTACCCCCGTGGAACCCTGAATAGGGGAGCTGACAGTGATCTTCGGTGTGACCGCTCACAACCGGCCCGACATCCGCTACGCCTGGCGTGGCCCGTCGCTGCTGGTGGTCGACACCAAGGGCCGCGTCGGGGCGGAGTATCTCACCGGCTTCTTCTTCCGCGAGACGCGCTACCTGAGCGAGCTGCGCCTGCTGCTGAACGGGGAGGCACCCTTCCCCTGCTCGATTGCGCAGGTCGAGCCGAATCGCCTCGAGACCACGCACATCTACCCGCCGGTGGAGCAGCGTGGCGGCGGGGGAAGCGGCTCGGGTGGTAGCAGCCGACAGCACGGCATTTTCGTGCGCGACATCGACCTGCGCACCATCTACACGGTCCGTCCCGCTTCGGTGGAGGTCGCCCTCCACCTCACCAGCCGCTGGGACGAGCAGGTGGATCTCGAGCTCGCCTGGGTGGTAGGGGCCGACTACGCGGGGATGGACGAGGCGCAGGCAGAGAAACGGCAGCAGGAGGCGCCCGTCGAGGCCGAGCCGCAGCCCGACGGCGTGCGCTTCCGCTACAGCCATCCCGAGCTGCCCCTGCGGACCGAGGTGCGGGTGCACGGGACAGGAGAGTGGACGTTCCGGGACGGCCGGCTCGCCGCGCGGATCACGCTTGCCCGCCAGGGGCGCGTGGAGATCCGGCTGGAGATTCGCGCGGTCGACTCGGAGGCGCCGATCGACGCGGGCGGCGAAGAGCGACGGGAGGCGGCGCTCGCGGAGTGGGAGAAGAGCGTCACCCGCCTGCACGCACCGGCGGAGACGCCGCTGATCGCGCTGACGAACGCGGCGCTGCGCGACCTGGGCTCGATGGCACTCCTTGACGGCGAGGAGGACGAGTGGCTCATCCCCGCCGCGGGCCTCCCCCTCTACCCGGCGGTCTTCGGCCGCGACGCGATGACCACTGTGTGGCAGGCGGCGGCGTTCGACCGCGGCCAGCTCACCGGTGCCGCGCTGGCGAAGCTCGCGCGCTTGCAGGGCCGCGAGGTGGATCCGTCGCGCGACGAGCAGCCGGGACGCATCATCCAGCAGGCACGGCGCGACCCGCTCTCCCGCCTCGGCGAGACCCCATTCGCGCGCTACTACGCCGACTTCGCCAGCCCGCTGATGTTCATCATCGGCCTCGGCCACGCCTTCGCCTGGAGCGGCGAGAGGGCGCTGCTGGAGCGCCACCGGGATGCCGTGCGCCGCATCCTGGAGTGGGCGCGCGACTACGGCGACCGCGACGGCGATGGCTACCTCGAGTACCTCACCCGGGCGGAGATGGGGCCGAAGCACCAGGGGTGGAAGGACAGCGACAACGCCGTGGTCTACGCAGACGGCCGCCAGGTCGAGCCTCCGATCGCGCCCTGCGAGATCCAGGGCTACTGGTACGCCGCGCTGCAGTTCATGGCCGCCTTCTCCCTCGTGCTGGGCGAGCGCGGCACCGCGCTGGACTTCTGGCAGCAGGCGAGCGAGCTGAAGGAGCGCTTCAACCGCGACTTCTGGATGGAAGAGGATGGCTGCGTCGCCTTCGGCCTCGACGCGGAGAAGCGGCCCATCCGCGCCATCACCTCGAACGCGGGGCAGTGCCTGTCCACCGGCATCGTCGCCGACGAGCACCTCCCGCGCCTGGTGCGGCGCCTCTTCGAGCCCGACCTCTTCAGCGGCTGGGGGATCCGCACCCTCTCCAGCGACAACCCGGCGTACAACCCGCTCAGCTACCACCTGGGCAGCGTCTGGCCGGTGGAAAACGGCTCGATCCTCCTCGGCCTGCGGCGCTACGGCTTCGACGACCGGGCGACGGAGCTGGCGCGAGCGCTCTACGACCTTGCGCTCCTCTGGCCCGGAGGCCGCACTCCCGAGTGCGTGGGTGGCTACTCCCGGGAGGAGCTGGCGCACCCCGGCGCCTATCCGCGCGCGAACACCCCGCAGGCGTGGAACCAGAGCGTCTTCCCCCTTCTGGTGCAGACGCTCCTCGGACTGCAGGCCGTGGCCTCGCTGAAGCTGCTGGCTCTCGATCCGGTGCTTCCCTACTGGCTGCCCGAGGTAACGGTTAAGGATCTACGTGTCGGCGAGGCGACGCTCACCCTGCGCTTCCACCGCGACGCGGACGGCGATTCGCACTACGAGGTGGTCGAGCAGGAGGGTACACTGCGCATCGTCCGGCAGCCGCCGGTGGAGTCGCTCACCGTCGGCGCCTGGGATCGGCTCCGAGCGCTGGCGGAGGATGTGCTCCCGTTCTGAGGGCGCCGGACCGACAACTTGAAGACAGGAGAGATCATGCCCAAAACAATCGCAGAGCAGGTCATCGTCATCACCGGCGCCTCCAGCGGGATCGG
>JBPCIT010000259.1:0-12253 GCA_051006015.1 Longimicrobiaceae bacterium
CCCCTGCCCTGGCACGCTTTTTGTTTGGGAGCGGGGTGACCGTCGCCCCCTCCCCCTCGCGTGGGGGGGGGGGGGGGGGGGGGGTCGCCCCCCCCTGCCGGAGGAGGGAGTTCATCACCGCCGCTCGAGAACGATGATGCGCTCGTGCGCCCGCGCGATGGCCTCGGCGATCTTCGCCGCCGCCTCGCCCCGCGCGTGGATCCGCTCGAGCTCCAGCTGGTGGATGAAGAGCTGGTAGCGCATGATCGCCTCGATCGGCCGGAGCGACTTGTCCAGCGTGGTGGCGATGCGCAGCGTCGTCTCCGGGTTGCCGGGGCGCAGGATGTCGGCGCGATCGTAACGGTCCAGCGCGCGCGCCAGGTCGCCGCGGAGCGCGTAGTCGTCACCCTCGCGCAGCATCGCTTCGGCCTGCGCGGCGGCCCGGCCGGCCAGTGTGGCGTCCGCGGCCGAGGTGACGGTGCGGAAGCCCTGCGGCTCACGGTAGGTGTAGCCGCTCACCACCCCATTCTGCAGGTTGACGAAGGCGACTTCCCCGACCGCGTCGCCGGGGCGGCCGGGCCCGGCGCGTGGGGTCATCACCCGGGCTGCGCCGGTGCCGCGCGCCTCCCAGGCGTCGTCGGTGGTGCGGGTGGCGGCGAGCACCTGCGTCTCGTCCATGCCGACCGCCAGCTCGCCGCGCGCGATGGCGGCGCAGATGGCGGGTGCACAGTTGGCGACCGCCGCCGCTGCGACCGCGTCACGCTGCTCGGCGAGGCGGGCCTGCTCGCGCTCGCCCTCGGCGCGGGCGCGCGCCACCGTGGCATCGCCCGTCGGCGGGAGCATGGCGCCATTGTCCATGATCGGCTGAACCGGCCTGATCCGCGGGCCGCAGGCGGCGGTCGTGAGCAGGAGCGCGGCGGCCAGGAGCTTCGTTGCTTTCATCGTAGGTTCTCCGGTGATGGTCAGAAGCCGAGGCGGGGGCGCTCGATGAACTTCTTGATCTTGTGCTGGCCGACCCAGACCTTGGCGTTGCTCTCCAGATCCACCAGCGTCATGTCGACCTGATAGAAGACCACGCTCTTGCCGCGCTCGCGATCCTCGATGGACTGGATGTCGCCCTGCAGCATGTACTGCGCGCCCATCTCGCGGCCCAGACGTGCGCGGCTGTCGGCGGTGGCGAACTCCTGCTGGTCCTCCCGCTCCTCACGCACCTCGCCGCGCTCGCTGCGGCTCGCCACCAGCTGCACGATGCCGCTGTTGACGTAGGCGCGCTCGAGGTCGCGGGTGAAGGTGCCGACCGGGATGTGCTCCATGCTGCGGTTGCGGATGGTGCCGACGATGACCGTCGGCTGCTGGCCGCCATGAGCCTGCGAGTAGCGCATCGCCCAGTTGGCGCCGTACTGCGACTCGAAGCTCTGCCGGATCATCTCCTCGGCGACGAGCCGGCTGTCTACGTCGTTCCAGCGGCCGGAGAGGTCGATCGCCTGCTCGGGCGCGATGCGCGTGACGTTGCGCGCGCACCCGGCAGCGCCGAGGGCGATCAGCGTAAGCAGCAGGGCGCCCGTGCGCCGGAGGGATACATTTCTCTTCATGATGGTTCCGGATGTGTACGGGGTGCGAGGAAGTGCCCGCGCGTGCCGGGCCTGCCTGACTTCAGGCATCCGGCATGCCGCGGTGAAGCTGCGAGCGATCCTGTTTGGCTGCAATGATTTAGCGCTGCAGCGCCGCGAGGGTTCCCACCGCGCTGTCTCCTGGGAGGTACAGGTGCGCGTGTCCCGTGGTGGACGCCGGGGAGTACGGGCGCGGAGCCGGAGAGGTTTCAGCCGAGGCGTTTCAGCCGTCGGCGTGCAGCCCGTACGCCTTGAGCTTCTGCCAGAGAGTGGTGCGACCCATCCCCAGCAGCGCCGCAGCGCGCGTGCGGTTGCCCTCCGCCTCCTCGAGGGCGTGACGGATCGCCTCGCGCTCCTCCGCGGGATCGGGAGCCTGATAGCGTTTCGGGCCGTCGCCACGATCCTCCACGCCATTCACGCCGGCCTCCTCAGTCGGATCCTCCGCGTCGGCTTCGCGGATCTCCTCAGGCAGATGGCAGGGGAGGATGCGCGTGCCCTCGCAGACGATGCAGGCGTGCTCGACGACCGCCATCAGCTCGCGCACGTTTCCCGGCCAGTCGTAGGACTGCAGGAGCTGCAGCGTCTCCTCCGAGCAGCCGGCGATGCGGCGCGTGGGCTCCGGATGACGCTCGTTCCAGCGCGCCACCGCGCTGGCCGTGAGGGCCGGAACGTCCTCCGGACGCTCGCGTAACGGGGGGAGGCGGATCTGGAAGACCTTGAGACGGAAGTAGAGATCGGAGCGGAAGCGTCCCTCCTCCACCATCGCCTCGAGGTCCTGGTGAGTGGCGGCGATGACTCGAACGTCCACCTGGACCGGCTTCGCGGTGCCGACGCGGGTGACCTCGCGCTCCTGCAGCACCCGCAGCAGCCGCGCCTGCATCGCCGGGCTCACGTCGCCGATCTCGTCGAGGAAGAGGGTGCCGCGGCTCGCCTCCTCGAAGAGCCCCTTGCGGTCCACCACCGCTCCAGTGAAGGCGCCGCGCGCGTGGCCGAAGAGCTCGGACTCCAGCACCCCCTCCGCGAGTGCGGAGCAGTTGACGGCGATGAAGGCGCGGCCGGAGCGCGGGCTCTCCTCGTGGATGGCGCGTGCGACCAGCTCCTTGCCCGTGCCGGTCGCGCCGCGCAGCAGGACCGTGGCCTCGGTGGGTGCCACGCGCGCCACCGCCCGCAGCACCTCGCGCATCTTCGCGCTGGTGGCGTTGATGCGCGCCGCGCCCGCGCCGAGCACAGGCTCGCGGCGCGCCAGGACAGCCCGGATCTTCGCGCGCAGCCGGTCGTTGTCGCAGGGCTTGGTGATGTAATCGTCGGCGCCGAGCTTGAGCGCCTGCACAGCGGTATCCACCGTGGCGTAGCCGGTCAGCATCAGCACCGGCAGATCGTTCCCGGAGCGGCGGATCTCCTCGAGCACCGAGAGGCCGGTGCGTCCCGGCATCTTCAGGTCGAGGAGCACCAGGTCGTACGGCTCGGTGCGCAGGCGCTCCAGGCCTGCATCGCCCCCGGGAGCCGCGTCCACGGTGTAGCCTTCGTCGCTGAGCAGCGCGCCGGTGCCGATCCGGAAGGCGTGATCGTCGTCGATGATGAGGATGCGCGCGGTCTCGCTCATGCTGGAAGCCATGGCAGAAGAAGGTAGCGCCTACACGGTGGCGCGGGAGTCGTCCGGCACGCCACGTGGCGAGGCACCGGCCACGGTGCGCGCCTCGGCCGACTCGATCACCCGCGACGCCAGCGTCTCCTGCGGGAGCTGCACCACGAAGCGGCTGCCCTCGCCGGGGTGGCTCTGGACGGTGAGGCGCCCGCGGTGGCCGCGGATGATCCCCTCGGAGACGAAGAGCCCCAGGCCGATCCCGCGGATTCCGGGCTTGGTGGTGTAGAAGGCATCGAAGATGTGCGCGAGATCCTCGTTGGAAATGCCGACGCCTGAATCCTCGACAACGACCTCGACCATCTTCTCGTCGGCGTGGGTGGCGATGCGCAGCGTGCCGCCGCCGGGCATGGCATCGATGGCGTTCTCGACCAGATTGGCGAGCACCTGCTGGAGGGCGGCCGGATGGGCGACGGTGGTGGGCAGCTCCGGATCGAGCGCCAGCTCGACGCGGATGCCACGCTCCTCGAGCTTCGAGCCCGCCAGGGTGAGCACCCGCCGCACCGTCGCGTTCAGGTCGAGCGAGGTGGCCTCCTCGGAGAGGGGGCGGCTCTGGTCGAGCAGCTGGCCGGTGAGGGTGGCCATGCGCCCCAGCTCCTCGCGCGCCAGCTCGAGGAACTCGCGGTTGGGGTCGCGCGGGTCGCCGCGGCGCGCAAGCGTCTCCAGGCAGTTCTGGATGTTGTAGATCGGGTTGTTGATCTCGTGGGAGAGCTGCGCCACCAGGCGGCCCATCGCGGCGAGCTTCTCGCGGTGGATCAGCTCCGCCTGCGCCGAGCGCAGCCGCGCCTCGCGCTCGGCGATCGCCGCGCGCATCTCCCCGAAGGTGCGGGCGAGCTGCCCGATCTCATCGCCCGAGACCGGCGGCAGGGGAGCACCGTAGTCGCCCCGCGCGAGCTTCGCCGCGGCCTCCGCCAGCGCTTGCGCGGGGCGAGAGACGATGCGGGCGACGAGCCCCGCCAGGAGCAGTCCCAGCACCAGCGCCGCGACGCCGATCGCCGCCAGCGATTGTAGGATGCCGGTGGCGATGCGCAGCTCGTGCGCCACCGGTCGGAAGAAGAGCACCGCCGCGGGCGTCCCACGGGTGGGGAGCGAGTGGACGCGGTAGAGGTACGGCCGCCCCGCGAGAGGGCGACGCCAGGTGCCGCCGCGCTGCAGCACCAGCGGCAGATCCATCTGCCGCAGCTCCCGCGCGACGCTGTCGGGAAGGGTGGTCGCGACCAGCGAATCGCCCGCCACCAGCGCCACGTCGTTGCCTGTGAGATCGGCCAGGCGGCGCGCCGTCTGCTCCCCCAGCCGCGCCCCCACCCCGACGACCCCCACCTGCCGCCCCTCGACCCACACCGGCCAGATCGCCACCCGCAGCGGCGCGCCGCCCTCCTCCGGCTGCACCACGACGGAGCCCGTACCCACCCCCTGCCAGACGATCGTCGAGTCGAGGAGCGGACCGAGCAGCGGCCGAGCCATCGAATCGATCGCCAGCGCCACCCGCCCCTCCGCCAGGCCGCGCATCAGCAGGCGGCGCAGCAGCAGGGTATCGCCCTCGATCAGCGGCTCCTCGATGCTCAGCTCCAGCGCGCGCACCCGCGCGTCGGCGAGTAGCACCTCGTCCTCCAGCTCCCAGTTGATCGCCAGCGCCTCACCCGCACGCGCCAGCTCCTCCGTCGCACGCTCGTAGACGCGCTGCTGCACCGCACGGGCAATCAGCACCAGCGCGGGCACCACGATGAGCAGTGTCGCGCCCGCGAAGAGGAAGAAGACCTTGGTTCGGAGAGAAAGACCCTTCATGCTATCCATGAAGCAAGAAAAATGCGCCGCCGTGCCGCCACGTGCGCGTTCAGTGAACGCACCGAACCGTTCACTGAACGTTCACCGACCGCGTCCGAACGACTGGAGATGGCTGCGGTATTCATCGTTCCGACGAAAAATGTAAGCAATCATGCGGGTTCTGGCCACTCGACCGCCCTGTGGCGCATCCCGGCACGGCGGTTGCCCTTATCCAGAGTGCACTCGCCGGGCCGCCAGGCGGGAAAACCGGGGAAAGACCGGTACTCACGCTAGCGGAAACAACCGGAGGAGCGACGGGCATCGTGCCCGAATGGATTTCACGAACTATGGAGATGAAGATGAAGAACCGTATTTTCACTGCTCTCGCGTTCGCCGGGCTCATGGGCATGGCCGCCTGCGGCCCGCAGGACGAGACCCGCGTCGACGAAATGACCATCGAGGCTCCGGCCGCTGCGCCGACGATGGAGCCGGCGCCGACCACCACGACGGACCCGATGATGGCGCCCATGCATGACGACACTCTCATGATGCACGACACCATGCCTGGTGCGACGACTGTTCCGCCGGCCGGCACCCCGCAGACGACCACTCCGCGGACCCCGTAAGCTGGCTTCGGCCAGGAGGTTGGGCCCGGGCAATCGCCCGGGCCTTTTTCGTTGGTGGCGTAACCTGCTAACCGCTTGCGGGTACTACCTTTCAAAGCGGATCGGAAACGCTTAGATTCTTTATCCGGCCGTTCCGCATCGACCCGTAAGCCTCTGGAGTTCGCGTGGAATCCACTCGCCCCATGACGCCTTTCCCTCGCCGCGCTGCGACACCCGCGTGGTTTCTCCTCCTGCCGCTGCTTTTCGCGTTGGGGCTCGCCGGCTGCGAGAACACCGACGCGCGCGCGGTCAAAGCCTTCGCTGCCGACACGGAGGCGGTAGATTCGGCGGAGGTCGCGCGTCGGGCGGCCGAGCAGGCGCGCGAGGACAGCATCGCCGCGTGGAAGGCACGCTTCGGCAACCGGGTAGCGCGCCCCGATTCGGTGCGCGCGCTCTACGTCAACGCCTGGGCGGCGGGCTCACGCTCGCGCATCGGTGAGCTGATCCGCGTGGCGCGGGAGACGGAAATCAACGCCTTCGTGATCGACATCAAGGAGTCGGACACCTATCTCGCCTACGACTCCACGGGGATCGCGCTCGCACGGGAGATCGGCGCGCATGAGCGCCCGGCCTCGAAGTGGCTGCCGCAGCTCGTCCAGCAGCTCCAGGAGGAGGGGATCTACCCCATCGCCCGCATCGTAGTCTTCAAGGACCGGATGCTCGCGGAGAAGCGTCCGGACCTGGCGATCCGTCATGTGAACGGCGGCATCTGGAAGGACCAGAAGGGCAAGCCGTGGGTCAATCCCTACAACAGGACGGTCTGGGACTACAACATCGACATCGCGCGCGAGGCCCTGGACATGGGCTTCTCCGAGGTGCAGTGGGATTACGTGCGCTTCCCCGACGTGGTGGCTTCGCTGCGGCAGGCGATGGTCTTCCCCGGCGCGGAGGGCAAGTCGATGGAGGACAACATCCGCGACTTCATCGTCTATTCGAAGGAGCAGCTCCGCGACTACCAGGTGCCTGTCACCGCCGACATCTTCGGGCAGGTGACGCACATGGACGGGGATTCGGGGATCGGCCAGCAGTGGGAGAAGCTGATCGACGTGGCGGATGTGGTGCTGCCGATGGTGTATCCCTCGCACTACTACACCGGCTTCTACGGCTTCTCGCACCCGAACACCAATCCGTACGAGATCGTCCGCGTCTCGATGCAGGAGGCGGCCGAGCGGACGGAGTACGTGCGCCAGGAGGGCAAACCGGTTGGCGAGGTCATGCCCTGGCTGCAGGCCTTCAGCGCCACCTGGATGGACAACATCACCTACGGCGCGCCACACGTACGCCAGCAGATCCAGGCCACCTACGACTCGGGGCTGAAGAGCTGGGTGCTCTGGAATCCCGGCTCGAAGTACGAGATCTACTATCCGGCGCTGCGCGGGGCGGATGGATCGCTCTCACCGCTGGAGCGCGGCGGGTGGAAGCCGCTCGCCTGGCAGCCGCCGCGGTCGCGGCTCAGCCCCGTCGTTCGCCGGCGGGATGCGGCGGAGCGCGCGCTTCTGGCAGCCGACACCCTGGCTCCTCCCGCACCTTCTGTCGTCACCCCGACACCCGCAATGCGAACGGGCGGCTGAGCCCGCTCGCATTGCAAGGCCTACAACCTGGCTCGTATCGGTCAGTCAGAACGGCCGGGCCCCTCCGCGGCCCCCTCTGCGCGGGGGATGCGAGATGATGAGGACCGGGGAGGGCGACTCACGGACCATCCGGGCCAGGAGCTGACCCATCCGGCTGCGCCCCCCGCGCGGGCGGGTGATCCCGAGTACGACGAGATCGAAACCGGACGCCCGCTCCACGATCTCGGCGATGGCGTCCTCGGCGCGGCAGATCTCCAGCTCACCCTGCCCTCGCGCCTCGTCGTTCAGGTAAGTCTCGAGGGCGGAGCGGGCGCGCGTCTCGGCCTCGACGGGAGCGTCCGGGCGCAGGACGTGGAGGAAGGCCAGGCGCTCGAGCCCCTTCCGGGAGAGCGCGCCGATGACCCGCGCCCGCAGCCGGTCGTGATCGTTCCGTCCGCTCAGGGGGATGAGGACGCGGCGCACGCGGTCCAGATCGAAATCCTCGCCGCCGTGGAGGAGGGAAACATCGCAGGGAAGGCGCTGGAGGAGCCCGTCGATGGGGTGCGCCGGGGTCCCGGCCTCCTCCGGTTCCTCCCCGCCCCCGGGCGCCTGCGCGAGGCCGAGCAGCACGCTGTTCACCTCCTGCTCCCGCGCGATCCGGGCGATCTCCGCCCACGGATCCGACGCCAGCGTCCGGAGCAGCTCGGTCTTCAGCCCTTCGCGGCGGGCCCGGACGAGAGCATTGATCAGGGCGGCGTTTCCCTCCTCCATGGCCTTGCGGATGCGCTGCTCATCCGTGCTCTCGTCCGCCACCACCACCTGATGCAGGAGGATGTGCCCCACCGTGGGCGGGGCCAGGGCGCCGGCCAGCGAGGCGAGCCCTCCGGCCCGTGCCGGGTTCGCCAGCGGCACGAGAACTCGGGTGCGCCTTCCCCGGAGCTGCTGGAAGAGCGGATCCCCGCCGGACATCGCGGCGTCCAGCGCCTCCGCCCGGCTCGAGAGGAATCCGGCGTAGATGGAAACGCCGAAGCCGAGCCATACCAGCAGGAGGAGGCCGGCGGCGGGGACCGTCACCAGCTGGAAGAGGACCAGGAGCCCGCACACCCCGATCCCGAGCAGAGGCACCAGGGGGAAGAGGGGCGCGGCGAAGGCCCCCTCGATCCGCCCGCCGGCGCGTTTCCGGATCTGCCACGCCGCCAGGTGCGTGATCGCGAAGGTGACGAGGAAGACGAGCGACGCGGCCGCACCCGCCGCCGCCAGGTCGGGGACCACCACGACCAGCATCGCGACACTCAGGCAGACGAAGGCGATGGCGGCCACGGGGGCCTGCGTGCCGGGGTGCAACCGCTCCAGAGCGCGCGGCAGCGTCCGGTGGCGCGCCATGGCCAGCGCCACCCGGGAGCCGGCCAGGAGGTTGGCCCGGAGCGCGGTGAGGGTGGAGAGCAGCGCTGCGACGATGACGAGCCAGAACCCGAAGGCGCCCAGGTAGGCGGAGGCCGCCTCGGCGAAGAAGGTCTCCGGGTATTGCCGGGCCATTGCACCCGGAGAGGGAATGCCCTCCGGTACCCCCACACTGGTCGCTACCAGCAGGAGTGGAAGGTAGACGAGGAGCGCGATCCCCAGGCTGGCGAACATCGCCCGCGGGATGGTGTGCCGCGGCTCCTTCACCTCGCCTGCCACCCCGGCGATGAGCTCGAAGCCCTGCAGGGTGATGAAGGTGAAGCCCATCGCCGCCACCACCCCCGTCAGACCGAACTCGAAGAAGGGATCGAGCGGGGCGAGCGCTTCCGCCGGTCCCCTCTGCACGATGACCGCCAGGCCGGCCGCGATGAGGATCCCGAAGACCGCCAGCTTGCCGATGTTCTCGATCTCACCGCCGCCGGGCGCGCCACGCAGGAGGATGAGGCCGTAGGCCGCCGTGGCCGCCACCCCGAGGAGGAGGGTGAGCCCCTGCACCAGCCCACGGGGAAGAGCCGCCATCCCCTCGGGTGCGAGCGCCTCCAGCGCCGCCACCGCGTAGGCGGCGAAGCCCAGGGCGTAGAGGACGGCCGCCACCACATGGGCGAAGGTCATGAGCCACCCCACGCCGAAGGCGGCGCGCACCGAGAAGGCGCGGCGGGCGTAGACGTACTGGCCCCCGTTCCTGGGGAAGGCGGTGGCCAGCTCCGCGAAGGCCAGAGCGGTCAGCAGTGCGATGGCGCCGTTCAGGGCGAACGCCACGATGGCGGAAGCACCCGCCTCCGCCACCGCCACTCCACCCAGCACCAGGATTCCTCCCCCCACGATGGCCGCCACGCCGATGCCGGTGGCACCGACCAGCCCGATGGTCCGCTCCTGGGAGGGGGGACTCTCGCGGGCCGGGCCGTTCGGCGCGGGGGTGTCCGGAGAAAGCCCGTCCGGGTCAGCAGCGTCGGGCGTCATAGAATGGTGCTCGATGTTCGTGGTCCGAGGGATAGGCCTGGTGCGCGACGCGCTGGTCGCGCAGGACCGCGGCCCGGTAGCGGATGTCGCGCAGAGGCACCCGGGGTACGTGGTAGAGGGGGATGGTGACGCTCCGAACACGCTCTCTTCCCCCAGCCACGACCGCTTCGGTCTGCCCACGTGTTCAACAGCAACGGCCGAAAGCCCGCCTGCCGGCGAAGCTCTGCGTCGAGGGCGCTACGACTCACCCGCGAGGCGGTGCTGCGCGCGTGCCTCGGTGAGACGCATCAGGCGCTCGAGCTGCAGACAGTGCTCGAGCTCCGAGGTCTCCTCCGAGGAGAGGCCCTCCGTCCTTCTCCCGGCGCAGCAGGTCGGCCACACGCTCCCGCGTAGCCTCCGAGGGCCGGGAAGCCACGAGCATGCCCGGACTCGTTCTGGCGGCAATGAAGTCAATGACTTCTTCGTACGCTCGCAGTTGACGCATGGCTGCAACGGCTCCTCACAGGAGATCCGCTCGGAGTATACCGGAAGGACAAACCGGATGCAACGAACCGGAACCGAGGCACGGAGGATCCGCGATGTGGGAACCCGGTCCGTGGACATGTGCAGCTTCCGCGGCTACCTTTTGGGCGGAGGTGATTGCCATGAACCGAACTGTTGAATTGCCGGAACATGTGTATGCCGCCCTGCGCGAGGCAGCCGAAGCCAGCGGGATGACGCCGGCCGGTTGGATCGCCGCGCACCTGCCCGACCGGAGTGTGCTCGCCGAGGATGGGGCGCAAGTGCAGGGCTTCGCTCGAACTCTTGCCGATGAGTTCGCGGGCCGTACGGGCGTGATCGGCAGTGGCGGTCAGGAGCGGCTCTCCGAGCACACCGGAGAGAGGTTCGCCGATCATCTGGAAGACAAGCGCAGAGCTGGCCATCTGTGACGCTCTGCGACGCCGGCCCGCTGGTGGCGTTGATCGACCGCGATGACGCGAACCACCCGCGTTGCGTCGCAACTCTCGAGCAGCTACCTGCGGGTGGGCTTCTCACCACCTGGCCTGCCTTCACCGAAGCGATGTACCTGCTTGGGCGCGCGGGCGGGTCGGAGGCGCAGGATACCTTGTGGGGCTATTTGGCCGACGGGCTCCTGCGGCTGCGCCCGCCGGAGCCACGCGAGTTCGAACGCATGCGAGCACTGATGCGGCAATACCGCGATACACCGATGGACCTGGCAGATGCGTCTCTGGTGGTGACCGCAGAACAGCTGGGGCTACGTCACATCTTCTCGCTGGATCACCACTTCCGTGTGTACCGGATCCACGGGAGCGAAGCCTTCGAGATCGTGCCCGGTCCGACATAGCGGAGGAGAGCCGGCAGCCAACCGCTCCGCCGAGAGCCGGTCGGACATCGAGATCATCGGCGAGTGCAGCAGCGGCGCGCAGGCAACGGCGCATCCGCGACTTCGCGCTGGACCTCGCCTTCCTCACCACCGCAAACTCCGAGATCACCGCGCAGTGCAGGCCATCGGCGCCCGCGCGATGCCGCTGCTCCTCTGCGTGATGGCCTGCGAGAAGTACTCGCGCCACGCCGCTGGGCAGGTACTTGCTGTACTACAGCGAATCAGGCGTTGCCCCTGGCAGGATCTGGAAGCCGGCCTGCCGAAAATGAGCGTCGAACGCGAGTGCCTCCACGATGCCCAGACGCTGCATCAGCACAAATGAGACGGAGTCGGTGAGCGAATACCGCTTGTCCGGCCGTTGCTGCAAGTACTCCCAACCGGTACGGAAGAGTTCCTCATCCACCTGCACCAGATTCACGGAGGGGCTCTCCAGCAAGCGCCCGCCAATCTCCACCGCCTTTGCATGGCGGCCGCGGCTGGTAAAGAAGGTCACCACCTCATCCAGGTCACCACCTCATCAAAGACGTAGGACGTGGTCACCAGCGGCGGCAGTGCAGCCGAGAACTTGTTCCAGTGCGCGCGTGCAGCCCGATGATGCTGATCATCTGAGGCATCCAAGGAATCAGGTATCCCGTGTCCACGAAGACCGACTTCACTCATCCACCCCGCCATAGAGGTACTCATCATGACGCTCCGAGGCATCCGGCGCCCCGCACTCCACCGGAGCCGAACCGAGGTCCAGGATCGGATCCTCCGTCTGCACAGGCCGGACGAGCACAGTACCGTTCTCCGCCCGGATCTCCACCTCTTCCACATCGGGCAGCATCCGTTTCGGGATGACTACGCCCTGCTCGGTCACTTTAGCTCGCATGGCTGGCTCCCATAGAAGGTGCATCGTCATACGGAGGAAGGTACCGCGGAGCAGGAAGGAAGTTCAAGGGAGAGAACGAATACGGCGTCTGCTGGAGAGCAAGCCGAACACCATGATCCTGCTTTCCGCCGGCAGCACCACGCCGAATGGGTAACGCCGACTCCGCTCGATCAGCGATTGCGCCGGCCGCAGCGGGCCCTCACCCCCTACCCCCCCCTCCCAATTCTGATATTGGTGGCGAAATGCTCGAGGCGCCGCCGGTGCGCCCTCCTCCTGCGCGCCGAGGATCGCCACCTCCCCCCAATTCTGGGGTGAGGTTGATGGGATCTCGGTAGTCCCACGAGCAGGCCTTTGTCGGCGGATGTTC
>JBPCIT010000260.1:0-11872 GCA_051006015.1 Longimicrobiaceae bacterium
CCGCTCGCGCCCTCCGCCGCCGTCACTGCGGAGCTGCTGCGGCTCGCCGCCGAGCGGCAGGTGCTGCTCTGCCCGGTGCACCAGTTCCTCTTCCAGCCCGGTGTGCTCCGGCTGCAGCGGGAGATCCCGCGCCTCGCGCCGCTGCTCCACATCGACAGCGTCGCCTGCTCCGCGGGCGCGGACGGACTGGGCGAGGAAGCAAGCGACCGCGTGGCGTTCGACATCCTGCCACACCCCCTCTCGCTGCTCGCGCGGCTGCTCCCGGCTTCTCTCGACAGTGCCGACTGGCAGCTCCTGCGCCCGGCTGCCGGGGAGCTGCGCGTCAGCGGTGTAGCGGAGGGAATTTCGCTCTCGCTGCTCATCTCGATGAACGGCCGGCCCACCTGCAACCTGCTGCGGGTGATCGGCGGCGCAGGCACCGCACACCTTGATCTCTTCCACGGCTTCTCCGTCATCGAGTCCGGCGCCGTCTCCCGCACACGCAAGATCCTGAAACCCTTTGCTCTCTCCGGCAGGCAGCTCGCGGGTGCGACACACAACCTGGTGCGACGGGCGCTGCGGTCCGAGCCGGCGTATCCGGGGCTGCGCGAGCTGGTGCGCCGCTTCTACGCCGCCGCCCGTGCGAACCGGCCTGCGCCGGTCGCGCCGGGAGAGATTCTCACAGTGGCCTCGGCACTGGATAGGCTGCGCGCGCTGCCCTGACGGCGAGCGACTGTGGGGGCGGCGCAGCAGATGTCCGTCGGAACACTGCAGGTCGCACCTTCAGCAGCTCAGCAGAAGGCTGCGCGCGGCGCAGAGACAACACCGCTCCAATGCGGCCAATTCTTGTACGATTGAGCACGGAAGTTGCTGATGCTCGATGCGGGAGAGGCAACACCTGCCTCGGTATCGTTTCCACTGCTCACCCCCCACTTCCGGAGACACCAATGTACAAAACTCGCTTGTCATGGTGGAAGCCGCTGCTCGCCCTCACTGCAGCAGCGCTGGTGAGCTGTACCGACGGACCGCAGTTGGTCGATCCGCAGTCATCAACTACCGATTTCGACCACCGGGGACCCGACGGACCCATCGCGGAGCGGGGTCATCTCGACGTATGTGTGCACCCATCCGCGCCCGCAGGCACTTACGTGTTCCAGAAGACCGCGGGCAGCGTGGTTGACACCTACACGCTCAGCCCGAACCAGTGTGCGCGCGTGTGGACGAGGCTCAACCCGACCGGCTCGCCGATCGATCCTTCGGTTCCCGTCACGCTCACGCTGCTCAGTCACCCGACTGAAATCGTTGGACGGCCCCTCCGATTCGAGCACATGGACGGCACCGCTCGGTACACCCTCAATCCCGCGGCGCGGCAGATCACCTACCAGATGAACGTCTGGCACGGCGCGGTGGCCGTGGTCTTTGCCCTGCACGATCAAGGCTGCGTGCCCGAGCAGTGGAGGAGGATCTCGAATCCGTGGGCAGCTGCTGGAATCGACCCGAACGCTTCCTTCGACAGCTACTTCGGGGTCGACTTCTTCGATCCGGACGTCACCCTGCAGCAGGCGCTGCAGATGGGCGCCTCGCCTGAACTGCACTACCTGGCGCGTCATGCGGTAGCGGCGGCGCTGAACGCGCAGCATTCCGGGGTGAAGTTCCCGCTGACGCTGGCGCAGATCAGGCACATCGTGCAGCAGGCGTATTCCGGAGCCCGCACGGTGAACGATGTGGCGCAGCTCCTCGACCGGGCCAACCAGCTCGGCTGCCCGCTGTAAGCGACTGATCCTCTGAGGCGGAAACCGCTCCCCACGCGCTGGCGCGTGGGGAGCGGTTTCATTTGCTGGCCGCTACATCTTCCTCATCCCCCGCCGCCCGCGTGTACGCGCCGGAATCCCACAACCTGCAGGGCGACGACCAGCAGCACCAGGAGACCGAAGCCGCCGACGAAGAGCGGCACCCGAGTCTCCATCCACTGATAGGCCGCGCCGTGCACCGCGACCAGCACGAAGGCGGCGTAGTTCCAGCGCTGCAGCCCCTTCCAGCGCTGCGTTCCCAGCCGGCGCAGAGAGCGGTCATTCGAGAGAGCCAATAGCCCCGCGAGGACCAGTGTGGCAGCAAGGCCCGTATAGTTGGCGAGACCGAAGAGATCGAAGCGCGGTAGACCGCCGAAACGTTCCTCGGCGCCGAACACGAAGTACGTCCAGAAGCGGCCGCGCATGTGGACCTGCAGGCCGAAGAAGACGTGGGCGAGGCTGAGAATTCCCGCCCAGATTCCGACGTCGCGCCGCAGGTCCGTGCTGGTCGGGTTCGGCCGGGTGCGCAGCACGTTCCAGGGGCCCAGCAGCAGCGAGATGGCGAGCAGCAGGAGACCTGCATAGGCAGTCGCCATGCTGAGGCCGAAGATCATGCCGGCGGGCTGCACCAGGAGGTACACGGCAGCTCCCACCCCGACGCTGGTCAGAGCGAGCACGAGGTGCCGTCGGATACGGCGTCGCCAGTATGTGCGCCGGCCCTCACCCATCGGCTGCTTCGCCCCGGTGCAGATCGGCCGGACTCTGCGCGTACACACCTCGCCGGCTTGCTCCGCCGACTCTCTCCCCTCTACATTGGCCGCATTCACGCCACACCTTCGAGACGGTTTCCAGGCTCGGGTACAGAGTCTCCTCCCTTTGGCTATGATGAGGTCAGGCAGCACCTTGCCGGACACAACCCTTCAGCGGGAGGCGCGGCTCTTCACCCGTTACCTGCTCGACCGCGAGCCGCCACCCGAGTGTGTCGAACGCTACCTGGCCGCGCACCGCGTCCTGCTCCCCATGGACGAGGGCGCTGACGAGGTGGTGCTCTCGCTGGTGCGCCGGCATCCCTGGGCGCTTCCCTTCCTCGACGCAGCCAGCGGCGTCTTCCGCCCGCAGTCGCTCCTGCGCAAGAAGCTGCTGCTGACGGCGGCGATCCTCGAAACCTCCCCGCATTCCGCAGCGGAGTTCACCTCCGCGCGCACGGGCGCGCTCAGCCTGATGATCCGGCTCGGCACGTACGCGGCCGCTTCCGCGGCGAAGCTCGCGCTGGGAGCGGCTCTGCTGGCGCTGGCGGGGAGAGCCCGGCGTGGTTGACGTTCTGGTGGTCGGCTCCGGCGCCAGCGGGGTCAACGCGGCGGCGCCCCTCGTCGCCGCCGGCCTGCGCGTGCTGATGCTCGACTACGGGAATCAGGACCGCGGCTACCCTCCTCTCATCCCGCCCG
Source organism: Longimicrobiaceae bacterium (assembly GCA_051006015.1). Lineage (GTDB taxonomy): Bacteria > Gemmatimonadota > Gemmatimonadetes > Longimicrobiales > Longimicrobiaceae > JBPCIT01. The sequence continues at coordinate 3,215 of JBPCIT010000260.1, forward strand.
ACAGCTTCTCCGAGATCCGCCGCAGCGATGAGGAGCAGCACCGCTACTACCTCGGCGACGACTTCGAGGGGATCCCGCTCGGCCCGGCGCGGGTCGGCGCGCAGCTCACCCCCACCGCGCAGCTACATCACCGCGGACGCCGCGCGGCTGATGCCGATCGCGTCGAGCAGCTTCTTCGCCAAGGAGAGCCTCGCGCGCGGGGGGCTCGCTTCCGGCTGGGGCGCGGGCGTCTTCCCTTTCGATGAGGAGGATCTGCGCGAGATGCCCATCTCACGCGCCGATCTGGAGCCGCACTACGAGGCGGTCGCCGAGCGCATCGGGGTGGCGGGAGAGCGCGACGACCTGCTTCCCTTCCTGGGCGGTTGCGCCGCCATGCTCCCCGCGCTCGAGATCGACACCAACGCCGAAACGGTGGTCGGGCGCTACCTCCGGCGCCGGCGGCAGCTCAACGCCCTCGGCTTCTACCTCGGACGGGCACGGCTGGCGGTGTGCACTCGCCGCCACCAGGAGCGCGGGCCGCACCGCTACCATGACATGGATTTCTGGGCGGACAGCGACCGGAGCGTCTACCGTCCGCGCTGGACGCTGGAGGAGCTGCAGCGCTCCCCGAGCTTCCGCTACCTCGATCGGCGCTACGTCCACGGGTTCGCCGAGCCGGAGGCAGGCGGAGTGGAGGTGACCGCGCGCCACGCGGACTCCGGCGCGGAGGAGGTACACCGGGCGCATTCCCTGGTCCTCGCGGCGGGAACGCTGGGCAGCGCGCGCATCGTGCTGCGCTCGCTCGGCCGCTACGGCACGAGGGTGCCGATCCTCTGCAACCCCTACAGCTACGCGCCGGTCGTGAATCTAGGGATGATCGGGCGCGAAGCAAGAGACCGCCGGCACAGCCTGGCGCAGCTCACCGCCATCTACCAGCCGCGCGGGAGGGAGCGCGGCATCGTGCAGACGCAGTTCTACTCCTATGCTCGCTGCTCACCTTCAAGCTGCTGAAGGAGGTGCCGCTCCCCTTCCGGGAAGGGCTGCGTGTGATGCGTCTGCTGATGCCTCTGCTGGGGATCCTGGGAATCAACCACCAGGACAGGGCAAGTCCGCGAAGTACTGCACCCTGCGGCGCTCCGCGGCGGATGAGCCGGATCAGCTCGAGATCCACTACGAGCAGTCCGAGGAGGAGAAGGCGCGGCAGGTGGCGGATGAGAGGGAGGTGCTACGCCACTTCCGACGGCTCGGCTGCTGGCCGATCCGGCTCATCCGCCTGCCGCCGGGATCGAGCATCCACTACGCCGGCACCCTGCCGATGCGCAGCGGCGGCGGCGAGCTGACCTGCGACGCGGAGGGTCGGCTGGCCGGTACCGGCGCGGTGTACGTCGCGGACGGCTCGCTCTTCCCCTACCTCCCGGCGAAGGGACTCACCTTCACCATGATGGCCTGCGCCGACCGCATCGGCACCCGGCTGGCGAAGCGGCTGACTGCTTCCTCACCCGTCCTGTCCACGCCAGGGATCCGGCAGGAGCAAAGAGGAACGAGGGGACCGGCGTGATCCAGAGTCCGGAAACGCCGCGCAAGGGAACGCTCGCGGTCACCGGCGCGAGTGGGCTGCTCGGGCGGCATCTGTGCGACCACTTCCGCAGGCGCGGGTGGGAGGTGCGGGGGCTGGTGCGCGATCCCGACGCCTACCCGTTCAGCGAAGCCGGTGTTTCCCTCTTCCGCTGCAATCTACCTGAAACGCTCGATGAGGCCGCGCTGGAGGAGGCCGAGGTGCTGATCCACTGCGCCTACACCACGCGCTTCGCCGGACTGGAGCAGGCGCGGCGGGTCAACGAGGAGGGTACCCGCCGGGTGCTGGCTGCCGCGCGCGCCGCGAAGGTCCGGCGCTTCGTCTTCATCTCCAGCATCTCTGCGCACCCTGGCGCGCACTCCTACTACGGTCGCAGCAAGTATGCGCTGGAGGGCGAGCTGGACCCGGCGCGCGACCTCGTGCTGCGCCCGGGGCTGGTGCTCGCCGCAGATGGCGGGCTCTTTCACCGGATGCGCGAGACTGTCCGGCGGTTGCGCCTCATCCCCCTCTTCGGCGGAGGGACGCAGGTGATCCAGACGGTGCACATCGAGGATCTCTGCGAGGCGACCGAGCGCGCCCTGGCGCTGGAGCTGACCGGTGCGCTGACGCTCGCCGAGCCGGAGGGGGTCACGATGCGCGACCTGTTGCGGCTCACGGCGGAGCGGCTCGGGCGACGGCGCGCAGTGGTACCAGTCCCCGCCGCCCCCGTGCTCCTGGCGCTGCGCCTGATCGAGGCGCTGCGCATCCCCTTCCCCATCTCCTCCGAGAACCTGCTCGGCCTGACGGGGCTCCGGCACACGCCCTCGAGCGCGGACCTGGAGCGGCTGGGGATGCGGCTGCGCAGCGCGAGGGAGAGCCTGGCTGCGATCAGCGGGGATTAGGGGCAAGGGCCTCGAGCGCTACCGCGCCCGGCCCATGCACCTCCAGGCGGCCCTCCGCATCCAGGCGCACGAGCTCGCCTGTCGCGCCGCCGCCGAAGCGACCCTCCTCCGTCGAGAGCAGGAGATCCCACTCGCTTCCAGTCGGCGCACGCGTCTCCGCTAACTCCCCGAGCGGCACGCGGAGCGCGTCTCGGAAGCAGCAGACCAGCAGCAGCGTCTCTGCCACGCCACCGGCGGGATTGCGGCGCAGCGCCAGGCCATTCTCGCCCAGCCCCGCGACCTGGAAGGAATCGCGCGTGCGCGCCTGCAGAGCGGGATGCGTGCGGCGCAGCTCGAGCAGCTCCCGGTAGAGGTTCAGCACGCCGGCGTGTGGCTGCTGCTCCCGCTCTTCCCAGCGAAGCTTCGAGCGCAGGAAGGTCTCCGGCGCCTGCGGGTCGGGGATCCGCTCGCGCACACGTGGGTCCGCGAAGGCCGAGAAGTGCTTGAACTCCTCGCGCCGGCCCGCGGTGACCAGCCGCCCCAGCTCCTCGGGGTGGTCGGTGAAGTAGAGGAAGGGGCTCGACGCCGCCCACTCCTGCCCCATCCAGAGCAGCGGCGTGTACGGGCTCAGCAGCAGCAGCGCCGAAGCAGCGCGGTAGAGAGCGGGCTCGATCTGGTGGTTGAGGCGCTCTCCGAAGGCGCGATTGCCTACCTGGTCGTGATTCTGGATGACGTGCACGAAGCGCGCGGGCGGGAGGCCCCCGGCCGGGGTGCCGCGGGGCGCCTTGTGGCCCGGATAGTACTGCCCCTCGTAGAACCATCCCTGGCGCAGCGTGGCAGTCAGATCCTCCGTCGTGCCGGAGTAGTTGCGGAAGTAGCCTTCGCTGTCTCCGGCGGTGAGGCGGCGCACCTGGTGGTGGAAGTCGTCCGCCCACACCGCGTCCATCCCCAGCCCGCCCTCCTCGGCCCGGGTGACCAGCAGCCGCTCGTTTCGCTCGTCCTCGGCGATCAGCACCAGGTGGCGATCCTCCTCCACCGAAGCACGCAGCCGCGCGGCAAGCTCCTGCAGGATGTGCAGGGGAGAGTCGTCGAGCATGGCGTGGGTGGCGTCCAGCCGCAGCCCATCCACATGGTACTCGTGCACCCAGTGCAGCGCGTTCTGCACCACCAGGTCGCGCACCGCGGCGCTCCCCTCGCCGTCGTAGTTGACGGCCGCGCCCCAGGGGGTGTGATGCTGCTCGGTGAAGATGCGGCCGCTGCTGAACGCCGGCAGGTAGTTCCCCTCCGGACCGAAGTGGTTGTAGACCACGTCGAGCAGCACCGCGAGCCCCTTGCGGTGAGCAGCGTCCACCAGCCGCCGGAAGCCCTCAGGCCCGCCGTAGGCGTTCGCTGGGGCGAAGAGGTAGACGCCGTCGTATCCCCAGTTGCGCTCGCCGGGGAAGTCGGCGATCGGCATGACCTCGACTGCGGTGACGCCGAGCGCCGCCAGCTCGTCGAGCCGCTCGATCAGCGCGTCGAAGGTCCCCTCAGGCGTGGCGTTGCCCACGTGCAGCTCGTAGATCACCATCTCGTCGAGGGGGATGCCCCGCCATCCGGCATCCGTCCAGGAAAAGGCGGCGGGATCGACCACCTCGGAGGGGTCGTGGACGCCATCCGGCTGCGAGCGAGAGGCGGGATCGGGAAAGGTGTCGCCGCCGTCCAGCCGGTACTTGTAGCGCGAGCCGGCGCCCGCCCCCTGCACGACGCCGGAAAAGTAGCCATCGCTCTCCGGCTCCAGAGCATGCAGGGCCGGCGCGCCCGGTCCGTAGATCACGACCTCCACCCGCTCGTGCCCTGGTGCCCACACGCGAAACTCCACTCCGCCCGGCACGATCCGCGCGCCGAGCGAGAGCTCCCACCGCTCAGCCTTCATCGTCCTCCAGCAGTCTCCGAAACACCGCCACCGCGCGTGCCTCGAGCATGTACTCCTGACCGCCCGGTACCGTGCTCTCCCCCACCTCCAGCTCGGGAGCCGCGCTGTCGAGCACCGTCTCCCAGTGCACGCCCGGGTTGGAGCGCGGCAGGGTGAAGGGAAGCGGCTCCGCATCCGCGTTGAAGAGCAGCAGGAAGGTGTCGTCGATCACCCGCTCCCCGCGCTCGTTCCACTCGACCATCGCGTCGCCGGCGAGGCGCATCCCGAAGCTGCGCACCCGTGGGCTGGTCCATTCCTCATCGGTCATCTCCTGCCCGTCGGGGCGCAGCCAGGTGATGTCCTCCAGCTCGGAGCCGCGGATGTGGCGCCCCTGGAAGAAGCTGCGCCGCCGGAATACCGGGTGCTCGTGCCGCAGCCACGCTACGCGCCGGGCCCACTCGAGCAGCTCACTGTCCAGCTCGTCGAGATTCCAGTCGAGCCAGGAGACCTCGTTGTCCTGCGCATAGGCGTTGTTACTGCCGCCCTGAGTGCGGCCCATCTCGTCGCCAGCGCAGATCATCGGCACGCCCTGCGTGAGCAGGAGCGTGGCGAGGAAGTTCCGCTTCTGCTTCTCGCGCGTGGCGATGATCTCCGGGTCGTCCGTGGGGCCCTCGACCCCGAAGTTGTAGCTCAGGTTGTGGTCGTGTCCGTCCCGGTTCTGCTCTCCATTGGCCTCGTTGTGCTTCTCGTTGTAGGAGACCAGGTCGTGCAGCGTGAAGCCGTCGTGCGCGGTGATGAAGTTGATGCTGGCGAAGGGGCGGCGGCCGTTGTGGGCGTAGAGGTCGCTCGAGCCGGTGAGCCGGTAGCCCAGCTCCGCCACGGTACCCGGATCGCCGCGCCAGTAGGCGCGCACCGTGTCGCGGTACTTGCCGTTCCACTCCGCCCAGAGCACCGGGAAGTTCCCCACCTGATAGCCGCCCTCGCCGATGTCCCAGGGCTCGGCGATCAGCTTGACCTGCGAGATCACCGGGTCCTGGTGGATGATGTTGAAGAAACCCGAGAGCCTGTCCACCGCGTGCAGCTCGCGCGCGAGGGTGCTGGCCAGATCGAAGCGGAAGCCGTCGACGTGCATCTCCTGAATCCAGTAGCGCAGCGAATCCATGACGAGCTGCAGCGTCTGCGGGTGCATCATGTTCAGCGAGTTGCCGCACCCCGTGTAATCCATGTAGAAGCGGGGATGCTTCGGCACCAGACGGTAGTAGGTCGGGTTATCGATTCCCCGGAAGGAGAGCGTCGGCCCCAGGTGGTTTCCCTCGGCGGTGTGGTTGTAGACGACGTCGAGGATCACCTCGATCCCCTCGGCGTGCAGCGCACGCACCATCTCCTTGAACTCGCGGATCTGCGCACCGTACTCGCGCGAGGCGGCGTAGCGGCCCGCGGGCGCGAAGAAGTTGATCGAGTTGTAGCCCCAGTAGTTGCGCAGCCCCTTCCGGATAAGGAACTCGTCGTCCACCATCTCGTGCACCGGCAGCAGCTCGATGGCGGTGACGCCGAGCGCCTTGAGGTGCTCGATGATGGCGGGGTGCGCCACGGCGGCGTACGTGCCGCGCAGCTCCTCGGGAACGTCGGGGTGGCGCATCGTCAGGCCCTTGACGTGGGCCTCGTAGATGACCGAGCGGTGCAGAGGAATCCGGGGCGGCGCGTCGCCCTTCCAGTCGAAGCCGGGATCGATCACCATGCCCTTCGGCACCCCGGCGGCGCTGTTCCGCTCGTCTGGAATTAGATCGTCGCCCGACTGGTTGAACGGATAGCCGTAGGGATGTGCCTTCCAATCGACAGCGCCGGCGAGCGCCCTGGTATAGGGATCGATGAGCAGCTTGTTGGGATTGAAGCGCAGCCCCTGCTCCGGCTCGTACGGCCCGTCCACGCGGTAGCCGTAGAGCTGTCCCGGTCCGACCTCAGGCAGGTAGCCGTGCCAGACAAAGGCCGTCTGCTCGCGCAGGCGCACGGTTCTCGCGGGCTCGGCATCCTCGGCAGAGTCGAAGAGGCACAGCTCGACCTCCGTCGCGTTCTCCGAGAAAAGAGCGAAGTTGGTGCCCTTTCCATCCCAGATGGCGCCGAGCGGATACGGCTGCCCCGGCCAGATCGGGGTCGCGTCCGGCACCCGTTCGCCTGCTTCTTGCGGCCTCGGTTTCGTTTGCTGAGCTGTCGTCATTCTCCACAATCTGAACGTTGGCCGATTGCCGTGACTGTCATCGTCGCACACGAGACCGACTCCGCGACCCGGAGCCCCCTGCGCATTCCGCAGGCAACCTACCGGCTCCAGTTCAATCGCCACTGGACCTTTCGCGATACGACCGAGCTGGTGCCCTACCTGCACGCGCTGGGGATCTCCGACGTGTACGCCTCTCCGTACCTCCAGGCGCGCGCTGGCAGCCTCCACGGCTACGACATCTCCAACCACAACGCGCTGAACCCGGAGATCGGCTCCGAGCAGGAGCACGCGCGGATGGCCCGCGCGATCCAGGAGCACGGAATGGGCCATCTGATCGATATCGTTCCGAACCACATGGGGATCGGGGAGCGGGGCAACCGCTGGTGGATGGACGTGCTGGAGAACGGACAGAGCTCTCCCTTCGCTCCCTACTTCGACATCGACTACTACCCGCTGAAGCGCGAGCTCTGGGGAAAGGTCCTGCTGCCCGTGCTGTGCGACCAGTTCGGCAACGTCCTCGAGCGCGGCGAGCTGCAGCTCCGCCATGCGGAGGGACGCTTCTGGATCGAGTACTTCGACAAGACGTTCCCCGCCGCGCCGAAGTCGATCGCTCTGGTGCTGCGCGAGGCGCTGAGCCTGCTCGCGGGGAATCTCTCCGAGGATCACCCCGACCGTATGGAGCTCGAGAGCATCGTCACGGCGCTCGAGCACCTGCCCACGCGCGACCGCACCGATCCGGCAAGCGTGGCGGAGCGGCGGCGGGAGAAGACGATCTCGCAGCGGCGCACCGCGGCGCTCCATGGCGCATCAGCAGAGGTGAGTGAGGCGATCGAGGAGGCGATCACCCTGATCAACGGCAGCGCCGACGATCCTTCGAGCTTCAACCGCCTCGAGGCGCTGCTGAACGACCAGGCGTATCGGCTCGCCTACTGGCGGGTGGCGGCGGAGGAGATCAACTATCGCCGCTTCTTCGACATCAATGAGCTGGCGGGCGTACGCGTCGAGCTGCCGGCGGTCTTCCGGGATACGCACCAACTGATCCTGCAGCTCGTCGAGGAGGGCAAGGTCACCGGCCTGCGCATCGACCACCCCGACGGCCTGTACGATCCCAGCGGCTACCTGCGCCGGCTGCAGGCGGAGGCCGAGCGGCGCCTGGGCGAGCCGCGGCTCTACATCCTCGTCGAGAAGATCCTCACCGGCGAAGAGGAGCTGCCGGAGGACTGGCCGGTGGCCGGCACGGTGGGCTACGAGTTCATGACGCGGCTGAACCAACTCTTCGTCGCGGGGGAGAACGAGTCGGCGATGAATGAGGCATACGCGCGCTTCGTGGGCCGGGTGCCCGAGTTCACCGAGCTGGTTTACGACCGCAAGAAGCTGATCCTGCGCATGGCTATGGCGAGCGAGCTGAGCGTGCTCGCCTACCTGCTCAACCGCCTCTCGGAGGAGAACCGGCGCTCGCGTGACTTCACCCTCGGAACCCTGACCGACGCGCTACGCGAGACGATCGCCTGCTTCCCCATCTACCGCACCTACATCGACGCGGATGTGGGCAGGGTCTCCGAGCGGGACCAGGAGTACGTGCGGCAGGCGATCCGCGTGGCGAAGCGGCGCAATCGCAGCATGAGCGCTTCGATCTTCAACTTCGTGGAGGACACGCTGCTGTTGCGCTGGCCGGAGGGTCTGGACGCGGAGGCGCGCCGCGAGCACGCCCGCTTCGTGATGAAGTTCCAGCAGCTCACCGGCCCGATCATGGCGAAGGGGGTCGAGGACACCTCCTTCTACATCTTCAACCGGCTGGTCTCGCTGAACGAGGTGGGAGGAGAGCCGGCACACTTCGGCATGCCGGTCGAGGCGTTCCACCAGTGGATCGGTGCGCGCGGAGAGCGCTGGCCGCACGCGATGAACTCCACCTCGACGCACGACACCAAGCGCAGCGAGGATGTACGCGCGCGCATCCACGTGCTCTCCGAGATCCCGGACCGCTGGCAGGAGCGTGCGCTGCGCTGGGCGCAGATGAACGCCGGCAAGCGGCCGATGGACGACGGACACCCCATCCCCGACCGCAACGACGAGTACCTCCTCTACCAGACGCTGGTCGGCGCCTGGCCGCTGGAGGAGCTGGACGAGGAGGCGCACG
>JBPCIT010000261.1:0-6335 GCA_051006015.1 Longimicrobiaceae bacterium
CGCTGCTGGTTCACCTTGATCGGGTAGACGCAGGTGTAGCCGCCCTCGTACTCGAACTCCTCGATGGCGTGGCGGAAGCGCTCGGTGAGCGACTCGATGCGGGTACGCAGGATGTCCGAGAAGCGCAGCAGCAGCGGCAGCCCCACCCCCTGCGCATCCAGATCCATCGCGATCTCGAAGAGGTCCAAACCCCGCTCAGGCTCCTTGGTGGGATGAACGGTGACGTGCCCCTTTTCGCTGATCCCGAAGTAGCCGATCCCCCATCCCTCCACATTGTAGAGTTCGCGGGAATCTTCGAGGGTCCACTCCGTGCCGGTGGCGTTCTCCACGGTCGTAGCTATGGTATCCTCCCTGTTGGTATTGCGACTCGCTGCGAATTGCCGCCCTTGCAAGAAGCGGGACAGAACGCGCTCGTGGGCGTGCCGCTATGGACGCCTTGAATCGCGAAGGCGCAGGGTGTACTTTGCCGCGCCCGGCTCCGGTTTCCCCGCACCCGTTTCTCAGATGCCCGACTACCGCCATCCCGACCTCTCGCACCCCCGCTTCGCAGCGGCTCCGGACGCGCAGTGGCGCCCCGCTCCCGCAGACTCGGTGCTTCCTCACGGGTTCTTCTCGACCACCAATCTGCCGACCTATGTGAAGGTCGGCGGAGAGTGGCTCCTGCCGCGCGACCCGCGCATGGACGCGGCGCTGGTCCTCGATACCGACGGCATGCCGCGCGTGCTCGAGGGACGCTACGTCCGCGCCGGCCAATCGGTGGCGGTCGGCATGGCGGAGGACGGAAGCGAGGGGATCTACGTCCATGCCACCGGCTTTCTGGGCGACCATGATGCGGGTCCCGAGGGCGAGTTCAAGTTCATGTCCTCCCAGGTCTCCCGGGAGAAGCCCACCGATTACGCAGCGATGGCGCGCATCCTGGTCGAGGAGCGCGCGCGTGGCGGCCACGTCGTCTGGGTGGTGGGGCCCGCCGTGCTCCACTCGCGCGGCCGCGACACCCTGACCTGGTTCATCGAGAACGGCTTCGTCACTGTGCTCTTCGGTGGCAATGCGGTGGCGGTTCACGACATCGAGGCCGAGGTCATGGGCACCACTCTCGGAATGAACCACCGCGGCGCCCCCGTCCCCGGCGGCCATGCATTTCACATGCGCGCGATCAATCGGGTGCGGGAGGCGGGCTCGATCCGCGACGCCGTCGAGGCTGGAGTGATCACGGGCGGCGTGATGCACGCGCTGGTCACGAACCGGGTGCCCTTCGTCCTGGCAGGCTCCATCCGCGACGACGGGCCGCTTGCCGATACCATCCCCGATGTCGTACGCGCGCAGGAGGCGATGAAGGCACACACCCGCCGCGCCACAGCGGTGATCATGATCGCAACGGCGCTGCACGCCATCGCCACCGGCAACATGCTTCCCTCCTATGTCTACGACGAGGCGAGCGGCGAGATCCGCCCGCTGGCCACCATCTGCGTGGACTCCTCCGAGTTCGTCGTCTCGAAGCTCAAGGATCGCGGCACCCACCAGGCATTCGGCGTCATCACGAACGCGCAAGACTTCCTGCACGTGCTGCGCTTCTTCGTGGAGCAGGAGGCCGCGACGCGGGCGGAAGCAGTGGTCGGCTGAGAAGCGGGTGAGTGCAATGCTTGCGCGGCTGCTCGCGGCGCTTGCCTCCCGGATTCCGCCGCAGAGCGTCGATCGCGTCTGGATCTTTCCGCCCCGGCAGCTCCGCGGCAGCGAGAGCGGGCTGGCCCTGCTCGCCCTCTACGATCAGCTACCGGAGGCGACCGGCCACCGCCGCCTCGTGACCCTCCGCTACGAGGCGGCGCCCGGCGGCGAAGAGCCGACCGAGCAGGAGCTCGTCGAGCAGGGTATCGCCCCTGCGGAGCGGATCGACCGCGTGGTGGCTGGGGTCCTGCGGCGTCTCGGCGACGCACACGAGGCGCCGACGGCAGTACGCATCGAGGGCGATCCGGCACGCTGGGAGCAGATGCTCGGCGGGATGGCAGAACCGAGTAGCACCGCTTGACCGGCCCTTTCAAGAACGATTATCGTTATTGGAAGATTACTCCGGCCACGGACACCACGCGGCCGTCACCGGACTGCCGGGAGGAAACGATGATGTCTCCATTTATCCGCCTTTTTCAGCGCTATCTGCGGGAGCAGGGGCTCCCGATCACCCAACAGCGTGAGGTCGTCGCCGACGTGATCTTCAACTCCTCCGATCACCTCTCCGTCGAGGAGATCGAGCGCGCGCTCAAGGAGCGGGGGGAGAGGATCGGCAAGGCGACCATCTACCGCACGGTCGAGATTCTGGTGCGCAGTGGCCTGGTCGAGGAGCACGACTTCGGCGAGGGGTTCAAGCGCTACGAGCATCTCTTCGGGCAGCAGCCGGAGCACGAGCACCTCATCTGCACCCACTGCGGCGGGGTTACGGAGTTCCACAGCCCCGAGGTGATGCAAGTGCAAGCGGAGACCGCACGCCAGCATGGCTTCCTCGCCACCCGCCACCGGCTGGAGATCTACGGCATCTGCGCGCACTGCCAGGAGCTCGGCGTGCAGGTCGCGCGCGAGGGGCTCACCTGTCCCGTCGCCGAGCTGAACTGAAACGCAACGATCGGCGCCGTCCATCCCTCGACATCGAATTGCTGATGCGTCGTGACGCGCTTAACGACCTCCCCTGGGAGCTGCCGCACAACCTGCTCGGGCTCGAGGGTGAGCTTGCGTCGTGGGACGGCGCTGAGGTGGTCATCCTGCCGGTGCCGTACGAGGCCACCGTCTCCTACGGCGGCGGCACTCGTGGCGGACCCGGCGCGATCGTGGAGGCCTCGCGCTACATCGAGCTCTATGATCAGGAGCTCGATTCCGAGCCTGCGGAGATCGGTGTCACGACGCTGCCGGCGCTGCACCTTGGGGGCGCCGGCCCGGAGAGCGCCGTTCGGGCGCTGCGCGACGCGTACGACCGGATCCTCGATGAGACCGGTGACCGGCTGGTGATCATGCTCGGCGGCGAGCACTCCATCTCCAGCGCTCCGGTGCTCGCGCACGCGGCGCGGCTGCGGGAGGGGGAGCGGCTCTCCGTCCTGCAGTTCGACGCCCACAGCGATCTGCGCATGGAGTACGAGGGATCCGCCTACTCCCACGCCGCGGTGATGGCGCGCTGCATCGACGCCGCCGACGTGGTGGCGGTCGGTATCCGGGCGCTCACGCGCGAGGAGCGCGAGCTGATCCGCGGCAGCGACGGGATCACCACCATCTTCGCCGAGGAGATGTGGGAGAATGAGGAGTGGATCGACCGCGCGATGCAGGCGCTCGGCGATATCGTCTACATCACCTTCGACGTCGACTACTTCGATCCCTCGCTCATCCCGGCGACTGGCACCCCGGAGCCCGGCGGCCCGCCCTGGTACCCGACCCTGAAGCTGCTGCGGCGGGTCTTCACGGAGAAACGGGTGGTCGGCGTCGATGTCGTCGAGCTCGCTCCGATCCCCGGTAACCACGCCCCGAATTTCACCATCGCCAAGCTGGTCTACAAGATGATCGCGTACCGTTCGCTCGCGCGGGCGCGGGGGTAGAGCGAAACCCTGATTTCCGTTATATTTCCGGGTCTTTGCACAGGCGGGCTCCCTCTGCGGGCCCGCTTTCTTTTTACTTACGGCTGATTGCAAGAAGCTGCTATGTCGATTCGCAACATCGCCATCATCGCACACGTCGACCACGGCAAGACGACGCTGGTTGACCACATGCTGCGTCAGGCCGGAACCTTTCGCGCCAACCAGCAGGTCGAGGAGCGGGTGATGGACTCCAACCCCCTCGAGCGGGAGCGGGGGATCACGATCCTCTCCAAGAACCTCTCCGTGCGCTGGGGCGATACCAAGATCAACATCGTCGACACCCCCGGCCACTCCGACTTCGGCGGTGAGGTCGAGCGAATCCTGCGGATGGTCGACGGGGTGATTCTGCTCGTCGACGCCGCCGAGGGTCCAATGCCGCAGACGCGCTTCGTCACCCGTAAGGCGCTTGGTCTGGGGCTGCAGCCGATCGTGGTGATCAACAAGATCGACCGCTCCGATGCGGATCCGCTGCGCGTGCACGACGAGGTGCTCGAGCTCTTCCTCGAGCTCGAGGCCGACGACCACCAGCTCGACGCGCCCTTTCTCTATGCGGTCGGGCGGGAAGGCTACGCCATTGGCGATCTCGAGGACGAGCTTAAGGACCTCGCGCCGCTCTTCGGGACGATTCTCGAGACGATTCCCCCTCCCCGCGGCAGCGCCGAGGGTCCCTTTCAGATGCTCGTCTCGACGATCGACCACTCGCCCTACCTGGGCCGCCTGGCGATCGGCCGGGTCGAGCGCGGTGTTGCCCGCGTCGGCGATCCGGTGCTGCTGCTCGACCTCACGGAGGAGCACGCGGGCATCACCGAGGAGCGCGCGAAGATCACGCGCCTCTACGTCTTCGATGGGTTGCAGCGCGTGGAGGTCGAGGAGGCCCCGGCCGGCGACATCGTGGCGCTCGCCGGCCTCACCGGCGTTGAGATCGGCTCTACCGTGTGCGACCTGGCGCATCCGGAGGCGCTCGAGGGAATCCGCGTCGAGGAGCCGACCGTCTCCGTCGACATGATGGTCAACACCTCTCCCTTTGCAGGGCGCGAGGGACGCTTCGTCACGAGCAGGCAGCTTCGTGACCGGCTCTACCGCGAGCTGGAGAGCAACGTTGCACTCCGAGTCGAGGACACCGACTCCCCTGACGCCCTCACCGTCTCCGGCCGTGGCGAGCTGCACCTGGGCATCCTGATGGAGACGATGCGCCGCGAGGGTTACGAGTTCGCCGTCTCCCGCCCGCGGGTCATTCTGAGGAGGGGGCCGGGTGGCGAGTTGCTCGAGCCCTATGAGGAGGTCGCCATAGACGTGCCTGAGAAGTTGACCGGCCCCGTGATCGAGAAGCTGGGGCAGAGGCGCGGGGAGATGCTGGAGATGAAGAACTCCGGCGGCGGCCTGGTGCGTCTGGTGTACCGCATGCCAGCGCGGGGTCTCTTCGGTTACCGGTCGGAGTTCCTCACCGACACCCGTGGTGAGGGCATCCTCCACCACCGCTTCCTGGAGTACGGCCCGTACGCCGGCCCGATGGCGACCCGCTCGCGCGGCGTGCTGGTGAGCATGATCGACGGTACCAGCGTCGCGCATGCACTGGGGAGCCTGCAGGAGCGCGCCACCCTCTTCATCGCTCCGGGCGTCGCGACCTACGAGGGGATGGTAGTGGGGGAGAACGCGCGGCCCGGCGACATGGAGGTGAACGTCGCCAAGGGGAAGAAGCTCACCAACATCCGCGCCGCGGGTTCCGATGACAACGTCCTGCTGGAGCCGCCGCGGCAGATCACTCTCGAGGACGCGCTCGGCTATATCGCCGACGACGAGCTGATCGAGGTGACGCCGCAGTCCATCCGCCTTCGCAAGCGGCTCCTCAACGCGAGCGACCGGAAGAAGGCATCCCGCGCCTCCGCCTGACCGGGTACAGCGGGAGCTCGCAGCGTCCACTCCAACAAAGGCCTTGACACGCCGGGAGACCGCTATACTTTGCCGCCTACCGGGCCGTGGTATGGACATGCGTCCATGCGCGCTGGTACTGCGGCGATCCCTTCATCCCTGTGCTCAAGGAGATTCGGAATGGCGGAAGTCATGGCTCAACCGGTGATCGGAGAGGAGCTTGATCCGATGGATCCGATCGCCGCCCGCTTCGATGAAGAGGAGGAGGACAGCGACGCGGACGGCGACGCGGATTGGGACGAGGACGACTGGGATGAGGACGAGGACGACTGGGATGAGGATGAGGATGAGTGGGAGGAGGACGAGGACGACTGGGAAGAGGACGAGGACGACTGGGAAGAGGGGGAGGAGGAAGTCTGATCAGTACGCATCGCGGAACCCTCGGCTCGGGCGCTCCGACGGGCAGGCGAGGCTCGCCTCCACGACGGTCGGTGGGGGGTTGACGAGCGGGTGAGATTTCGGTAACTTCGTTTCCTTGCCAGGCGACTGTGATGTCGCCTAAGCTATTTGACAATCAGGGTTTGGATGTCTGTGCGGGTTCCGTCCGGAAGCATACCTTCTTCCGGGCTGGTGCAGGGTGCCGACGCATCTGAGCACAGGGAACAACGAAAGGTAATTTTCCGAACGAAATGGAAGTGTTTCGTTCGCAAGAGCTACATCGAAGTCTCTCTATGGAGAGTTTGATCCTGGCTCAGGACGAACGCTGGCGGCGCGCTTAACACATGCAAGTCGAACGCCCGGTGCTTTTCTTGTTGTTCTTCTTCGGGAGGATGCGCAAGAGGGCAGCGGGAGTGGCGG
>JBPCIT010000262.1:0-8664 GCA_051006015.1 Longimicrobiaceae bacterium
AGGCGGAGTTCCGCAATGAGCGATTCGCCAATCCCGGCCGCTTCGGCAGCCTCCATCTCCAGGCCAGCTTCGCCGTCTCGGGAGCCAGCGGGGGAGCACAGCACCTCTCGGGGCTTTTCGAGCGGCCGGCGTTTTCAAGCACTTCCGTACGCAGGGTGGTAGACCGATGAGATCGCAGTTCCGTATCCTGGCCCACGCCTCCCGGGCAGTCGCCGTCTTCTGCCTGTTCGTGGCTCTCGGCGCCCTGCTATCCCCCGCCCCGGCTGCTGCGCAGGCGGACGGCCGCGCGGTGGCGATCGTGGTGCACCCGCAGACGGTGGCGGACAACCTCACCTTTGCCCAGCTGCGGAGCATCTTCCTGGGCGAGCAGCAGTTCTGGGCCGACCGCTCGCGCATCACGCTGCTCGTGCGCGCTCCGGTGGCGGCCGAGCGCGAGTTCGTGCTGAACCGCATCTATCGGATGAACGAGGCGCAGTTCCGCCAGTACTGGATCGCCAAGATGTTCCGCGCCGAGGTCGCGTCCGGGCCGAAGATCGTGGTCAGCAGCGACATGACGCGCGAGCTGGTGAGCGCCATCCCCGGCGCGATCGGCTTCATGCCCGCCGCTGATGTCGGGCGCGACGTCAAGGTGCTCCGGATCGACGGCAAGCTCCCGGGGGATAGCGGCTACCTGCTGAGATGAATCCGCTCCCGACCCCCGCCCGCACCACCCCGCCGACGCGGGCGGAGCCGATCAACCTCCGCTCGATCCGCACCCGCCTGATTCTCGCCTTCGGTACCCTGCTGGCGCTGGGGGCGCTGAACATCGGGGTCTACTACTGGGGTGCGCGGCAGCGGGAGCGGGTGTTCGAGGAGCTGCACGGTGCCATCAACCGGCATACGCTGGTCGCCGAGGCGACGAACCGCCTCGCCGACCAGAAGCGGTTCGTCGATCTGACGGTGGGTGCCTTCGATGCTCTCGCGCCACCCGGCGAGGAGGAGCAGCAGCGATTCGCGCAGGAGGTGGATGCCATCCCCACCGAACTGGCGCGGCTCGAGACTCTGGCGGACGGTGGGTGGCGCGATACGGTGGCGGTGCTGCGCGGCAGGGCCGAGGAACTCGCCTCGGAGTGGAAGACCTTCTACGCCAGCCTGGGCGTGGATCTCTCGGCGGCGGTGCTCGCCTCCGTGCGGGCGGAGCCGCTCGCACAGCAGCTTCTGCAGAGCGATCTGCCCGCCGCCGCCGAGCGGGAGCAGGAACAGCTCGCCCGCTCCAGCGCCGCCTTCATCCAGACCGACCAGACCACCTCCCGCGTCGCCTGGGTGCTCTTCCTCTTCTCCGCTCTGGTGGGCGGCCTGCTCGCCGTTCTCATCCTGCGCGAGATCCTGGAGGGGGTCGCGGCGCTCAAGCGCGGCGCCGAGAGGGTCGGCGCGGGCGACCTCGAGCATCGTATCGAGATCCGCAGCCGCGACGAGCTCGGGGAGGTCGCGCAGAGCTTCAACCAGATGGCGGAGCGGCTGCGCCAGCGATCCGAGGAGCTGCAGCAGACCAACGACCAGCTCCAGCACGAGGTCGCCGAGCGCATCGAGGCGCAGGAGGCGCTCGAGGAGGCGAAGGAAGCCGCAGAGACCGCCAACCAGACGAAGAGCCAGTTCCTGGCCAACATGAGCCACGAGCTGAGGACGCCGCTCAACGCCATCATCGGCTACAGCGAGATGCTCCTCGAGGAGGCCGAGGACGCCGGCCACGAGGAGCTCACGCCCGACGTGGAGAAGATCCGTACCGCGGGCAAGCACCTGCTGGGGCTGATCAACGACATCCTGGATCTCTCCAAGGTCGAGGCCGGCAAGATGGAGCTCTACCTGGAGAGCTTCGACGTGGGCGCCATGCTGATCGACGTCGTCAGCACCATCCAGCCGCTCGTCGAGAAGAACGGCAACCAGCTCCGCCTGCGCACGTCTGACTCCATGGGACCGATCCACGCGGACCAGACGAAGCTGCGGCAGATCCTGCTGAACCTGCTGAGCAACGCCAGCAAGTTCACCGAGCAGGGCACCGTCACCCTCTCTGCGGAGCGGGAGGCGGACGCGCACGGCACCGAGTGGATCCTCTTCCGGGTGAGCGACACCGGCATCGGCATGACGGCCGAGCAGATGGCCAAGCTCTTCCAGCCCTTCACTCAGGCGGACGCCTCGACCACGCGCCGCTACGGCGGTACCGGGCTGGGGCTGACGATCAGCAAGCACTTCGCCGAGATGATGGGCGGCGACATCTCGGTGGAGAGCGAGCCCGGCATCGGCACCACCTTCACCGGGCGCCTGCCCACCCGGGTGACGGAGGTCAAGCGAGAGCGCCGAGCCCCCCACGCCCCTCTGGCCCCGGCGGCCTCCCTCTCGTCCCATGAATCCCAGGCCACCGTGCTCGTCGTCGATGACGAGCCCGACGCGCGGGAGATGATCGGTCGGATGCTCGCCCGCGAGGGCTTCCGGGTCCTCCGCGTCTCCAACGGGGAGGACGCGCTGCGGGTCGCGCGCGAGGAGTACCCGGATGTGATCACCCTTGACGTGATGATGCCGGGGATGGACGGCTGGGCAGTGCTCGGCGCGCTCAAGGCCGATCCCCAGCTGGCCGAGATCCCGGTGGTCATGCTCTCCATCCTGGAGGAGAAGAGTCTCGGCTACGCCCTCGGGGCCGCCGACTACCTCACCAAGCCCGTCGAGCGGGAGCGGCTGGTCTCCGTGCTGCGCCGGCAGCTGGGCGACACTGCGCAGAGCGGGCCGGTGCTGGTGGTGGAGGACGACCCCGCCACCCGCGAGATGGTGCGGCGGGTGCTCGAGCGTGAGGGGCGAGAGGTGGTGGAGGCGGAGAATGGCAGGGTCGGGCTCGAGCGGGTCGCGGAGCGGCAACCTTCCCTGATCGTGCTCGACCTGATGATGCCCGAGGTGGATGGCTTCGCCTTCATCAACGAGCTGCGCGAGCGCGAGGGTGGCTGCGACATCCCGATCGTCGTGCTGACGGCGAAGGAGCTGACCGAGCTCGAACGCCAGCGCCTGCACGGGTGCGTCGAGCGGGTGCTGCAGAAAGGCGCGCACCCGCGCGAGGCGCTAGTGGCGGAGGTGCGGCGGCTGCGAGGTCGTGGCGCGCCCCCGCCCGCGGGCGATCCGGCTAGCAACGGCCGCCTCGGCATGGGAGCCGAATGAGAATCGTCCATCTGCTCCTCCTCTGCCTCGCCTGCCTGGCCGCGGCCGCGCCGCTGCGCGCGCAGACGGACGGGCGGTTCGCCCTCCCGACAGATCGCCTGCGCCAGGGCGAGAGCGTGGGGCTGGACGGGGAGTGGAGATTCCAGCCGGGGGACGATCCCGCCTGGGCCGACCCCTCACTCGACGACTCCTCCTGGATGCGCGTCCACCTCCCCTCGCTCCGCCGGTCTCCTCCAGACTCGGGATTCATTGCGCCGCCCTCGCAGGGTGGACCGGAGGTGGGATGGTTCCGGCTCCACCTCACGCTGGATTCGGCGCCGGAGGGCGGCTCCCTCGGGTTGGAGCTGAGCCGGGTCACCACCGGCGCGACGCAGATCTACTGGAATGGCGAGCTGCTCTTCGATGGATGGGGCGAGGGCGCCGCCGCGGAGTCTCCCCGTCCCATCCTTCCCGCCGCGCCCCGCGCGGTGCGGCTCCAGGGGCGTGACCAGCTGCTCGCCGTCCGCTACTCCTTCACGGCGGCGGAGGCGGTGACCCGCAGGCACTGGGACGACAGCCGTGGCTTCGGGATCGTCCTGATGCATGCCGATACCCCTGAGGAAGGGATGGTCGAACCGGTCCGGAGGATGGCGGGCGCGGCGATGTTCTTCATCGGCCTGCTGGTCACCTTCGGGTTCCTCCACCTGATGCTCTTCCTCTTCTTCGCGCGCGAGGTGGGCAACCTCTATTTCGCCCTCTTCGCCTTTGTCGCCGCGGCAGAGGTCTGGGCGATGTTCCAGCGCGACATCGCCACCACCCCGGACCAGGTCGGGTTCTACAATTCCCTGATCCTGCTGGTCGCGCTGCCGCTCAGCATTCTCACCCTCGGGCTGTATCTCTACTCCGCCTTCTACACGCGTCTGCCCCGCCACTTCTGGCTGCTGGTGGCGCTGGCCGTGGTACCGCCGCTGATCTATCTCGTACATCCGGCCATCTACCTGAACGCCTACGCGTGGAGCGGCCTGGGCGTCGCCGCCGTGATCTTCAGCGTCGTGGCGGTCGCGATCGTGCAACAGAAGAGTGGTGCGCGGATCATCGGGTTCGGCATCTTCGCGCTCATCGCGATCATCGTCTACACCGACGTCCTGCCCGCCCTCGGCCTGCTCTCCGCGCCCAGCCTGCCCTACGCCCTCTGGTACGGGCTGATCCCGATGATGATGGCGATGTCCGTCCACCTGGCGCGCAACTACGCCCGGACGAGCCAGCGGCTGGAGCGGACCTCCCGGGAGCTGGAGGAGATCAACCGCAACCTCGAGCAGAAGGTCGAGGAGCGCACCCACGAGCTGGCGGAGGCGAAGCTCGCGGCGGACGCGGCGAACCAGGCGAAGAGCCAGTTCCTGGCGAACATGAGCCACGAGCTGAGGACGCCGCTCAATGCCATCATCGGCTACAGCGAGATGCTGCAGGAGGAGGCCGAGTACGCGGGGCAACCGGAGTTCGTCCCCGACCTGGAGAAGATCTACGCCGCGGGCAAGCACCTGCTGGGGCTGATCAACGACATCCTGGATCTCTCCAAGGTCGAGGCCGGCAAGACGGAGCTCCACCTGGAGCGCTTCTCCCCCGAGACCATGCTGCGGGAGGTGGCGAGCACCATCCAGCCGCTCCTCGAGAAGAACCGCAACACGCTGGTGCTGCACGCCACCGGGCTGGGGCAGGTGCGCGCGGACCAGACGAAGCTGCGGCAGATCCTCTTCAACCTGCTCAGCAACGCCAGCAAGTTCACCGAGCAGGGCACCGTCACCCTCTCCGCGGAGCGGGAGGCGGACGCGCACGGCAACCAGTGGATCCTCTTCCGGGTGAGCGACACCGGCATCGGCATGACGGCCGAGCAGATGGTCAAGCTCTTCCAGCCCTTCACGCAGGTCGACGCCTCGACCACCCGCCGCCACGGCGGCACCGGGCTGGGGCTGACGATCAGCAAACGCTTCGCCGAGATGATGGGTGGCACCATCCGGGCGGAGAGCCAGCCCGGGGCGGGCACCACCCTCACCGTGCGCCTGCCGGTGGAGGTGACCGGGACGCGCACGATGCGGAGCGCGGCGCGCCCCGACGCGGCGGCCGAGCCCATCCCCCTGCCGGCGGGCGGGGTGATCGCGGCGCGACCCGCGGCGCCGGCCTCCACTCCCAATTCCTGATCCCGCTCCCAGGAGCGCCGCCATGCCCGGAAATGAAGCGACCCCTTTGGGCTCGACCCCGCCGGATCTCACCACGAATCCGCGCGCGCGGGTAGACGCGCTGAACGAGCGCGCGAAGGCGGCGCGGCACGGCGATCCGCCTAGCGCCCTGGAGTTGGCCGCGGAGGCGCGTACGCTCGCCGAGCAGATCGGCTATGTCGAGGGGCGCGCGCAAGCGCTCGAGCACCTGGTGGCGGCGCACATCGATGTGGTGGATTACGTGCCGGCCCTACCGCTCGCGAGGGAGCTGCTGGAGATCAATCAGCTCCTGGGCGACCCGATCGGGATCGCCCGCGCGTACAACTCGCTCTATCTGGTCAACTACTACCTCGGCGACTACGACGAGGGCATCGAGTGCCTGCTGCGCGCCCAGGAGATATCCGAGCAGCAGGGCGACGGCTACGGCACGGCGAGGGCGCTGAACAACCTCGGCGTGCTCTACCTGGACATGGGCCAGCTCGACGCGGGGACGCAGTACCTCGCGCGCTGTGCCGAGGTCGCCGCGGCGCACGACCTCCACGAGCTGCGCGGGCTGGCGCTCAGCAACCGGGCCGAGATCCAGATCCGTCGCGGTGACCACGAGCAGGCCCGCAACTCCGTCAGCGAGGGGCTCGAGAGCTATCGCGCCGCCGACCTGCAGGGGGAGAAGCCGCGGCCGCACTTCCGCGCGGACGCGCTGCGCATCCTGGGGCTGGCGCAGCTCCGCCTCGGCACCCTCGAGGAGGCCCGTGCCTCGCTCGAGGAAGCGCTGCAGGTCGCCCGCGGCTGCGGCGATCTGCGCACCGAGATCACCGCCGGAATCGCGTTCGCTGAGCTGGCTCTCCTGCAGGGCAAGGGCGACGCGGCGCGCGCCTACGCGGAGGATGCGGTGCGGCTCGCACGCGAGATCCGGGAGAAGACGCTGACCGTCGACAGCCTCGAGATGCTGGTGCGCGTGCACAAGGAGCTGCAGGATTGGCAGGCCGCGCTCGAGGCGCACGAGCAGCTCGCCGAGGCGCGGCACGAGGCCGTGCAGCAGGAGGTGGACACCCGGGTCCGTAATCAGCGCCTCCGCCTCGAGACCGAACGGGCGCGCGGCGAAGCGCAGGCGGCCGAGACGGCGAACCAGACCAAGAGCCAGTTCCTGGCCAACATGAGCCACGAGCTGCGCACCCCGCTCAACGCCATCATCGGCTACAGCGAGATGCTCCTCGAGGAGGCCGAGGACGCTGGCCACGACGAGCTCACGCCCGACCTGGAGAAGATTCGCATGGCGGGCAAGCACCTGCTGGGGCTGATCAACGATCTGCTGGATCTCTCCAAGATCGAGGCGGGAAGGATGGAGCTCTACCTCACGTATTTCAGTGTGGACGAGTTGCTCAGCGAAGTGGCGACCACCGTACGACCGCTCGTCGAGAGGAACGCCAATGCGCTCGAGGTGCGCACCGGCGGCAAGGTAGGGCGGATGCACGCGGACCAGACGAAGCTGCGGCAGATCCTCTTCAACCTGCTCAGCAACGCCAGCAAGTTCACCGAGAGCGGCCAGATCACCCTTGCAGCGGAGCGGAAAGCCGCCGACGCTGCTGGCGAATGGTTGAGCTTCTGTGTGAGCGACACCGGCATTGGGATGACGCCCGAGCAGATGGATCGGCTCTTCCAGCCTTTCACTCAGGCGGATGCGTCGACTGCCAGCCGGTATGGCGGCACCGGGCTGGGGCTGACGATCAGCAAGCGCTTCGCCGAGCTGATGGATGGCAGCATCGCCGTCAAGAGCGAGCCGGGCAGCGGTACCACCTTCACCGTGCGGCTGCCGGTCGAGGTATCTGAGACGCCTGCGGTGCGGAGTGCGTTGCGCCCCGGCACCGTGCCCGAGCTCATCCCCCTGCCGGCGGGCGGGGTGATCGGGGCGCGGCCCGCGGCGCCGGCCTCCACTCGCAATTCCTGATCCCGCTCCCAGGAGCGCTGCCATGCCCGAGAGTGAAGCGAGAGCATCCGACTCTCCCCCCCGTCCTGAAGCGGAGGGTCCGTTGGCTACACGCACTACCGAATCCGGCCTTGCCACGGGCAACGTCATGGCGCGCGCGCTGCGCGACAGCGAGGCGCGCCTGCGCTCGGTCATCAACAGCGCCCCGCTCGTCCTCTGGACGCTGGACCGCGAGGGCACCTTCACCTCCTCCGAGGGGAAGGGGCTCGAGAACCTGGGCCTGCGCCCGGGGGAGGTGGTCGGACGCTCCGTCTTCGAGGTGTACGGCGAGCACCCTCAGCTCCTGGACGACGTCCGGCGGGCGCTGGCGGGCGAGGAGTTCACCACGCAGGTCGAGGTGGGCGGCTTCGTCTTCGAGACCCGCTACTCGGCGCTGCGCGGCGAGGAGGGCGAGCTCGCCGGGGTGATCGGGGTGGCGGTGGATGTGAGCGAGCGGCGCCGCGCCGAGGAGGAGCTGCAGCGGCGCGAGCGCCAGCTCGTCACCACGCAGCAGCTCGCCCACCTGGGGAGCTGGCAGTGGCACATCCCCAGCAACAGCACCACCTGGTCGGACGAGCTCTTCCGGATCTTCGGCCTCGAGCCGCAGGAGTCCCACCCCAGCTACGAGGCGTACCTGGAGCGAATCCCCCCGGAGGACCGGGAGCCGTTCATCGCGGTGATCCAGGAGGGCCTCCGCAGCAAGGAGCCGTTCGCCTTCGAGCACCGTGCGATCCACGCGGACGGCTCGCTCCGCTGGCTGCAATGCCGGGGCGAGCTGGTGCTGGACCGAGCGGGCACCCCCCTGCAGATGCTCGGCACCGCGCAGGACGTCACGGAGCGCAAGCGGGCGGAGGCGGCGCTGCAGAGGCGGGCGGAGCAGGCGCAGCGCTTCCAGGAGGCGCTGCTGGAGCTGGCGCGGGCGAACGACCCCGACCTCGACTCCGCGCTGCAGCGCATCACCCGCGTGGACGCCGATGCGCTCGGGGTCGAGCGAGTCAGCGTCTGGTTCTTTGATGGCGGCGGCTCGGAGCTGCGCTGCCGGGTGCTCTTCACCCGTCCGGATGGCAGCTACGGCGGTGGTACCGCGCTCCATGCAGCCGACCTGCCGGACTACTTCGAGGCGCTCCGCGAGCGGCGTGTGGTGGCGGCGCACGACGCGGCCTCGCACCCCGCCACGCACGAGTTCGCCGACGAGTACCTGCGCCCGCTGGACATCACCTCGATGCTCGACGTGCCGATCTGGCGGCGGGGCACCATGATCGGAGTCGTCTGCCACGAGCACGTTGGACCGCGCCGGGAGTGGACGATCGAGGAGCAGGACTTCGCCGC
>JBPCIT010000263.1:0-3818 GCA_051006015.1 Longimicrobiaceae bacterium
GGTAAGGAGAAGGAAGCAGAAACCAATTGTCGAGGATGAGTGGAGTGGGGGGCCTGGGGCGACCCCCAAACTCCCCGCCCTAGCGAAATGATCAGATGTGCAGCGCGTGCCCGAGCGAGGCGAGTGCCGCCTCCGCGATCGCCTCGGAGAGGGTGGGGTGCGGGTGCATGGCGCGGTCCATCTCCTCGGCGGTCGTTTCGAGGTGGCGGCCGACGACGAACTCCGCGATCAGCTCGGTGACGTGTGGACCTACGATGTGCGCGCCGACCACCTCCGAGTAGCGCTTGTCCCGGATGATCTTGACGAAGCCGTCGGTCTCCCCGGCGGTCAGAGCACGCCCGTTCGCCGTCCACGGGAAGGTGCCGACCTCGATCTCCAGCCCCTGCTCGAGCGCCTGCGCTTCCGTCAGGCCCACTGAGGCCACCTCGGGGTGGCAGTAGGTGCAGTTGGGAATGTTCGCGTAGTCGATGCCCGCGTGAGGGTCGCCGTGAATCGCCTCGACGCAGGCGATCCCCTCGTGCGAGCCCTTGTGCGCGAGGAGCGGCGGGCCTGCCACGTCGCCGATGGCGTAGATGCCCTCGACGTTGGTGCGCATCTGCCTGTCGATCTTGATGAAGCCGCGCTCGGTCAGCTCGACGCCTGCCTCTTCTAGTCCGATATCCTCTGTGTTGGCGATGCGGCCGATCGCGGAGAGTACCCGCTCGACTTCCATCGTCTTCGTCTCGCCCTTGGCGGTGTTGAAGGTGAGCTTGACTCCATTTGCGCCGACATCCGCGGTCTCCAGCCGCGCCGCGGTGAAGATCTCCATGCCGCGCTTCCGGTAGCTCTTCTCGACGACGGCGGAGCAGTCGCTGTCTTCGAGCGGCAGGATGCGGTCGAGAGCCTCGATGATGGTGACTTTGGTGCCGAAAGCGGCGTGGATGTCGGCGAACTCGCAGCCGATGGCACCCGCGCCGATAACCGCGAGCGTCTCCGGCGGCTGCTGCGCCATCATCGCGCTCGTCGAATCCCACACCCGCTCGTGATCCACCTTCAGGAAGGGGAGATCGCGATTGCGCGAGCCGGTGGCGATGATCACGTGCTTGGCAGAGATCGTCTGCTTCTTACCCTCCTTGTCGGTCACCTCCACCTGTCCCTTCCCCGCCAGCCGCCCCCGGCCCGCGAGGTGCGTGACCTTGTTCTTCGTGAAGAGGAAACCGACGCCCTTCGTCAGCCGATCGGAGACCTGCCGGGAGCGCTTGACCGCCTGCGCGAGGTCGGTCTTGATCTCACCCACCGTCACGCCGAACTCCTTGGCATGGCCCAGGTGTATGATCATCGCGGCGCTCTCGAGGAGCGCCTTGGTCGGAATGCAGCCGATGTTGAGGCAGACGCCGCCGAGGAACTCCTGCTCGACACACGCCGTCTTGTAGCCGAGCTGCCCGGCCTTGATTGCGGCGACGTACCCGCCCGGCCCCGCGCCGATGATTACGACATCAAAGTTGGAGTCCGCCAATCGTCACCTCATGTTGAAGGAAGAGCCGGTCGCGAGCGCGCCCAAACTAGGGCCTGCTACGCGCTCCGGCAACGCTCGCATCGGCGCGAACCGGAGGAAGCGCCTCGAAACAATCGCAACGGCAGAGCGTACAAAGCGCTCGTGGCAGCGTACCTCGATCCGTTCCTTTCCGTCCCGCCGGAGCACCCGATGAATCGTACCGTACGCCGCCGGCCGCGGCTCCTGGCACGCGCCGCTGCGCTGGCACTGCTATTTCTGTGCTTCCGGGGTGGAGCGCTGCCCGCGCAGAGCAGCGGAGACGCACTCGACCGGGCGGTGCGCATGGTAGAGCAGCGCAGGTTCGCGGAGGCGAAGCCCGTGCTCGAGGCAGCCGTTCGGGGGGATCCTCGCAATGCGCGCGCCGCCTTCTACCTCGCGAGAGTCTACCGCGGCGAGCGGAACTCCGATCAGGCGATCGAGTGGTTCGAGAAAGCCGTCAGGCTGGATCCGAACAATTCAACCTACCATACCGAGCTGGCGGGCGCCTTGGGCGAGAAGGCGTTGCGGGTCAACCGCCTGCGGCAGGCTACCCTCGCCGGGCGCATCCGCTCGCACCTGGAGAAGGCGGTGGAGCTCGATCCCAACAATCTGGAGGCGCGTTTTGGGCTCGTGCAGTTCTACGTCGTGGCTCCTGGCATGATGGGCGGGAGCAAGCAGAGAGCACGAGCGGAGGCAACCGCGATCAAGCAGCGCAATGGCTACGTGGGAGCGCGTGCGCTCGCCCTCGTCCACCAGTCGGAGAGGAACTTCGCGGCGGCGGAGGAGGAGTACCGCGCCGCGATCGCTCAGTACCCGGACAGCACCGCGATCTACTACGGTCTTGGCGCACTCTACGTCCAGACCCAGGAGTATGACCGCGCGTTCGAGCTGGTGGAGGTGCTGGCGCGGCGGCGGCCAGGCGACATGGGCGTGCTCTTCCAGATCGGCCGGCTGGGCGCGATCTCGGGGCAGCGGCTCGACCGTGCCGAGCAGGCGTTGAAGCAGTATCTACAGCACCAGCCGACGGAGACGCAGCCGCCACTCGCCGCCGCTCACTGGCGGCTGGGTATGGTTTACGAGAAGAAGGGGCTGAAGGATCTCGCCCGGCAGGAATACAACGCGGCGCTGCGGCTCGACCCGAACCACAGGGAAGCGCGTGAGGCGCTGAAGAGGCTGGAGTAGGCGGGCCTCTTCAGCGCTACGGCGCAATCTCGTGGAACTCTACCTTCCCCTTCTCCCGCTCCGCAGTATTGCGTAGCGTCCACTCGCTGTCGAAGAGGATGAGCGGCCGACCCTTCGCGTCGCTCACCAGCGCGCGGCCGTGCCCCGAGGCCACCCTCTCGATCTCCACAGGATTGCCGGTGACCCAGCGCGCCTGCCGGTAGGCGAGCGGCTCGACGATCGCCTTGACGCCGTACTCGTGCTCGAGGCGGTGCAGTAGCACGTCAAACTGGAGCAGCCCCACAGCGCCTACGAAGGCCGCCGGCCCCGCGATCGACTCGGCGAAGAAGACCTGCGCCGCCCCCTCCTCGGAGAGCTGCCGCAACCCCTCGTCGAGGTGCTTGCGGCGCATTGGATCGCTAACCCGCACCCGCGCGAAGTGCTCGGGCGAGAAGCGCGGGATGCCGGCGAACTCCAGATCCCCATTGCTCGACAGCGTATCGCCGATGCGCAGCGTGCCCCTGTCGTGGATGCCGATCACGTCGCCCGGCCACGCCTCCTCGATGATGGTGCGGTCCCGCGCCAGGAACTGCGTGGGCGCCGAGAGGCGGATCTGCTTGCCCGTGCGCACGTGCTTGACCTGCATCCCCGCCTCGAACTTGCCCGAGCAGACGCGAACGAAGACGATGCGATCGCGGTGCTTGGGGTCCATGTTCGCCTGGATCTTGAAGACGAAGCCGGTAAAGTGCGGATCCTCCGGCTCCACCGTGCCCACGCTAGACTCGCGCGCCACCGGCGCGGGCGCCATCTCCAGAAAGGTCTCCAGGAAGGGCTGCACGCCGAAGTTGGTGAGCGCACTGCCGAAGAAGGTCGGCGAGACCTCGCCGCTGAGGAAGCTCTCCCGGCTGAACTCGGTGCCCGCCATGTCGAGCAGCTCGATCTCCTCCAGCAGCCGGTCGTGCGCCGCCTCGCCGATGAGCGCGCGCACCTCCGGGTCGTCCAGCTCGGCCACCTGCTCACCCGCGCGCGTCTGCCCGTGGTCCTCCCCCTTCTCGAAGAGGTGGATCTGGCGGCGCAGCCGATCGTACACCCCGACGAAGGTGGCACCGGAGAGGATCGGCCAGGTGATCGGGTAGCAGCGGAT
>JBPCIT010000264.1:0-22897 GCA_051006015.1 Longimicrobiaceae bacterium
CCGCCAGCGGGGTGGCGAGGGAGGCGGGCAGCCCGCGCGCCTCCAGCCGCTGCGCGAGCAGGGAGTCGCCCCAGAGGGAGAGTCGCTCCTGCAGCCGCTCGCGGGCGTAGCGGGAGCGCTCACGGGAGGCACCGTAGACGATGCGGATCTCGTTGGTGCTCTCCTCCCGCCACTCCGCCGGCAGGAGCAGCACCGCGTCGATCCGCCCCTCGCGCACCGCTTCCTCCGAGGGAAGCTCCCCCCACATCACCCGCAGCAGCGTGTCCTCGTGCAGGAAGGCGGCCGCGGCCGCGGCGCCGCCCGCCACCTGCACCAGCGGCGGCTGCTCCTGCAGGGTGCGCTGCCCGAAGAGGGTGAGCTGCTGCATCATCACCAGCAGCACCGGGTAGAGGAAGACCGGCACCACGATCATGATCAGCAGCGTGCGCCGGTCGCGCAGCGTCTCGCGCAGCTCCTTGGCGCTCACCAGCTTCACATTGCGCCAGTTCACCGCTCACCTCCGGCGATGCGCAGGAAGGCACGGGTCAGGTTCTTCTCCCCGCTCCACGCCACCACCTCGTCGATCGTCCCCTCGACCACCAGCCGCCCCCCGGCGAGGATCCCCACGCGGTCGGCGAGCAGCTCGACCTCCGGCATCTGGTGGGTGGAGAAGAGGACGGCGCGCCCCCGCGCTCGCGCCTCGTCGATGAAGCGATAGATCGCCTCGCCGCTCAGCACGTCAAGGCCAAGGGTGGGCTCGTCGAGCACCAGCGCGGGGGGATCGTGCACCACCGCGCGCGCGATCGAGACGCGCTGCCGCTGCCCCGTGGAGAGCTTGCCGCACAGACGGTCGGCGAAGGCCGTGATGTCGAAGAGCTCGACCAGCTCCTCGACTCGCGCCCGCGCCGGCTCCCCCTGCATCCCCTGCAGACTCGCGAAGTAGAGGAGGAACTCGCGCGCGCTCAGCCGCTCGTAGAGCCCCATCGAGGCAGCGAGAAAGCCGAGCCGGCGCCGGACCTCGAGCGGCTGCTCTGCGGAGTCGTAGCCGCCCACGCTCGCCACGCCGCTCGTGGGGGTGAGCAGGGTGGCGAGGCAGCGTAGCGCCGTCGTCTTCCCCGCCCCGTTCGCGCCCAGGAGCGCGTACACCTCGCCGGGGCGAACAGAGAAGGAAAGGCCGTTCACCGCCCGCAGCTCACCGTACGTCTTGGTCAGCTCCTCGAAAACGATCATCCGCAGCTCCGCTCCGCAGATCGTGAGTGGTCGTGGACGGAGATGGGAGGCCGAGGCGACGGAAAGCGGCTCCCATCTTCCCTCGCACGTGGCTGTCTGCATACATTACATGTCACACTGGAACTTATCCGAATCAAGCAGGTGGATCGTCGCTGTGCCTTACGCTTCCGACGGAGCGCGGCGCGCGCGCGGCAGGGTTGCCGAGCTAGCGGGAGATCATGACCGACATTCTCTTCGCGGATGATGATGCCGCCATGCGGCAGTTCGTGGCAAGCGCGCTGCGCACCGCGGGACATCAGGTGCGGCTTGCCGTCAATGGAACCGAAGCGCTCCAGGAGGTGCACCGGCAGGCGCCGGACCTGGTGCTGCTCGATTACCGGATGGGTAAGCCCGACGGGCTGGACGTCTGCCGCGAACTGAAGGCGGATCCGCGCTTCGCCCACCTTCCCGTGCTGATCCTGACGGGCGAGGGGCAGATCGAGAACCGTCTCAGCGGCTTCGATGCCGGAGCGGACGATTACCTTGGCAAGCCCTTCGACACCCGTGAGCTGCTCGCCCGGGTGGGAGCGATGATCCGGCTCGCCCATCAGGGGCTCGAGCGGAACCCGACCAGCAAACTCCCCGGCGGCGAATCGATCGCCCGCGAGTTCGAGCGCCGACGGCGCACGGATGCCTCCTTCTGCATCTGCTATCTCGACCTCGACCACTTCAAATCCTTCAACGACCACTTCGGCTTCAGCGTCGCCGACGCGGCGATCCGGGAGACCGGCGAGGTGCTACGCACCGTCAGCAAGGGCAAGGAGGCGTTCGTTGGCCACGTAGGAGGCGACGATTTCATCATGCTCTGCGCGCCGGAGCTCGCCCGCGAGCTGGTCGAGGAGGCGCAGATCCGGCTTCGGGCGCGCCTGACGCGCCACCTGCCCAGGGAGATCGCGTACAAGGGCTACTACCACGGGAAGGATCGTACCGGCGAGGTTAGCAAGCTGCCGGTCACCCGCCTCTCCGCGGCAATCGTCAGGGTCGACCCCTTCCACACCCGCTCGCTGTCGCAGATCGGCGAGGCAGTTGCGGAGATCAAGCGACGGTCGAAGCAGCCCGGGAGCACGGGGATCGCGGAGGCGGAGCTGGTGCAGTGACGCCCGGCGCGGGCGGGGTGCTCGCATCGGGCGTGAAGTGCGGCCGGAGCAGGGCCGGCCCGGTCGGTCAGCCACTCGATTCGGGCAGGCGATCCGTGGTGGGCGAGCGGTCCGGGGCCGCGAGCAGCTCGCGGAACTCGTAGACGACCACCCCCTCGTCCGTCACCTCCGAGTCCACACGCAGGCCGTCGTTCAGCGATTCCAGCACCTTTTCCGCGCGGGGCAGGCTCCAGCCCATCTCGGTGGCGACCTCGGTGACCGTCAGGCGCCCTCGCCGTGCCCCGGCGAGCTTGAGCACCGGCTGCTGCAGCGACGCGATCAGCGCGGCGCGCCTCGCCTCGCGCTCCTCGAGCGCGGCACGGCGGACGAACCAGCCACCCGTGCCGGCGAGCAGCGCGAAGAGCACCGGCGCCAGCTCCAGATTGGCGATCCCGGCGATCATCAGGATCGCTGCCATGACGAAGAGGAAGATGGACAGGCCTCGCTTCGCGGACTCGCGTCGCGGACTCGCCGGCACCGGCACCCCGGCG
Organism: Longimicrobiaceae bacterium; assembly: GCA_051006015.1. GTDB lineage: Bacteria > Gemmatimonadota > Gemmatimonadetes > Longimicrobiales > Longimicrobiaceae > JBPCIT01. The sequence continues at coordinate 2,876 of JBPCIT010000264.1, forward strand.
CCGGCACCCCCCGTAACGCGGACAGGCGCCAGGCTGTACTCCCCCCGCTTCCCCCAGCTCTTGCCGCAGCGCGGGCAGGCGCGGTGGTCGCGCCGCACCAGATAGTAGATCAGCCCGCCCATCCCCATCATCCCCGCCGTCGCCACCGTGGCGCCCACCAGCAGCGCCACATGCAGACCACGCGAGAAGTGCGGAAGCCCCTCGCCATGATAGCCACAGCGGGGGCACTGACCGACGAGCGGCTCGGCGACCCAGCGACGGTCCTCCGAACCGAAGCGCGGCGCGGCGCTCTGCTGCCGCCGCACGGGAAGGGCGACCTGCGTCCCGCACTCGGTGCAGGCGGAACGCCCGGCCGGCACGAAAGCACCACAGGTGGAACAGTACATGCTTCACTCCTGCGCTGCCGCCTCGGCAGCGCCACGGTAGAGGTCAGGGGCTACCCGGATTGTCCTGTCTCCTGATACGATGCGCGCGCCGAAAAGATTCAACCGGATCGCGCCCTGCCATGCCCCAGAATCCGGCCGAGCCCCCCGGCTTCCCCGCCGAGATCCCCAGCCCCCCGACGCTCGAGGAGCTGCACGCCGTCATGGTGCGCTGCACGCGCTGCGATCTCGCGCTCAGCCGCACGCAGGTGGTCCCCGGGGCGGGCAACCCGAACGCCGGGCTGCTCTTCGTGGGGGAGACGCCGGGGCAGAGCGAGGATCGTAAGGGAGTGCCTTTCGTCGGGGCCTCCGGGAAGCTGCTCGATGAGATGCTCGGGGTCGCCGGCATCGAGCGCGATTCGGTGTTCATCGGCAACGTGGTGCGCTGTCGGCCGCCGCAGAATCGGAACCCGCGCGCCTTCGAGATCCGCGCCTGCGCCGGCTGGCTCGCCGAGCAGATCCGCCTCATCCAGCCGCGTATGGTCGCGCCGCTGGGACGTTTCGGCCTGCAGCACTTCCTCCCCAAGGGGAAGATCACGCAGCTCAAGGGCGCGGTGCAGGAGATCGAGTACGAGGGACGACCGCTGATGCTCTTCCCGCTGCTGCATCCCTCGGCGGTGCTGCGCTCCCCGGACCGGCGGCCGGAGTACGAGGAGGACTTCCGGCGCCTCGGCGAAGTGTGGAGGCAGCACTCCGGCGGATGAACCGGCGGATCGTTCGCACCGCGGTTGCCTGCGCGCTGGGGGTCCTGCTCCCCGTGTCGAGCGGCTGCGGCGGCGCCCTCCACACCGCCCCTCCGCCAGCGGCTCCTCTGCCTTCGGGAGCCCTGACCCGCCATGTGGTGGTCGTCTCGATCGACGGCCTGCGTCCGGATGCGATCCCCGCCGCCCGCGCTGGGATGCTCGAGCGCCTGATGCGCGAGGGCGCCCACGCGACCAACGCGCAAACCATCTTCCCCAGCTTCACCCTGCCCTCGCACACCTCGATGGTCACTGGGGTCGGACCGGAGACGCACGGGATCGACTGGAACACCAACCTGACCGGGAGCCGCGGCGTGGTGGAAGTGCCGACGATGCTCGAAGTCGCGCACGACGCCGGGCTCCACACCGCGACCTTTCTGGGCAAGCGCAAGCTGCTGCACCTGCTGCGGCCCGGCTCGCTGGACCACGCGCTCTACCCGCGCACCGAGGTCTACCTCTCCGCCGACCGGGTGGTGGAGGAGACCATCCGCTACCTGCAGTTCGAGCGCCCCAACCTGGTCTTCGTCCACCTCCCCGATCCCGACCTCGCGGGGCATCTCTTCCGCTGGATGTCGCCGCCGTATCGCTGGAGCGTACGCCGCGCCGACCAGGCGGTGCGGGCACTCTGGGAAGCCTCGCAGGAGGCGTTCGGCGAGGATTTCGTGCTGATCGTCACCGCCGACCACGGCGGCCACGACCGCACGCACGGCACCGCCGGCGAGGTGGACATGCACATCCCCTGGATCGCCTGGGGGCGCGGCGTATCTCCCGGCGCCATCTCCGCTCCGGTCCGCACCTACGACACCGCGGCCACCGCGCTCTGGCTGCTGGGCGTGCCCGTACCGGCGCAGTGGGAGGGCAGACCCGTGCGCAGCGCGTTCACCCCTCGGAGCACGCCGTAGCGTCCGCAGCCCACGCACCTGCGCGCGCTGTATGTAAGCAAGTGCTTGCATACAGACGATCGCCCGATTATCTTTCCTCATGGAAATGCGTGAGAAGGTTCTGGAGGCCGCGGTACGCGTCTTCGCCGAGGTCGGCTCGCGCGGCGCGACGACCCGCCGCATCGCCGCCGCCGCCGGGGTGAACGAGGTCACCCTCTTCCGGCACTTCGGCTCCAAGGAAGCGCTTATGCGCGAGGCGCTGCGCTGGGCTGCCCAGCGGGTGCTCGTCTCCAAGCTGCCCGAGGAGCCGGTGGACCCGCGGGCCGAGCTGACCGCCTGGTGCGACCGCCACCTGCGCGGGATGTACGAAGCGCGGGCGCTGCTGCGCACCAGTCTGGGCGAGTTTGAGGAGAACCCGGAGGTGAGCGCCCCCGCCTGCGAGGTGCCGGTGCGCGTCGCGGCAGAGCTGCAGGCGTACCTCGAGCGGCTGCGGGAGAGAGGACTCGCCACCGCGCTAGACGATCCGAGCGCGGCGAGCGCGATGCTGATGGGCGCCCTCTTCTCCGATGCGATCAGCCGGGACCTCATGCCCGAACGTTATCCCTACCCGCTCGAGGCGGCCGCGGAGCGGTACGTCGGGCTCTTCCTGCGCGCCACCCAGGCGCGCGAATGACGATTCGGCAGAGGAGATACAACGATGAAGCTGACGATCTTCGGGGCCACCGGCAGGACCGGCCGCCATCTGCTGGAGCAGGCGCTCGCAGACGGGCACGAGGTCACCGCCTTCGTTCGTGATCCCGCGAAGCTGCCGGTGCAGGACGAACAGCTCCACGTGGTGCAGGGCGACATCCGGGACGCGCAGCGGGTGGAGGAAGCGGTGCGCGGTGCCGACGCGGTGCTCAGCGCGCTCAGCTCCGGCAAGGAGGTGCTCACGCAGGCCGCGCAGCACATCATCCCGGCGATGCGGGCGCACGGCGTCCGCCGCCTGATCAGCCTCGTGGGCGCCGGGGTGCCCGATGCGCAGGATCCCTCCTCGGCAGGTCGCAGCTTCATGCGCGGGCTGATGAAGCTCGTCGCCCGCGATGTGCTCCAGGACGCCGAGCGCCACGCGGAGCTGGTGCGGGAGAGCGGCCTCGATTGGACGCTGGTGCGCCCGCCGCGACTCAACGACGGCCCGCGCGAGCGAACATACCGGACCGGCATCCTCAAGCTCGGCCCTGCGGAGTCCATCTCCCGCGCCGACGTCGCGGATTTCATGCTGAAGCTCGCCGGAGACCATCAGTACGTGCGCCAGGCGCCGATGGTGAGCTATTGAGCCCGGCAGGAGAGAAAGGATGAACGACCTCGTGCTGGTCACGGGCGCCACCGGCAACGTCGGCCGCGAGGTGGTGGCCGCCCTGCGCAGACAGGGCCGCCGTATCCGGGCAGCGACCCCGAACGTCGAGCAGGCGCGGGCACTCCTCGGCGAGGGAATCGAGTACGCCCGCTTCGACTTCACGGAGCCGGAGACGTTCGCGCCGACCTTCGACGGCGTCAGCGCCGTCTTCCTGGTGCGTCCGCCCCCGGTCTCCGAGGTAAAGCGGATCATGGGACCTGCGATCGCGCACGCCGCAAGCAGCGGCCGGCCGCACGTCGTCACGCTCTCCGTCATGGGAGCCGGGAGCAACCCGCTCGTCCCGCACCATGCCATGGAGAAGCTGGTCCGGAGGGCCGGGCTGCCGTACACGCACCTGCGTCCGAGCTTCTTCATGCAGAACCTGAGCACCACCTACCGCGAGGAGATCCGTGACCGAGGGGAGATCTTCGTGCCGGCCGGGCGTGGACGGACCAGCTTCATCGACGTGCGCGACATCGCCGAGGTGGCGGCGCGCGTCCTCGGCGACGCGGCGTACCACGGCAGGGCGTACACCCTCACCGGCAGCGAAGCGCTCACCTACTTCGAGGTAGCGGAGATCTTCACCCGCGTGCTCGACCGCTCGTTCCGCTACGCCAACCCGACCCCGCGGGAGTTCAAGCAGCGGCTGCGGAAGCAAGGGGCACCCGAGAATTTCATCCGGGTGCTTGCCAGCATCTACTTCATCGCGCGGCACGGCCTGGCGGCGCGGGTGACACCCGAGACCGAGCAACTGCTCGGCCGCGCACCGATCACGCTGGAGCAGTTCATCCGCGATCACGCCGCGCTCTGGCAGCAGCCAGCGGTTGCGCTCGAGAGGGAGAGAGTGGAGCAGTAGAGAGCTGATGCTCGCGGTTCCCCGCGGATCGGCAGCCGGTCTGAGGAGACGTGGCTGCCCCGCAGAACGTTCTTCAGGAGGAGGCGACGATGAACGCAACGACGACGATGCGGCGCCGGATGCCGGCACAGGTCCAGGCGCGCGGCTCCCTCTGGCGGGTGGGGCTACTCGCCGCACTGCTCTCCGCGGCCATGAACGCAGCGATCTTCACTCTCGCGGTCGCGCTGGGGATCTTCCCGTCCCTCTGGATCGATCCGCAGGCTGGCGCACAGATGGCGATCGAGCCGGTGATCCTGGTCTCGGCGGTTGGCGCGATGGCGGGCGTGAGCGTCTTCGCGCTGCTGCGGCGCCGCACGGAGCAGCCGCTGCGGGTCTTCCTCTGGCTGGCAGGGGCGGTGCTGCTGGTCTCCTTCGCCGCGCCCTTCGCGCTGCCGATGAGCGGCGCGCAGATCCTGGTGCTCGAGTTGCTGCACCTGGTGGTTGCCGCCGTGGTCGTCGGCGCGCTGCTGCGCTGGGCGGCAATCCGCGGGTACCGCTCCTACCGACGGGAGCGGCGATAATGCGAGAGCCGATTCCGTCATGAGGGGATCTCGAACTGGCTCCACAACAGGTCGCGGTCCAGCACCACGACGCCGGTTGCCTCATCGACCGAGACGATGGGATAACCGTCTACGTTCAGGAGCCGTTGCAGACCGGCAAGGAGACCGCGGATTCGTATCTCCGGCTGACCCAGGGATTCAGCTACCGCCCTTCGGGGAGCACGGCCGTGGTACCGGTCCATGATTGCGAGGAAGGTACGTACCTCATCATCTGGGGGCGCCGTGCGCCCGAGGAGGGTGCGCTGAGCTGCGAAGAGGGGCGAGCGGAGCAGGGCCGCGATCCAGGGGCCGAGCGGCTCGGCCACGGACGCCGTCGGCTCCTCGAAGAGGGTGACCTGCGCCCGTGGCGGGACCGAGCGCCCCGGCGGCGGGGTCTCGGCCGGATGGACAGGTGCAGGTTCCGGCGTGCCCCACCAGCTCGGCGTCCGCTCGGGAAGCGGCTTCCACTGCTCGATGCTTCGGTCCCAGGTGGCGAGGACCGCCAGGGGAACCAGCACCTCCTGCAGCGTGGCGCCACCGTGGTAGCCGGCGCGCTTCTGGGTGTAGCGCACACCCTCGCTCCAGGGCGCCACGATCCGGGGCGCGCGCGTCGCCGCCTGCACGCGTGGGCCTTCGAGCGCGATCTCCTCCTCCGCCAGGGGCTCGGCGTAGGGCCGCCACCGCGCCTCCTCGCCGCCGCGCAGCATCCGGGTCCCCGCCTCGAGCACGTGGCCGTGGTCGCTGGCAAGTACGACCACCCGCCCCGCCAGCCCCGCCTCGTAGAGCAGCGGATCGAGAAGGCGGATGCGGTCCACCGTCCAGTGCGGCCGCACCTGATCGGATTTCGCCAGGTGATCGTCCACAGCGTTCAGCACCAATCCCACCACACGCTGCTCTGCATCGCGGATCGCGTCCCGTACCGGTTCTGCAAGCGCCGCCGTGCCACCCTCGGTAAGCTCGCCCTTGTGGAACAACACCGGGAGGCGCTTTGAACGGGAGGCGGCAACCAGCCCCGGGTGGGAGGCGAATGCACGCTTCTCGTCGGCGGCAGTGCCTGCCGTGACCCTGCCGGAGAAGAAGCTCGTGCGCGAGAAACCGGTAACACTGGGCACCACCGCCACTCCCATTAGCGGGTCATCCAGCCCCTCCGGCATCCACTGCTCCCACCCACGGTCACTCAGGTCGCGCAGCAGTTGGTGGAAGATAGCGAAGTCCATCCCGTCGCAGAGCAGCACCAGTAGAGGACTGCGAGCGGCGAGCGGTGCCGCGACCTGTTCGAGGATGCGCTCGACGGGCAGGATTGTGGCTTCCATCCCCGGAGTGCGGCTCCACTCGGCGAGACGCTGAGCGAACTCGCAGTTCTGCTGCTCACGGATCAACTGTACACGGGCGTAGAGCTCCGCGAGCGCCGAGGCCAGAGCACTCTCCTGTTCGCCGCCCAGGAGCATCGTCCTCGCCCAATCCACGAAGCTCCCTTCGGCTGCGTATACGTGGGCCGCTGCAGCGAACGATCGGGAAGCAGACGAGGACTCGCTTGCTGGACTCGCAAGATAGCGCACAAGCCGGAGCGCCATCTCCAGGCGCTCGATGCGCTCCGGTTGCCGGGGGGCGTACCGGTGGGCAGCCACCGCGGCGAACGCATCCTGCACCTGGGCAACGGCCGCTTCGCCGCGGAGATAGCCGGAGAGAGCACTGCCGAATCCCTCCAGCCGCCGCGCATATCCGGCCGGAAGCAGGGTGCTGAGGCCGGCGAACCCCTCCGCGCGCAGCTCTCCGAGCAGCTCCTCCGCCTGCTGGAGGCTCGCCAGCGCCTGCGGCTCGCCGATGTGCTCGAGCACCCGGCGCGCCGCCGCGAACCAGCGTCGCCCCAGCTCGGCTTCGAGCGGCGTCCCTCCGAGGTAGGGCTCGGTCCGAACGGCGGCGCGGCCCAGCTCCGGGCCGGCGGGCGTGCCGCCGGGGAAGAGCACCTCGCACACCAGCCCGATGGGCATCAGCCAGCGGCCCCTGCCGGCGTCGAGTGCGTCCACCAGCAGGTCGCCGAGCCGGCCCGCCGTATCGCCGATCCGGGCGCGGAAGGCGGACCGCACCTCCACCGGGAGGCGGTCGTATCTCGCAGCGGCCTCGGGCGCCACGCTCCACTCGAGGAGTGCCTCGGCGTCGGGACGGCCGGTGCGGAGGTCCAGCAGCAGGGAGAGCAGGTGGCTCCAGGCGGTGTCCGCGTCGAGCACGCCGCCGGGGACGGGAGGATAGCCCTCCGGCGGCACCCGCTCGAGGAGGAGCTCGGCCATCCAGCGGTGCGGCGTGATGCGCGGATCCACCGCGCGCGCGCGGAAGAGATCCTGGAGCAGCTCCCAGGGCGCCAGCTCGAGCAGACGGGTTCTGGCGAGGCGCGCGAGGACGTCCCAGCCGAGCTGCTCCTCCGGGACGGGCGTCAGCAGGACGAGGCGCCCGGCGGCCCCATCTTCCGCGTGCCGCTCGAGCGCCTCCCGCACGGCGAGCACCGAGGCGCCATAGACCACCCGGCAGGCTTCGCCGTTCACCAGGATCTCGGCGCCTCCCGCCCAGGGACCGGTGACATGGATGCCGATCATCCGCGCGTCCGGCTTCTTCTGCAGGAGCGTGGAGACGAGGGCGACCACGTGCTCGGGGCGCACGGGGAAGGTCGGGGATGGGTTGGTCTCAGATGGCATGGGTTATCGGTGATTCTGGAATTCCCCAAATCCCCCTAAATCCCCCTTTTGCAAAGGGGGACTTGAACTGCAGGCGCAGCCGTGAAGTTCAGTTCCCCCTCGTGAAGTTCAGTTCTCCCCCTTTATCAAAGGGGGGTCAGGGGGGATTCCAGTCCCCATACGCCTCCACTTCCCTTCGGATCACTTCCAGCACCGCGTCCAGCTCACGCAGCACCTGGCGGTTGTCGAAGCGCAGCACCCGAAGGCTCAGGGCATTCAGCTGCGCGTCGCGCTCGCGATCTCTCGCCTGGTGCTCAGGCTCGGAGTGCTGACTCCCATCGAGCTCGATCACCAGCCTCGCTTTCGGGCAGTAGAAGTCGACGATGAACGACAGCAGTGGCTTTTGGCGATAGAACTGCAGGCCGCCCATCTGCTTGCGCCGAACCCGCTGCCAAAGCGCCTGCTCCGCATCGGTCAGGTGCTTCCGCAGTTCTCGGGATGGACCTTTGAGCGCCCGGTTGTACTCTTCCATCGCTCCTCCCGTGAGAATCTCAGAATCCCCCTAAATCCCCCTTTTGCAAAGGGGGACTTTCCATCCGTCCGGCACCCGAACTTTTCCCCCCTTTGACAAAGGGGGGCCAGGGGGGATTTGCCGTCCCCTCCTCATTCCTCGTACACCCGCCACTCCACCTCCACCCGCGCGTCGGCGGCTCCGGCGACATCGCTGCGGAGCTCGGCGAGCAGCGGCTCCAGCTCTGCCGCGGCTACCTGCCGGCGCTTGTGGATCTGGACGCCGGGCGGGGCGGGTGTCGGGGGTTCGGGGGTCGGGCGCTTCGGTTCTGGCGCCGGCTCCGCGAGTCCGGGCCGACGCGCGGCCTCGCCGAGCAGCGCCACCGCCTCGGCCTGGGCGCGGTTCAGAGCCGGCTCCAGCGCGGTCACGTGCTCGTCGTGGGTGAGCGCCTCCCGCAGCCGGGACAGGATCCCCACGGCCCGCTCGCGATACGGGTCCTGCAGCTCGCCGATCGCCTCGAACAGCTCCCACCGGGTTGCCTTGAGCGTGGAGCGGAGCGACGCCGCCTTGCGGATGCACTCGCCCATGGCGGTGGCAGAGGTCGCCACCTCCGCGGCGGCCATGGCGGCCGCCACGCCCTCCCGCCGCGCGGCTGCGATAGCGGCCAGGAAGGCACCGGCGGCGCGGGCGGTCCGCAGGCGGTCGGCAGTGGGGGGATCGACATCCAGCCGCGCGAGGCGATCGTTCAGATCCTGGCGGTATCCCTCCACCGCTTCGCGGTGCGTCTCGGCGGATTGCTGCGCCCCGTCCACCAGGCGCGCGAGATTGGCGGCGTTGCGCAGCGGCGAGACGGTGATGCCCAGGATGGCGCTCGCGCGCTGCACCGCCTCCTGCCAGCTCGGCTCCTCGGGGAGCGCCTCCTCGCGCAGCTCGAGCTCGTTCGGCAGCCGCTCGAGAGCGGGCTCGACAGCGCCGCCGTGCAGGTAGAAGCTGCGGTTCGTCTGCAGCGCGAAGGTCAGGATGACGAGGTTCTCGACCTCCGGGGGGAGGCCGCGCGGGCTCGGGCGGTCGATCCACTCGCGCAGCCGCCCGACCGTGATCTGCGTGACCTCGTCCTGCGAGCGCTTCTGGTCGAACTCGCGCACCCACTCGTCGCCGAGGACGAAGTGCGCCTCTCCCATCTGGCCCAGGCGCAGGGGGACGGCGATGCGGCGCACCTCGTCGCGATCGGCGCGCTCGACCTCGACGCGCCGGTCGGCCGCCTGCACCGCGCGGCGCACCACCTCGAGCACGCGCCGCAGCCCCGGCATCTTCACCTCGCCCTCGAAGCGCGGGTGCGCGGGGAACTGGAAGTCGAGCGCCTGCGAGTACAGGTGCGCGAGCGAGTCCTGGAAGCCGGCGCCCACCGGCGGCTGCAGCCGCAGGCCGGGGAGGAGGGCGTGGAACTGGGTCTCCAGCTCGTCGGAGGTGTCGAGCGCGTCGCGGTGCAGGGTGCTGATCCCGTAGGCGGAGAGCAGCGCGTTGCGGATGCGCTGGCGCATCTGGTCGCGCTGGTTGGCCAGGATCACCCGCGCCTGCTCGCGGTCGAGCTGCGAGAGGTGCGCGCCGTATTCGTCCAGCCGGTTGCCGGAGAGGACGTGCTCGAGCACCACCAGCCGCCCCAGCTCCTCGAGCGCCTGCGGCCTGAAGAAGAGCGGCAGCCAGACCAGCGTCTGCGCGCTCCCGCCCGCGGCCTGGAACTCCTGGATCTTCGCCAGGTCGTAGCGCGGGTTGTAGCTGCCCTGGTCGAAGGGGTAATCGATGATGATGCGCCAGGGAGCGTCCTGCGGCTCGAAGCTCTCGTGCGGCAGCTCGCGCACGTTGCGGAAGAGGATCTCGCACGCGCGGCGCGTGCCGCGCCAGAGGACCTCGAGCTTCGGCGGGAGCAGGCTCTCCTCGTGCCGGATTCCCAGCATCTCGAAGAGCAGGCTGCGCACCTTCTGGATGCGGGTGCCGTGGTTGTCCACCGCCCGGGCGTTTTCGAGGATGCCCTCGGTGTCCACACCGACCAGGTGGAGCGAGACCATCGGGTTGGGACCGTCGTCCGCCACCTTGATCTCCCCCACCCGCGCCGCCCAGTCGCGCACCTTGCGGAGCACGATCTGGCTCTCCTGCCCCGGGATGGGCGAGCGGACGGTGCCGTGGTTGAGCGCGGCGAGGCGGGCGGGGGTCAGGCTCCGCAGCACCTCGACGCCCTCGGCGAGCGCGGCGAGGATGAGCGTCTTGAGCAGGCGCGCGTCGTTGCGGAAGCCCTGCAGCCGCGCGGCGTCCACCTGGTTGGCGGCGATCTGCTCGCGCGTCACCCCGTGCTGCTCCTCGAGCAGCGGGAGCAGCTTGTGGTGGTAGAGCTTGCGGGCCTGCTCGAAGCGGATCCGCATCGCCTGCGTGAAGGGCTCGTCGCCCGACTCGATCACGTCGAAGAGGTCGCCCACCGGCACCAGGTCGCCCAGCTCGAGCGTCTCGCGCTGGTCCACCAGCAGCTGCACGAGGAGCTTGAGCGCGGTGCGCTCGCGCTGCAGCAGCGAGGAGACGGCGACCAGCGTGTCGATCAGCGCCGGACTGAAGGGGTAGACCTGCCGGAACATCTCGCGGTTCCCCTCGCGGGTGAGGAGGATGCCGAGCACCTCCTCGCGCACCCGGGCGGTGCGCTCGAAGGCCTCCTCGAGCTGCCGCGCCGCCGTCCCGGAGACTGGCTGCAGCAGGCGCTTCTCGACGATAGCCGGGAGGTTGCGGTCCTCGAGGGTGATCTGGCCGAAGCGCGCCTCCCACCAGTTGAGCACGTCGGCGAAGCCCAGCTGCTCGGCGCCGGGGAGGTGCTCGCCCACCAGCTCGCGCAGGTCGCGCTGGCGGGCGATGAAGCTCACCACCGGGATCGGCCGCTCGGCCAGCGTGGACTCGACCAGCTTGACCACCTTCTGCCCCTCGCGCTGCAGGAAGGGGAGGTCCGCCGCGTGGCTGGCCAGCCAGAGGATCAGCTCGTCCAGGAAGAGGACCACGGCGTCGTAGCCGAGGTCGCGGGCGTGACGCGAGAGGATGACCAGCCCCTCGTCCAGCGAGACGAACCCCTCCTCGCGCCCCGCCGCCAGGTCGCGCGCCGAGCCGAAGAAGGAATCCACCAGATCCCCCACCAGCCGCGCGCGCTCCTCGGTGCCGGGAGGTGCCGCCAGCGCGGCCTCGAAGCTGGCCGCGTCCCAGGCGCTGTCGAGCGCGCCCCACCCCTCGTCGCCCCCCTCGTGCTGGCCGAGCTGCGCGAAGAACTGGGCGTCGCCCATGCGCTCGCGCAGCCGGCGGGCGTCCTCGAAGAGCTTCTCGGCGCGGTAGAAGCCGGGGGTGGGCGCCTCCGGGTGCAGCTTGCGCACGTAGTCGGCGTACTGCCCCAGCACCGCGGACTCCAGGCTGGTCGCGCCGATCAGGTGGTAGGGCACGACCAGGAAGCGGCGCTCCTGCGTCCAGCGGTTGTGCCGGCTCACCACCTCCGCCAGTTCTGGGATCGAGCGGGCGCCGGGATGGTTCTGCAGCAGCAGCGAGAGCACGGCCATGAAGTGGCTCTTGCCGCTGCCGAAGCTTCCGTGCAGGTAGGCGCCCTTGCTGGTGTTTGCCTCCACCGCCGAGCGGATCAGCGAGAGCGCCTGGTCGAAGCACTGCACCAGCTGCGGCGTGACCACGTAGCTCCGGAGCGTGTCCTCCGGGCGGCGGACTCCCTCGGTGAGCTTGAGCACGAAATCGCCCTGGTGGACGCGCTCGGGGATGTGGATGAGGTCGGCGATCTTGGTCATGGGGTCCTCATCTCAAGCGGAGACGACCTTCGGTTCGCATGCGCCGCTCGTCACCATGCTCAACACACCTTCCTGAGCATGGGCGTCGATTGCGCCGGGATCGCCACGATCCGGTCGCACACGTCGCAGACCGCAACGAGTACCTCGGGCACCTCGATGCCACTCTCGCGCAGCATGTACGGACGGAGCTGGAACGTGATGGTTACTCGCCTCTCGCACGCGCTGCAGATCGCCTCCGAGCGATCCCCTTCCCTCCACAAATGCATCCCTCACCTCCTGCCTGTGAACGCTGAGGGGTACCACGCTGCTCGAGACAAAGTATCCGCCTCCTTGACCGCTCGGACAGTAGTACGTACCTTTGTACTCACCACCTGCATTCGGAGGACAGATGTCATACAAGGGACGCGCAACCCGCTCCGGCAACTCAGGGGCGATTGCCTTCGAGGCTGCCCTGTTCCGCTCGCATCCCGAGTTCGCCGAGGGCCGCTTCGAGGCGGAATACATCGGTCCCGGGACGCTCCTGGTCCGTACAGCGCACGAGACCGAGGAGCAGGCTGGAGAAGATGCCGTGCTCGCGGCCTTCCTCTCGTTCATCGAGCGCGACATGCAGGAGCACCCGGAGCGCATCCAGCCGCTCTCGAGTGAGGAGCTAGCGCGAGTCGAGGAACTCGTTGGTCACCTGGAGGTGGATCTGGACGAGGACCTGGGAGAGGATGCCACGCTCCCGTAAGCCACCCCCAGCCCCGGAGAGAAATGGCTGGCGGCTCTATGCCTGGACGGAGTTTGCCCGGCAGCTTGCGGCCCTGAGATCCGAGGTCGAGGAACTGCGCCGCCGAGATCCCTCCACGTACGAGCGACACCCCAAGACGAAGCTCCTTGCCGCGGTTAGGCGTTTGATCCTCGAGGTGATCCCCCGCGATCCCGGTGCGGAAGAGTTCCGGCAGGGCAGTACGCTGGGCCCGGCGCACCGGCATTGGTTCCGAGCCAAGTTCTCGCAGCGCTTCCGCTTGTTCTACCGCTTCCACTCTGCCCGCAAGATCATCATCTATACGTGGATGAACGACGAGTCCACGCTGCGCAAGCACGGGTCGAAGCGTGATCCATACTCACTCTTCCGCACCATGATCGAGCGCGGAACTCCCCCGAGCGATTTCGACGATCTGCTCCGGCAATCGGGGAGCCTGAATCTGCCCGACTGAGTGGGAGCACGGTCACCGCTCGGCATCCGGGAACTCGATGCGCTCGTAGATGTCCCGCAGGCGCAGGGTACCGCCGAGGGACTGCAGCGTAAACGAGCCATCGGGCTCGCTCACCTCGGTGAGAACCCAGTGCTCCCCCTGCCGGGCGTAGCACTCGACGTGCATCCGGTCCTGGGCGATGAGCACGTACTCGGCGAGCGATTCCAGCCGGCGGTACTGCGCGGACTTCCTGCCCCGGTCATAGGCCTCGGTGGACTCGGAGAGCACCTCGATGATTACGGTCGGATTGAGCAGCGTATCCACGTGCGCATCCTCGAAGCGCCGATCGCCGCAGACAGCGACCACATCCGGGTAGGTGTAGAGGCCGGTTTCGCTCACCTTCACGCGCATGTCAGCCGCGTAGACCTCGCATGGGCGACCCCCGAGCTGCGCGCGCAGCTCTGCGGCCGTATTCAACGTGATCACGTTGTGTTCGCGACTCGCACCCGTCATCGCGTAGATATGCCCATCGAGATACTCGCTCTTGTACTCCGCCTGGCGCTCGAGCGCGAGGTACTCTTCGGGCGTATAACGATGCTGGATCACGTGCGCCATGCTGCCTCCACAGGGATGTCTGGAGTCTGCCGGAGGACGCGCACCGCAGAATGCGCCGTCACGGTAGGATAGGACATCGCATGCCGCCCCACCAGCCCGCTCACACTCCCGCCGCCCGCCGGTGAGCTTGAGGACGAAGTCGCCCTGATGGACGCGCTTGGGGAGGTGGAGGATTTGAGCGATCTTGGTCATGAGATCGGATCGGTCTTCTCTGGGGGTTCTGGCGGTCCACACACCCGACTGCAGATGGGATACGGGCGGCGACCGCCGGAACGGGCGGCACGGGATAGTACCATATCTCAAGGTTTCGCGCGAGAGCGGCCCCCGAGTGGGCGCGAGATGGACCCGCTATACCGGAACGGACTCGCCTCCTGAAAGGCGCTGGCCGCGGACAGCCGTCCACGAATGGTGCGGTACATGATGGCCATAGCAGAGGACTTGCGAACCGGCCGGCTCCTCCCCAATCTACGGCAATGGAATCGCAAACCGTACGACGCATCTACCGGAGACCGCCGCTCCTCGAAGCGGTAGTGGAGTTCCAGTTCGAGCCACCTCCTGGCGGGTGGAAGAGCGTTTTCTTCGGCAAGATCCACAGCCGCATTGAAGCCGAGTTCCCGCTGGTGGAGACCTTCACGGGGGCTCAGGTCCAGTTCGGCCCCGAGGGTGGTAGTGTGGCGCTTGGCGCAGCGCCGGAGATCAATCGGTTCATCAGAGACGATGGTGGAGTCGTCGCCACCGTTGGACCCGACATCCTGGGTCTCAGTGTCCTTCCGCCGAAGATCGAGTCAGGCCATCCGGGCTGGGAATGGCTCCGTGACCGTACCCTCGACCTGCTTCAGACCTACCGGGAAACCGCCAATCCTGGACGGATTCGACGCGTTGGCGTTCGGTACATCAACGTGCTGCCCATCACGCCAGGGGAGTTCCAGCTTGACAACTTCGTGGCGGCGGAGTCGGAGTTCGTTCCCGGTGTTCTGCTGGAAGAACACAATCCGTTCTCGTATCGCATCGAGCGAAGCCGTGGCCCTGGTAAGGAGGGCCACCGAACTGAAGTGATCCATTTGTCGGCCCAACCGATCCGACCAAACACGGCACGGCTGATGGTCGACGTGGACCAACTTTGGATTCCGGGAGCGGGCGTGGAACTTCAGGACGCTCGGCCCGTACTGCAAGCATTGCATGACGCCGTACAGGCTGTTTTCGAGCGGGTGATCCACCCCGGTGTGCTGGACAGCTTCGAACCAGTTGAGGAGGGGAGGTAAGAATGCCCGCAGTTACTTGGATGCCAGATCCTGGTCGGACGTCTTTGTGGCACACCCCGGCCCTGGACCAGAGCCAGATCACGAAGGTGGAAGAGCCCGTGCGCTCAACCCTTTCGGTCGTGCTCTCACCTCCTACCACCTCGTTCCAATCCGCCCGCGAGCGCGCGATGGCTGTGATCGATGCTCTCGGGGGAGAGATCGATGACCCACGCGCTCGACAGGCGTCGGCACGTGTTCTGGCGAGCCACCTCGAGCGGGTGGAGACCACCGTGTCCGGTGGTGGGCCGCTTCCCCATGGATTCTAGGCTGAAGACGCGGCCGGACCGTGCCGCGGGAAGATAGGGACGTTGACCTCGAGCGGCTCCTTGAAGTATACGAGCCGCTCAGCCACGAAGAGATGGTCCGATGGCTCCGCCACCGGCGCTTCGCGGATCCGAAGTGGCTCTACATGGAGATCAAGGATCCTTCTCCCTGGCAGGGTGATGTGATCCCTGCCGCCGAACTCCATTTCACCACCCGAGAGGGCACTGCCTACCGGATTGTTGGTCCGGCCATTCTGCTGTCACACGGTTGCGATGCCGTTCCTGAGCAAGATCCAGTTGCAGTGATGGCTCCCGTCTTCGAGGTGGCGGAGTTCGCAGCCAACGACCCGAATCGGGACAGCCTGCAACAGAACCTCAAGGCCAACCGCTTCCCCGGGATGTTCTTCCTGCCCGCAGTAGGGAACCTTCCCGACCGCTATGCCAACTTCAACTACGCGGCCGCGGTCTCGACCGGGCGAATCCACCACCTCTTCGCCAGCTCGGATCCTGCGGAGCGGACCCGCTTTTCCAAGCGCGGCTGGTGGTTCTTCACTGCCAAACTCGCGCATAATCTCGCGCGCCAAGAAGACCCTGCGGATTATCCACGACCGTTCTACTGAGGCAGGGGAGCATCTTCACACCCCCACCCCCCGCCTTCCCCGCCCCCGCGCGCGGGCGGGCGGCGTCCAGCTGCGCAGCGCCTCGCGCGTGAGGCCGTGGCGGTGCAGCTCGCTGTCGAGGAAGGTGGCGTAGAAGTCGCCCAGCCGCTCGTTGTAGGCGGGGTCCACCTCGTTGTGCCACTGCTCGAGCCAGGGGATCAGCTCGTCCAGCCCCGCCAGCAGCGGCCGCAGCCGCTCCGCCCCCCACCCCTCCTGCTCGACCGCCTCCATGTACCACGAGGCCAGCGCCTGCGCCTGCTGCAGGTGGTTCCACCCCGCCCACCCCACCACCAGCGAGTCGTCGGCGTCGCGCACGCAGAAGGGGTAGCTGATGAAGCGCTCCTTGGGCACGTCGAGCGCGCCGCGCAGCCGCCAGAAGGTGGTGTCCAGGAAGTCGGCGGAGGTGTACTTCGGCGGGCGGGGGATCTCCCCCACCTCCTGCGCCCTGCGGCGGCGCTGCTCCTTCGCCAGCCGCTCGCGGTACTGCGCGTCGCTCTCGCCGCCGAGGGGCTGCAGCTCGGCGGCGACCTGCGCGTCGAGGGCGTCTTCGCGGCGCTGCAGCTCCCAGGTGCGCTCCCAGACCTCGCGCTTGCGCAGGCCCGAGGGCTTGTAGCGAAGCACCGGCAGGAAGGGCACGGCCGCACCCTCGACCAGCTCGCGCACCAGCGGGTGGAGGTTGAAGCCGGCGTGGCCCACGTACAGCTCGGCCACCTGCATCCACTCGCGATCCGTCTGCGCGCGCGCCGCCAGCTCGCGCGTGGTCTGCAGCCGCAATTCCGGCCAGTAGCGCTCGCCCTCGAGGCGGTCCAGCAGCCAGCCCCGGAGCGCCCGCTTCTCCTGCTCCTCCCACCCCTCCACGTTCCAGCGGCGCTTGTACTCGGGGCGCTCGACCAGCCCGACGTAGCGGTCCTGCTCGATCAGCGCGATCCGCCGCTCGACCAGTGTGCGGTACTCCTCCGGCCAGTGGGCGGGCAGCTCGGTGATGGGTGTCGAGCCGTGGCGCTCGAACCAGGTGGTCTCCTCCTCCCCCGCCGCCATGCGCCGCGCCAGCACGATCTCGAAGGCGCGCTCCCCCAGCGCGAGCTTCGGCGGGTCCAGCTGCTGACCCGCGGCGTCGCGGTAGCAGAGGTCCTGCTCGGTGACGCCGTAGAGCCGGTAGCAGCGCCAGTCCAGCTCCTCCTGCAGCGCGATCATCTGACGCAGTAGGCGCTCGGCCTCGACGCGGTGCCGGTCCAGATCCGTGCGGCTCATCGGGAGTTGCTCGACCAGCGCGTCCGGCAGGTGCGACTGGCGCTCGCGGGCGAGGGTGTCGAGGCGGGTGGCGAGGTCGAGGGGCTTCTCCTCGGCGACGGGGAACATCCCGACCTTGGTGCCGTTGAACTGATAGAAATCCTCGAACGGCGCCGTCCGCTGGCGGGCACCGCGCTGATCCACAGTGCTGCCCTTGTTGTGGGAGACCTGCTTGAGCCAGAAGCAGCCAGTTGAACTGTTGAGCAGCCCAAGAAGCGCGAGATGGTCTGCTTCTGTGGCACGCGCCGGGAGCTTGACAACCGGGGCAGTCTGCTTGAAGACTTTGCCACCGCGATCGAGCACGAAGTGGTTGTGCGTCGCGACCTCAGCGAACGTGATGGAGAGGGGCGTTTGCAGCTTCGAATGCGTGAGGCGCCCGAACTCATACCAGCGCATCCCCGCTTCCACTTTCGTCGTCCCACCGAAGAGGACATTGCTGCCCAACCCATGGCGATACATCCACATGTACTTCAAAGCTCCGGAGTACTCGGTCAACTCCACCGGCTTGAAATCCGCCGCATAGGGGAAAATTGTTACCTCTGCCCGATCGTGGACCCAATCACGGAGTTCGTCGCCGCTCACAGTCGGATGAACAATTGAACCATCAACGTGAAGCCGGCGTATTGTGGCCGGATCGAGGATGTAAACGCTGTCCTCCAGTGTGAACGAAACGATCCCTACAGATTCAGCAATGCTGCTGAGTTCGCGAGCAGCGCGCGTCTCAACGCTCTCCTTCAGCTCCGCCGCCCCACCCCCCCCGATGCTCCACGGGTGCCGACCAAACGTGTCGCGTGGAACGTCGGCAACGCTGACGAACTCGCCTTCGCTGCCCGGCACGTCCACCTGCTCAAGGATTGCAGTCCACACCTTCCCCTGCGCCGGATCGTCGGGCGTACTTGGCTCGCCCTTGATCCCCATGACGGTGCGAACGGTGTCAGCTACAGGCGCGCGGTGCCGCCCGAACAGGATCACCGTGGGTGTGCCGTGGCCCGGGATGTATGCGCCTGCGGTGTCGATCACGTGCGTGAGATCCATGCCGGAGAAGTACTCCTCCACCAGCTTCTTGCCGAACTCCCGCTTCATGAAGGAGTTGGCAGTAATCATCCCTACGAACCCCGCTGCTTCTCTCCCTGATGCGGCAGTGGCAAGCTCAAAGAAGCGCTCAGTGAACGGCACGCTCAGGGCGTACTTCATGTGGCAGGTCGAGTAGCGCTCCCTGTATGCCTGGTTGAGCGCCCGGTCCTTGACGGTGATGTACGGCGGGTTCCCCACCACCGCGTGGTACTGCTGCCCGAGGATGCGCTCCAGCTCCGGCAGGTCCTCGGCGCGGAAGGTGTGGCGGAAGCGGGCGGTGTCCACCGTCACCCCCAGGTCCAGCTCCCCGAAGCGCCGGCCGTGCAGCAGGCTGTCGCCCGCGGCGAGGTTGATGCGGTGGCCGGGCGCGTCCCGCAGCCGGGTGAAGCCGCTGGCCTGCAGCGCCGCCACCAGCAGCCGGAAGCGCGCGATGGCGACGGCGAAGGGGTTGAGGTCCACGCCGTACACCCCGTCCAGCGCCTTCTGCACCAGCGCCCGCTCCGGCGTTCCCGGCTCCCGCTGCTGCCAGCGCTTCAGCAGCCGGTGGAAGCCCCCCAGCAGGAAGTGCCCCGAGCCGCAGGTGGGATCGATCATGCGCACCGCCTCCAGCCCGAACTCGCGGATGGCGGGCTCGAGCGTGCGGTCGAGGATGAACTCCTCCACGAACTCCGGCGTCTGCAGCAGCGCGTACCTCTTCTTCGCCGCCTCGGAGAGGTCCTGGTACAGGTCGCCTAAGAAGCGGGTGCTCCAGCGCGGGTCCGTGAACTCGTGCACCAGAGCGCCCGTGGCGGGGTCGCGCTCGCGCCAGAAGGCGAGCAGTTCCTTCGCCGCGTCCGCCGAGATCCCGAGCTGCCACACCGGGTTGTGCTCGCGCTCGAGGAGCGGCGCGGCGGCGGGGAGGTCGGCCACCGTCTGGAAGGCGTAGTAGAGGTAGTCGCGGTCGCTGTGGGTGGGGTGCTGCCGGAAGTAGAGCGTCTGCTGGTCGGCGGCGCGCTGCCCCCGCTCGCCGGGGCCGGCGAGGAGCGGCTCCTCGATCAGTCCGTTGTCCTCGATGAAGCGGACGAAGACGCAGGCCAGCACCCAGTGCACCGCCGCCTGCGTGAGCTGCTCCTCGCGCCACACCTCGAAGGCGTCGCCGATGCGCCCGGCCTCGCGCCCCTGCTGGTACTCGGCCCGGAGCGCCTGCGCCAGCTCGAGCACCTGCTGCGCGCGCTCGCGCAGGTCGTCTTCGAGGCGCCGCAGCTGGCGGCGGAGGTCGGGGAGGAGGGTGGCGGAGGCGATGGACATCAGGGGTTATGGCGAAGGTGCCGGTGCAAGGACGAGAGGATCAAGATAGCAGCGCTTCGGCGCTGAGGTGCATCCGGGAGGGGCAGCCACAACAGGAGAAAGCGCGTTCACAGCCCCGCAGAGTCAGCGTCGAGCAAAGCGGAACCACCCCTGGTCCACATTGCCAAGCAGCGTATCTCTGACAGCGGGCGCGAGAGTGACCGGGATTCGCGCTCGTGCAAGCGCCAGCAGATCATCCGCGTGTAGAGCAAACAGCCGCGCCGTGCCGTCCAAGCCAGCCGTGACCACCTGCCGCCCGTCCGGGCTGAAGGCAGCCGACACGATCACGCCCTCGTGCCCGCGCAGCACCCTCCGCTCTTCCCCTGTCTCTGCATTCCACAGCCGTGCCGTGCCGTCCCCGCCAGCCGTGACCACCTGCCGCCCGTCCGGGCTGAAGGCAGCGGCCAAGACCTCGTCTTCGTGCCCCTGAAGGACTGCCCACACTGTCGGAACCATGAGGGCCTGTCGG